>NZ_JBFAZD010000017.1:0-192387 GCF_040681655.1 Streptomyces sp. NPDC051662
AAGTACGTCCAGTACGAGGCCGATCCTCCGCCTTGCGATGCACGGCACCAGACGCCGCGGGCTGATCCGCGAAGATCGACCGGACAGGACCTAGAGCGCTCCCTTGCGCGTGAGGTGGCTGAAGCTCAGCCAGCCGGGCAGCACGGGCAGCCACAGCGTCAGCAGCCGGTAGAGGAGCACGGCGGGCGCGGCGACCTCCTTCGGCAGCCCGACCGCCAGCAGACCCAGCGTCAGCGCGCCCTCGACCGCGCCCACACCGCCCGGCGTCGGCGCGGCCGAGCCCAGCGCGTTGCCCGCCAGGAAGACCACCGCGATGCTCGCGTAGCTGAGCTGCTGATTGCCGTTGTCGAACGCCCGGATCGAGGCGTCCAGACACATCACGAACACACCCGTCAGTAGCAGCATCCCGCCGATGCCGGTGAGCAGCTTCATCGGCCGCTGGAGTACGTCGAGCATGCGGGGCACCACCCCGGCGAACAGCGAGCGCAGCCGCGTCACCAGGAACTTCCGCAGGAACGGGATCGCGGTCACGACCAGCACCAGCACCGCGACCGTCAGCAGACCCGCGATCACCGTCCTGGACGGGGTGAGCGACGTCGACTTCTCCGTACCGGTGAGATAGCCGAAGGACAGCAGCAGCAGGATGTGCGCGCCGAGCCCGAAGAGCTGCGACGCGCCGACACTGGCGACGGCGAGCCCCGGGCGTACCCCCGCGCGCTGGAGGAAGCGCGTGTTCAGCGCCACGCCACCGACCGCCGCGGGTGTGACGATCTTGACGAAGGAGCCGGCGACCTGCGCGACGACCGTACGCCGGAAGGGCACCCGTTCCGGTACGAAGCCCAGCAGGCTCATCGCCGCCGCGACATAACTGAGCGCCGAGAACGCCACGGCCGCGGCCACCCAGCCCCAGTGCGCCCGGCTGATGACCGTGCCGAAGTCCACCTGCGTGATGGTGGTGAGCAGGAAGTACGCGGCGACGGCCCCGGCGATGAAGCTGAGCAGCGTACGGGGCTTGATGCGCTCCAGCCGGACCGGCTCGACCGGCGCCTGCGGCCGGATCCGCAGCACCTGCTTGCGCATCTGGGAGAGCAGATCCTCCTCGCGCGCCTCGTCGAGGGCCTCGTCTATGGCGCGCTTCTCCGCCTGCTTCTCCGCGCGCAGGGATCTTCGTACGGCCTTGCGGTCGCCGTCCACCGCGGCGGCCTCCGCCACCTTGGCGCGCTTGTTCGCCTCGGACGCCTCAAGTACGGCCTCGCGCTCGCGCTGCGACCGCTCACGGGCGAGCCGGCGCAGCGTCGCGCGCGTGGAGCGGCTGAGCGCGATCGGCTGGAGGAGCGGCAGACAGTCGGCGATGGCGTCGGGCCCGAGGACCTCGACCGCCGCGGCCACCGAGCGCTCCGCGCCCACTCGCAGCCCCATCGTCGTGAGCAGCTGGGCGGTGTCCATCCGCAGCACCAGATCGCCCGCGGCGATCTCGCCGCCGCGCAGCTCGGTGAGGATCACCTTGCCGGAACGGTCCACCAGCAGCGCGTCGCCGGTGAGCCTGCGGTGCGCGATCCGGCGCGACTGGAGCGCCTTGACCTGGCGCCAGGCACCCCGTACCAGCTCGTCGGTGATCTCCTCGTCCGGCAGCGAGTCAAGCGACCGGCCGCCCAGGTGCTCGTACACGAGCATGACGGCGTCGGGGCCCAGCTCCGAGGTGGCGATCAGCTTGGGGGCGTTGGCCCCGGCGGCGATGGCCGCGTACGCGAGCAGCGCTTCCTGTTCGAGCGCCTGGCGCAGGGAGGGGATGGACCGGCGGGTGGTGATGGAGCGCAGTGTCAGCTGCCGCCAGACCCGGTAGAAGAAGCCCTGCGCCTGCTGTTCGCGGTCGACGACGGTGACATCCAGCGGCGGACCGTCCTCCAGGGAGACCAGATAGCGGCGGCCCCGGTCGCCCTGCTCGGCGGAGTCGGCGACATCCTCGGCGCGCATCGCGTTGACCGGACGGAAGCCGACATGGCGCAGACCCGCCATCAGGGTCTGCCCGGTGGGGCGTACGTTGGGCGAGCCGACGGTGTAGAGCGTGCCGTACGCGACGCTCCAGCCGATCAGTACCGTCAGGATGATCGAGAACGGTGTGGTGTACCCCGCGACCAGCATCGCGAAGGCGTCGAGCAGCAGCACCACCCACAGCACGACCCGCCAGCGGGGTCTGCGTGCCATCCCGACGGCCGTCATATACGCGATGACGGGCGCCAGATAGCCATGGACGGGGTCGGTGAGCCCGGCGCCCGCCTGGGGGCGGGTCAGCGCGTCCTGGATCGACTCCGGGGCGGCTCTGGCGACCCAGAGATCGATGGCGAGGGTGACGCCGTGTGCCAGGACGGCGGCGAGCACCCCGTCCGCGATCCGCAGTCCGTCACGTTTGATCAGCCGTTCGATCGCGAAGGCGACCGGGACGAGCAGCACGGCGATGCTCGACACCAGGCCGGCCACCTTGACCATCAGGTCGGGTGCCTGGCCCGTGCCCTTGCTGATGTCCTGTTCCAGACCGGAGGTCGTGCCGTGGGCGAAGGCGGAGAGTCCGAGGACGAGGGCGATGGCGAGGACGCCGATGAGCAGACGCAGCAGATCGGAGGGGCGGTGGACGCGGGCCGAGAGCAGCGGCTCGTCGCCGGAGACCCGGTCGGCGCGGGTGGCGCCGGTGGCGCAGTGCTCGCCGTCGAATGCAAGGCTGTCGCCGGCGTCCGGCCCGGCGTCCGGCCCGGAGCCAGGACCGATGCCCGTGCCGTCCGCGTCAGGGCGCGACTCAGCGCCAGAGGTGGGCGTCGCCGCCTGAGGCCGCACGTCCCGCTCCTCTGTCGAATCCGTCTCTTCTTGATCTCGTATCACCAGTCACCGCCCGGATGATGGTGGCACGAGCCGCCGACAGACGGGGGCATCAGGGTGCATTGCGGGGACCGCGTGCGCGCGAGATGCGTCCCTTTGTGTGCGTACGTACATACGGTGACCACGCGTACGCGCTCCGATGCGGGGTCGGCGTGGCCCCTCGCGGCCGGGCGGGGCCGCTGTCGGTGGGGTGCGGCAGGATGGACCGGATGAGGAGCGAGGAGTCCCGGAAGCCGACCATGAACGCGAGCGGCGGAGTGAGCGCAGACGCGGAGGGCGACGCGAGCGCCGGAGTGAGCGCCGACGCGGAGGGCGAGGCGAGCACGGACGCGGAGGGCGAGGCGGCGCGGCTGCCCGACTACGCGGAGCGCGTGCTGGACGTGGCCGAGCTGATCCCGCCCGGCCGGGTCATGACCTACGGCGATATCGCGGAGTGGCTCGGCGAGGGCGGCCCGCGCCAGGTCGGCCGCGCCATGGCGCTCTACGGCGGGGCCGTGCCCTGGTGGCGCGTGGTCAGGTCCGACGGCGTACTGCTGCCGGGACACGAACTGAGCGCGCTGGACCACTACCGCGAGGAGGGCACACCCCTGCGCCTCGCCGCGCGGAGCGCCGAGGGGCATGTGCCGCGCCTGGACATGAAGCGGGCGCGCTGGGACGGCGCGGACACGGGCGAGGGGGCTCACATATGACAGCTTCCGCCATCCGGGCGTCCGACGGGCCGGGCGCCGCCTTCGTGGCCGCACATGAGGATGACGGAGCGGAGCGCATGCGTCCCGGCCGCCCGACGGCGTAGCGTCACCGGCACGCGCCACACGCGCCCCGGCCGGGGCACGGGCCACCGTCAGCGCCCCCGGCACCGTCACCACCAGCACCTCCTCCAGGACCGGCGAACCACGTGAGCTCCTCCTCTTCCACCGGGCGTACCCCGCACCGTCGGGTACGGCAGCGGACTCCGGGCGCGTACCGACTGGTGCGTACCCCGCCGGTCCCGGTGGACCCTCCTTGGCTGGACGCAGCGCAGCGCGGGGTGGTTGACCATGAGACCGGACCGTTGCTTGTGCTGGCCGGTCCCGGTACGGGCAAGACCACGACGCTCGTGGAGTCGGTCGCCGCACGGGTCGGCCGGGGCGTCGACCCCGAACGGATCCTGGTGCTGACGTTCAGCCGCAGGGCCGCCGTGGAACTGCGCGACCGGATGGCGGTCAGGCTCGGCGGCAGACGCGGCCCGCAGGCGACCACCTTCCACTCCTTCTGCTACGCCCTGATCCGCGCCCATCAGGAGGCCGAACTCTTCACCGAGCCGCTGCGGCTGCTCTCCGGTCCCGAGCAGGACGTCGCCGTACGCGATCTCCTCGCGGGCCAGCTCGACCTGGAGCGTGCGGGGCGCGGTCGCGTCCGGTGGCCGGACGAACTGCGGGCGTGCCTCACCACGCGCGGCTTCGCCGACGAGGTACGGGCCGTGCTCGCGCGCAGCAGGGAACTGGGGCTCGGCCCCGACGCGCTGGCCGTCTTCGCGCGGCGCACGGGCCGTCCCGACTGGTCGGCCGCGGCGGCCTTCCTCGCCGAATATCTGGACAACCTGGATATGCAGGGGGTGCTCGACTACGCGGAGCTGGTCCACCGGGCGGTACTGCTGGCGGCCCGCCCGGAGGTCGGGGCGCGGCTGATGGAGCGGTACGACGCGGTGTTCGTCGACGAGTACCAGGACACCGACCCGGCGCAGGTCCGGCTGTTGCGCGCGCTGGCGGGACAGGGGCGCACGCTGGTCGCCTTCGGCGATCCGGACCAGTCGATCTACGCCTTCCGCGGTGCCGATGTGAACGGCATCCTCGACTTCCCCTACGCCTTTCCGCGGCGGGACGGCCGGCCGGCGCCGGTGGAGGTCCTGATCACCTCCCGGCGCTCCGGTGCTCGACTGCTGGCGGCGACCCGGCTGCTGACCCGCCGTATGCCGCTTCCCCGGCTGCCCGCGGAGAAGGTACGGGTCCATCGCGAGCCGGCGACGGTGCGCGAGGGCGGCACGGTCGAGACGTACACGTTCCCGACGCCGTCGACGGAGCTGGACAACATCGCGGACATCCTGCGCCGCGCGCATCTGGAGGACGGCGTTCCGTGGCGCGACATGGCGGTGCTGGTGCGCGCGGGCGGCCGTACGATCCCGTCGATCCGGCGCGCCCTGACCTCGGCGGGCGTCCCCCTGGAGATAGACGGCGACGATCTTCCCCTGCGCCATGAACCGGCGGTGGCTCCGCTGCTGACGGCGCTGCGAGCGGTGGCGGAGGCGGCGGTCCGCCGGCCGCCGCGGGATGTGAAGGGCGGGGATACGGCGGTGGTTGCCGCGCAGGAGGCCGCGCCCGGCGCGCAGGGCGACGGCGGGGCCGGGGTGGCGGACGCGGCCGAGGCCCCTGGTCCCGTCGTTCCCGTCGTTCCCGTCGCTCCCGTCGTTCCCGTCACTCCTGTCACCTCCTGGCTCGATGTCGAGACGGCTCTCGTCCTCCTCACCTCTCCCCTCGGCGGTATGGACGCCGCCGATCTCCGTCGGCTCGGCCGGGCGTTGCGCGACGAGGAACGGGCCGGTGGCAACCGGCTGCCCGCCGCGTCGGACGCGCTGCTCGCGCGGGCGCTCGCCGAGCCCGAGCGGCTCGTGGCGCACGACCCCGCGTACGCCCGTGGCGCGCAGCGGCTCGGCGCGCTGCTGCGCAAGGCGCGCGAGCTGCTCGAAGGCGGCGGCACCGCCGAGGAGGCCCTGTGGGAGCTGTGGGACGGCACCCCCTGGCCGGGCCGGCTCGAACGCTCCGCGCTGCGCGGGGGCGCGGGCGGCCGTAACGCCGACCGCGATCTCGACGCCGTGTGCGCCCTCTTCGACGCCGCCGCGCGCGCAGAGGAACGCACCGGCGGCCGGGGCGCGCTGAACTTCCTGGAGGAGCTCGACGCCCAGGACATCGCCGCCGACACGCTCAGCCGCAGGGCCGTACGCCCCGACGCCGTACGGCTGATGACGGCGCACCGCTCGAAGGGGCTCGAATGGCGCCTTGTCGTCGTCGCCGGTGTGCAGGAGGGCCTCTGGCCCGATCTGCGGCGGCGCGGCTCCCTCCTGGAGGCGGACAGGATCGGCCGCGACGGACTGGCCGAGCCCCTTTCCCCCGGCGCGCTCCTCACGGAGGAGCGCAGGCTGTTCTATGTGGCGGCGACCCGCGCCCGCGACCGGCTGGTCGTGACCGCCGTCAAGGCCCCGGCCGACGACGGCGACCAGCCCTCCCGTTTCCTCACCGAACTCGGTGTGGAGCCCAGGGACATCACCGGCCGCCCCCGCCGCCCGCTCGCCGTCGCCGCGCTCGTCGCCGAACTGCGCGCCACCACGGTCGACCCGGAGGCGTCCCCGGCGCTCCGTGACGCCGCCGCCCGCCGGCTCGCCCGGCTCGCGGCGCTCAGCGACGAGGACGGCCAGGCGCTCGTCCCGGCCGCGCATCCGGACCGCTGGTGGGGCCTGTACCAGCCGACCCACAGCACGGTCCCGCTGCGCGACCGTGACCAGCCCGTCGCGCTCTCCGGCAGCGCCCTCGACCAACTGGCGAACACCTGCGCGCTCCAGTGGTTCCTGGGACGCGAGGTGAGGGCGGACGCGCCCGCCACCTCCGCCCAGGGCTTCGGCAACGTCGTCCATGTCCTGGCCGACGAGGTGGCGTCCGGCCGCACCCCCGCCGATCTCGATGTCCTGATGGAGCGGCTGGACTCCGTATGGGACGCGCTCGCCTTCGACGCACCCTGGAAGTCCCAGCAGGAGAAGACGCAGGCGAGGGTCGCGCTCGAACGCTTTCTGCGCTGGCACGTCATGGACCGCGGCCGTACGCCCGCCACCACGGAGCACGGATTCGACGTCACCCTCGAAGCGGGCGCGTACGAGGTGCGCATCCGGGGCTCCATGGACCGGGTCGAGCAGGACGCGGAAGGCCGCGCCTATGTCGTCGACTTCAAGACCGGGAAGCAGGCCCCGACCAAGGACGAGGTCGCCCGCCACCCCCAGCTCGCCGTCTATCAGCTGGCAGTACGCGAAGGCGCGCTGGACGAGATCTTCGACGGCCGCCGCCCGGAGCCGGGCGGCGCGGAACTCGTACAGCTGCGCCAGGCCGCGCCGAAGAAGGAGGGCGGCGAGGAACTCCCCAAGATCCAGGCCCAGGAGCCGTTGGCGGGGGA
Organism: Streptomyces sp. NPDC051662; assembly: GCF_040681655.1. Lineage (NCBI taxonomy): Bacteria > Bacillati > Actinomycetota > Actinomycetes > Kitasatosporales > Streptomycetaceae > Streptomyces > Streptomyces sp. NPDC051662. The sequence goes on from NZ_JBFAZD010000017.1 coordinate 7,066, forward strand.
GTGGGTGGGCGAACTCCTGACGACCGCGGCCGGCCGCGTACTCGACGAACGCTTCACCCCGACCACGGGCCAGCACTGCGGCCACTGCGCGTTCCGCGCGTCGTGCAGCGCGCAGCCGGAGGGGCAGCAGGTCGTGGAATGAGGATAAGGTGACAAATTAACTCGCATGGGCGAATATCTCTGAGGTCGGACCGTTCTGGGGCTGGGCCCACCTGCCGGTCTGTACGGTTTCCGCATGGAGACATATCCCCTGGTCGAAGCCCGCAACCAGCTCGGGCAGCTCATCGGCCGAGTGCGGTACGGCCACGCGGAGATCGTGATCACCGAATACGGCCGGCCTGCGGCTGCCCTGGTGTCGATAGAGGAACTGGAAGAGCTGCGTCGCATCCGCGACGAGGTCGATATCGCGGAACTCAAGGCGCGCAAGGCCGAGCCCGGTGTGACGATGACGCATGACGAGTTCATGGCCCAACTGGAAGCCGAAGAGGCCCAGGCACTTGCGTCATGACGTACACCATGGTGTGGAAAGAACGTGCCATGGCCGAGTACCGCCGATTACAGCAGATCGACCCCATTGGAGCGAAGAACTGTGTGGTAGCGGTACGTGCACTGGCGGACGACCCGTGTCCTGAAGCGGCCCGGCAGATGGGCTCCTCGGGCTTCTGGCGGCTGCCGGTCGGTGACTGGCGTGTGCTCTACGAGGTGGACGGCGGGACCATCAGCGTCCTCGTCATAATGGTCGGCCGCGTCACCTGAGGCCGCGCCCGCGAGGCCGCCCCAGCCCACTGTCAGTGGTGCCGGATAGCCTCCCTCGGGTGTCCGTACATCTCACCGATCCCGAGCAGCTCAAGGAGCTTCTCGGCATCCCCTTCACCCCGGAGCAGACGGCCTGCATCACCGCGCCGCCCGCCCCGCAGGTCATCGTGGCCGGAGCCGGTTCCGGGAAGACGACGGTGATGGCCGCCCGGGTGGTGTGGCTGGTGGGCAGTGGACAGGTCGCCCCCGAGCAGGTCCTCGGGCTGACGTTCACCAACAAGGCGGCGGGTGAGCTGGCCGAGCGGGTGCGCAAGGCGCTCGTACGGGCCGGGGTCACCGACCCCGACGTCATCGACCCCGAGCACCCTCCCGGCGAGCCCAGCATCTCCACGTACCACGCCTTCGCGGGCCGGCTGCTCACCGACCACGGTCTGCGGATCGGTCTGGAGCCGACCGCCCGGCTGCTCGCGGACGCCACCCGCTTCCAGCTCGCCGCGCGGGTGCTGCGGGACGCGCCTGGACCGTATCCCGCGCTGACCAAGACGCTTCCCGCGCTGGTCAGCGATCTGCTCGCGCTCGACGCCGAGTTGGCCGAGCATCTTGTCGGGCCCGCTCGGCTCGGCGCGTACGACACCGACCTGCTGCGCACCCTGGAGGGCGCGCGGCTCAGCAACGCCGAGCTGCGCAAGGTCCCCGAGACCGCCGTCGCCCGCGCCGAACTGCTCGAACTGGTCGGGCGCTACCGCGCCGCCAAGCGCGCCCGCGACCTCCTCGACTTCGGCGACCAGATCGCCCTCTCCGCCCAACTCGCCACCACCAGGCCCGAGGTCGGCGCCCTCCTCCGGGAGGAGTTCCGGGTCGTCCTGCTCGACGAGTACCAGGACACGTCGGTCGCGCAGCGGCTCCTGCTCTCCGGGCTCTTCGGCGGCGGCACGGGACACGCGGTCACCGCGGTCGGCGACCCCTGTCAGGCGATCTATGGCTGGCGCGGCGCCTCCGTCGCCAATCTGGACGACTTCCCCGCGCACTTCCCGTACGCCGGCGGCCGCCCGGCGGCCCGCTTCTCCCTCAGCGAGAATCGCCGCAGCGGCGGCCGTCTCCTGGACCTCGCCAACGGCCTCGCGGCACCGCTGCGCGCGATGCACGAGGGCGTGGAGGCGCTGCGCCCGGCTCCCGGCGCCGAGCGCGACGGCGGGGTGCGCTGCGCGCTGCTGCGTACGCACGCGGAGGAGATCGACTGGCTCGCGGACTCGATCGCCCATCTGGTGCGTACGGGCAAGGAGCCCGCCGAGATCGCCGTGCTGTGCCGTACGGCCGGGGACTTCCCGCGGATCCAGGGCGCCCTGGTGGCCCGCGATGTGCCCGTCGAGGTCGTCGGCCTCTCCGGGCTGCTCCATCTCCCCGAGGTGGCCGACCTCGTGGCGATGTGCGAGGTCCTTCAGGACCCCGGAGCCAACGCCTCCCTCGTACGGCTGCTCACCGGACCTCGCTGGCGCATCGGCCCGCGCGATCTGGCGCTGCTCGGCCGCCGGGCCCGGCTGCTCGTCCACCGGGGTACCGGCGCGGACGGGGACGACGATCCCGACGCGCGGCTGGCCGCGGCGGTCGAGGGCACCGACCCCGCCGAGGTGATCTCGCTCGCCGACGCCCTGGACACCTTCCTGGAGTCGGCGGGCACGCCGGAGGACGGACTGCCCTTTTCCGCCGCCGCCCGGGTCCGGTTCGCCCGGCTCGCCACCGAACTGCGCGAGCTGCGCCGGTCGCTCGCGGACCCCCTGATGGACGTCCTGCACCGGGTCCTGGCCACGACCGGCCTTGAGGTCGAGCTCTCCGCCTCCCCGCACGCACTGGCCGCCCGCCGCCGGGAGACGCTGGGCAACTTCCTCGACATCGCCGCGTCGTTCGCCGCGCTGGACGGTGAGGCCGGGCTGCTGGCCTTCCTGGGATTCCTGCGTACGGCAGCGCAGTACGAGAAGGGTCTGGACAACGCGCTGCCCGGCGGCGAGAACACGGTGAAGGTCCTGACCGCCCACAAGTCCAAGGGCCTGGAGTGGGATGTCGTCGCCGTGCCGGGGCTGGTCGCCGGACAGTTCCCCAACGCCAAGGCGCGCGAGGCCTGGACCTCCCAGCCGAAGGTCCTTCCGCACGCGCTGCGCGGCGACGCGCCGACCCTGCCGGAGATCACGTCCTGGGACGCGAAGGGGCTCAAGTCCTTCAAGGAGGCGATGAAGGCGCATCAGCACACCGAAGAGCTGCGCCTCGGTTATGTCACCTTCACGCGCCCGCGCTCGCTGCTGCTCGGCTCGGGTCACTGGTGGGGGCCCACGCAGAAGCGCCCGAGGGGCCCGTCCGATTTCCTGCACGCGCTGTACGACCACTGCGCGGCGGGCTTCGGCGAGATCGAGGTGTGGGCGGACGAACCGGAGGAGTCGGAGGACAACCCCGCCCTGCGGACGGAGGGTGTCTCCCACGCCTGGCCGCTTCCGTTGGACGGGGCGTCCCTGACCCGCCGGCGCGCGGCGGCGGACACGGTGCTGGCGTATCTGGAGGAGCTGGGGAGCGACGTAGACGGGCCGGTCGGGCCGGTCGGGTCTGCCGGGTCTTCCGGGTCGGTCGGGTCGGCCGGGTCTTCCGGGTCGGCTGACTCGATCGATGAGCCCGACGTTCCGGAGCCGTACGTTCCGGAGCGGTACGTCGCTGACCTCGCCGACCCGTTCGACGGCGATCCGCCGGACGAGGACGCGGATGGGGATGAGGACGGGGACGGGGACGGGGATCTGTCCGACTGGGACGCCTGGACGGCCGCCCCCGCTGCCGCCGATCCCGCCGCCGACCCTTCCATCGCCGTCCCCGGCCCCCGGCGGGCCGGGGAGACGCCCTCCGACCCACCACCCTCCGACCGCCCCCACCTCACCCCGGAGGAGATCCGTACCCTCGCCTCCTGGGACCGCGATCTCGATGCCCTCGCCGGTGAGCTGCGCCGCGCCCGCACCACCGTCCGCGATGTCCCCGTACCGCCGTCACTCTCCGCCTCCCAGCTGCTGCGGCTCGCCGCCGACCCCGACGGCTTCGCCCATGAGCTTGCGCGGCCCATGCCGCGTCCGCCGCGGCCCGCCGCCCGCAGGGGCACGCGGTTCCACGCCTGGGTGGAGTCGCGGTTCGAGGAGCTGCCGCTTCCGATGCTCGGCCCCGACGAGCTGCCCGGCGGCGAGGACGACGAGCCGGAGATCGCGGACGAACGCGATCTGGCGGCGCTCAAGGAGGCGTTCGAGCTCACGCCGTACGCCCGGCGCACGCCGTACCGCGTGGAGGCATCGTTCCAGCTCACCCTCGCGGGCCGGGTGATCCGGGGCCGTATCGACGCCGTCTACCGCACTGCCCGGACCGACCCCGAGACCGGCGCGGAGACCTTCACCTACGAGATCGTCGACTGGAAGACCGGTCGCACCGGGACCGCCGACCCCCTCCAGCTCGCCATCTACCGGCTGGCCTGGGCCGAGCGGCACGGCCTCCCGCCGGCCGCGGTCACGGCGACCTTCCTGTATGTCAGGACAGGGGAGGTCGTCCGCCCCGAAGGCCTCCCCGGCCGCCCGGAGCTGGAGCGCCTGCTCACCGAAGCCCCGGACGGCCCGGACAGCCCCGCGGAGTCCGCCCCGGAAGGTATGCACGAGACCCGGGACACACCCACGGAAGAGCGATCCTCACAACCGGCAGACGGGACCGCGCTCTGAGCCCGTTAGGCTCGACATCATGAGCGACACTCCGGACAGCGTCGTCCGTACGTACATCCAGACCCACCGCGCCGCCTTCCTCGCCGACCTCGCCGACTGGCTGCGCATCCCCTCCGTATCCGCCCACCCCGACCACGACGCTGACGTGCGGCGCAGTGCCGACTGGCTCGCCGCGAAGCTCAAGGAGACCGGTTTTCCGGTCACCGAGATCTGGGACACCCCGGGCGCCCCCGCCGTTTTCGCGGAGTGGCCCTCCGAGGACCCGGACGCCCCGACCGTGCTGGTCTACGGCCACCACGACGTCCAGCCCGCCGCCCGCGAGGACGGCTGGCACACCGACCCCTTCGAGCCGGTCGTACGGGACGGCCGTCTGTACGCGCGCGGCGCCGCAGACGACAAGGGGCAGGTCTTCTTCCACACACTCGGCGTACGCGCGCATCTCGCCGCCACCGGCCGCACCACCCCCGCCGTCCACCTCAAGCTCCTCGTCGAGGGCGAGGAGGAATCGGGCTCCCCGCACTTCCGCGCACTGGCCGAGGAACGGGCCGGCCGCCTCGCCGCCGATGTCGTGATCGTCTCGGACACGGGCATGTGGTCGGAGGACACCCCGACCGTCTGCACCGGTATGCGCGGACTCGCCGACTGCGAGATCGAGCTGTACGGCCCCGACCAGGACATCCACTCCGGTTCCTTCGGCGGAGCCGTCCCGAACCCGGCCACCGTCGCCGCCCGCCTCGTCGCCGCCCTGCACGACGAGCACGAGCGCGTCACGGTCCCCGGCTTCTACGACGGTGTGGCCGAGCTGACCGAGGCCGAGCGCGCCCTGATCGCGGAGCTGCCGTTCGACGAGGAGGAATGGCTCCGTACGGCGAAGTCGCACGGCACCCTCGGCGAGGCGGGCTTCTCCACCCTGGAGCGCGTCTGGGCCCGCCCGACCGCCGAGGTCAACGGCATCGGCGGGGGCTACCAAGGCCCCGGCGGCAAGACGATCATTCCGTCCTCCGCGCAGCTGAAGCTCTCGTTCCGGCTGGTCGCGGGGCAGGACCCGGACCGTATCGAGCGGTCCGTACGCGACTGGGCGGAGGCCAGGATCCCGGCCGGCATCCGGCACAAGATCAGCTTCGGCGCGGCCACGCGTCCCTGTCTGACCCCGCTGGACCACCCCGCCCTCCAGTCGCTCGTCCGGGCCATGGGCCGCGCCTTCGGCCGGAAGATCCGCTTCACCCGGGAGGGCGGTTCAGGACCGGCCGCCGATCTCCAGGACGTGCTCGGTGCCCCGGTGCTCTTCCTGGGCATCTCCGTACCGTCCGACGGCTGGCACGCGCCGAACGAGAAGGTGGAACTCGACCTGCTTCTCAAAGGTGTGGAGACCACGGCCCACCTCTGGAGCGAGCTGGGCGCCCCCGAGCGGGACTCGCACCGCACGACCTAGGCCCGCCGCACACTCCGCTGATCAGAAACCCTATCCATCCGGGGGAGTTGGAAGTACCTGTGAGCACCATCAGCAGTGACGCCATCGCACACCGACCCATCGGCCTCACCGCTCCCAGCGGTATCGACCGCGCGGCCCACCACCGTCTCGACGAGGCCTGGCTGGCGGCTGCCTGGAGCCATCCCACGACCCGCGTCTTCGTGGTGTCGGGCGGCCAGGTGCTGATCGACGACACCCCTGACGGGCGTACCGAACTGGTCATGACCCCGTCCTTCGAGGCCCCCCTCACCGAGACCCACCGCTACTTCCTCGGTACGGACCAGGAGGGCGTCCGCTACTTCGCGCTCCAGAAGGACTCGCTCCCGGGACGGATGGACCAGTCGGCGCGGCCCGCGGGGCTGCGCGAGGCCGGGATGCTGCTCTCCCCGCGCGACGCGGGCCTGATGGTGCACGCGGTGGCGCTGGAGAACTGGCAGCGGCTGCACCGCTTCTGCTCCCGCTGCGGCGAGCGCACCGTGATCGCGGCGGCCGGCCATATCCGCCGCTGCCAGGCCTGCGGCGCCGAGCACTACCCCCGTACCGACCCCGCGGTGATCATGCTCGTCACCGACGAGAACGACCGCGCGCTGCTGGGCCGCCAGGTGCACTGGCCCGAGGGCCGCTTCTCCACGCTGGCGGGCTTCGTGGAGCCCGGCGAGTCGATCGAGACGTCGGTGGCCCGCGAGGTCTTCGAGGAGGCGGGGATCACCGTCGGCGAGGTCGAGTACATCGCCAGCCAGCCGTGGCCGTTCCCGTCGAGCCTGATGCTGGGCTTCATGGCCCGCGCCACATCGTCCGAGATCACGGTGGACGGCGAGGAGATCGAGGAGGCGCGCTGGTTCTCCCGGGAGGATCTGCGGACCGCGATCGAGACGGGCGAGATCCTTCCCCCGGTCGGCATCTCGATCGCCGCGCGCCTGGTGGAGCTCTGGTACGGCAAGCCTCTGCCGAAGCCGCTACCGAAGCCGCAGCCCCGGCCCTGAGCACCCCGCCTGTCGGTACCGCCGGTCAGTACGGCGGAGCTACGACAGAGCTACGACAGAGCCCCCGCGGACGGTGGTCCGGCGGGGGCTCGTGTCGTGCGGGGCCGTGTCCTCAGACCCCGACCTTCTGCTTGACCTGCGCCAGCGAGGGGTTCGTCAGCGTGGAGCCATCGGGGAACAGCACGGTCGGCACCGTCTGGTTGCCGCCGTTCGCCTTCTCGACGAAGGCCGCCGACTCCGGGTCCTGCTCGATGTTGATCTCGGTGTACGCGATGCCCTCACGGTCCATCTGGCCCTTGAGCCGACGGCAGTATCCGCACCACGTGGTGCTGTACATCGTCACAGTGCCCGGCATGTCCTTCGGCTCCTCTGCCTCGATATCTCGGAGGGTCCCGCTGAACGCGTCGCCCGCATTCTGTCGAACGCGCGTAACACGGCCACCATTCCCGTACGTCTCCCGTACGTCACGAGGCCATCCACAGGGCCGGGCGTACGAACGTATCGATACGACCGGTGCGGCACCCCTGTGGACAACCGCCGCACCTGTCCCGGGAGACCTGGCAGCATGGCGGGGTGACAGCAGCAACGCACTCCTCACTGTTCCCGCGGGAATCCGACGGCGGTCAGATCGTGACCCCGCCGCGCGACGCCGACGCGGTGCTCGACGGGCTCGACCCCGAGCAGCGCGAGGTGGCGACGGCCCTGCACGGTCCGGTGTGCGTGCTGGCCGGCGCCGGCACGGGCAAGACCCGCGCGATCACACACCGGATCGCGTACGGCGTGCGCGCGGGCATCCTCCAGCCCGCCAGCGTGCTGGCCGTCACCTTCACCAACCGCGCCGCGGGCGAGATGCGCGGCAGGCTGCGCCAGCTGGGCGCGGGCGGGGTGCAGGCGCGTACGTTCCACTCGGCGGCGCTGCGCCAGCTCCAGTTCTTCTGGCCCAAGGCGGTCGGCGGAGAGCTGCCGCGGCTGCTGGACCGCAAGGTGCAGCTGGTCGCCGAGTCCGCCGCCCGCTGCCGGATCCGGCTCGACCGCAATGAACTGCGTGATGTCACCGCCGAGATCGAGTGGGCGAAGGTCACCCAGACCGTGCCGGCCGACTATCCGGCCGCCGTGGCCAAGTCCTCCCGCGAGGCCCCGCGGGACGCGGCCGAGATCGGTCAGATCTACGGGATGTACGAGCAGCTGAAGCGTGAGCGCTCGGTGATCGACTTCGAGGATGTCCTGCTGCTCACGGTCGGCATCCTCCAGGACCGCCATGACATCGCCGACCAGATCCGCCGTCAGTACCAGCACTTCGTGGTGGACGAGTACCAGGACGTCAGCCCCCTCCAGCAGCGATTGCTCGATCTGTGGCTGGGGGACCGGGAGAGCCTCTGTGTGGTCGGTGACGCCAGCCAGACCATCTACTCCTTCACCGGCGCCACCCCCGACCATCTGCTGAACTTCCGTACGCGGCATCCGAGCGCCACCGTCGTGAAGCTGGTCCGTGACTACCGCTCCACCCCGCAGGTGGTGCATCTCGCCAACGGCCTGCTCAACCAGGCGCGCGGCCGGGCCGCCGAGCACCGTCTCGAACTGATCTCGCAGCGCGAGCCGGGCCCCGAGCCGGTCCGCACGGAGTACGCGGACGAGCCCGCCGAGGCCGAGGGCACCGCCCGCCGTATCCGCGATCTGATCGCCGCGGGCGTCCCGGCCGGCGAGATCGCGGTGCTGTACCGGATCAACGCCCAGTCGGAGGTCTTTGAACAGGCCCTCGCCGACGCGGGCGTGCCCTACCAGCTGCGTGGCGCCGAGCGATTCTTCGAGCGCCAGGAGGTACGGGAAGCGGGCGCCGCGCTGCGTGGCGCGGCCCGCTTCGGGGGCAACGACTCCTTGCTCGACGATGTGGTCGAGCTGCCGTCGCAGGTGCGGGCGGTGCTCTCCACGAAGGGCTGGACCACCGAACCTCCCGCGGGCTCGGGCGCGGTCCGTGACCGCTGGGAGTCGCTGGCCGCTCTCGTCCGGCTCGCCGAGGACTTCGTACGGGCCAAGCCGTCGGCGACGCTCGCCGATCTGGTGGCCGAGCTGGACGAGCGCGCGGCCGCCCAGCACGCGCCGACCGTGCAGGGCGTCACGCTCGCCTCGCTGCACGCGGCGAAGGGCCTGGAGTGGGACGCGGTGTTCCTGGTCGGTCTCACCGAAGGCATGATGCCGATCACCTACGCCAAGACCGACGAGCAGATCGAGGAGGAGCGCCGGCTTCTCTATGTCGGTGTCACCCGGGCGCGCTCGCATCTCTCCCTCTCCTGGGCGCTCTCCCGCTCTCCGGGCGGCCGGGCCTCCCGGCGGGTCACCCGTTTTCTCCATGGGCTGCGTCCGGGCTCGGTGGCCTCGGACGCCCGGGGCGCGAGGGCGGGGGCCGGCGGTGGCGCGGGTGGGACCGTGGAGCGCGCGGGCGCGACCCGGCGCAAGCGGCGTGGCCCGGTGCTGTGCCGGGTGTGCGGCAAGACGCTCACGGACGCCGGCGAGATGAAGCTGATGCGCTGCGAGGACTGTCCTTCGGACATGGACGAGGCGCTCTACGAGCGGCTGCGCGACTGGCGCGCGGGCCAGGCAGAGCGGCTGAGCCAGCCCGCCTTTTGCGTGTTCACCGACAAAACACTGATGGCGATCGCCGAGGCCGTGCCCGCGAGCGAGGGCGAGCTGGCCGGGATCTCCGGTGTCGGCAGCCGCAAGTTGGACCGGTTCGGAGCCGATGTGCTGGCCATCTGCGCAGGTGAGGAGCGCGCGGAAGCCGATCGGGACAGCTGAGGCAAACTCGACCCAAAAATAGTTTGCGCCCGCCCCGGGAATCCCCATAGGTTCTTAACCACGGAAACAACGGCTTCTCCGAAGCCCTGTTACCGTGCTCTACTTGTCCGCATACGTGTGACGGGCCTTCGGGCCGGTCCTTGAGACGCCGAGAGGAGGCGATTCCAGTGATCAGCATCAACGCCAGCTTTGTCAGCACCGCCAAAATGACCGATCTCTCGGTCGTCTCCGTCTGCCCGCTCGGCTTCTCCGGTTCCGAACTCATCGCCAGTGGTCTGTCCGGCGCCTCCGCCGTTCGTCCCGCAGGTACCTCGGCCCTTCCCGTCCGGGAGCGCGCCGGCGTTGTCCTGGAGCGCAATGAGCGACCGACCAAGGCACTGGAAGCAGGAGTAGCGGCGGCAGAGGCCAAGGCCTATGCCTTCGCGGCGACCGGTGCCGAAACCAAGAAGCAGACGCAGCACCACACGATGTGGGCCTTCCGTGGGCTCGAACCCTGGAGTGATCCAGCCTGATTCACCATCAGGCCGGCGCCTTCAGGGCCGCGGAACCCCACCCGGGATCCGCGGCCCTTCTGTTTGTCCCGAACGGGAGAGACGGAGCGAAGGGGCCTCGGGACACGCACCACCCGGTACCAGCCGACACCCGGCCAACAGGCCGGACCGACCAGACGAGGAACGACACCCCGTGCAACTCGAAGCGCACGCCCCGTCCGTACCGCCTTCCGAGACGATCCCCCCGCCCGGCCCCACGGAGGACTCCACCTTGACCCCGCTGACCGCGCTCACCGCGCTCGACGACGCCATCGAGAACCTCGGCGTACCCGTTCCCTGCCGTGCCTACGACCCGGAGGTCTTCTTCGCCGAGTCCCCGGCCGATGTCGAGTACGCCAAGGCGCTCTGCCGCACCTGCCCGCTGATCGAGGCCTGCCTCGCCGGCGCCAAGGAGCGGCGCGAGCCGTGGGGTGTCTGGGGTGGGGAGCTCTTCGTCCAGGGCGTCGTGGTTGCCCGCAAGCGGCCTCGTGGCCGTCCGCGCAAGAACCCGGTCACGGCATGAACGTCTCCGGAACCATCGACCGCCCCCTCACGCACGATCCCCAGAAGCAGGCTCCGATGACCTCTTCCCCGAGCGAGCCGTCCGGCTCCGCCACCCCAGTTGTCACCACCATGGGCGCGAACGACTCGCGTCAGAACAGGACCCGCGAGATGCAACTCATCCCAGAAGCCCTGGCACGCGCGCATATGAACGAGCGCATGCGGGAAGCCGACGCGGAACGCCGGGCCGTGCGCCTGGTCGCCGCTCGGCGGATGCAGCGCCGCGCCGAGCGCGTATCGATGCGCGCCCGCCGCGCGCTCGCCATGGCCGTTATGCAGTAGGCAACACCTCAGCCGACGCCAGTCGCGCTGTCACTGCGCGGGGGCCGGTCCCGACGGACCGGCCCCCGCGGTGCGTTCTCCCTCCAGCCGGGAGCCGGCCGGGGCTATCGTCGCCACGTGCTCAGTTCTCGCGGGGACGATCCCCGCACCCCGGAACGGCCTGATCGCCCCGAACCGCCGGGCGCCGAGCACGTGGTGTGCGCCCGGTGCGGTGCGAAGGACGAGGGCCCACCGGTCACCTGGAGCTGCTCGGTCGAGGACGGGAGCCGCCAGTACCACTGCGGTGACTGCTCACGCGCCCATATCAGAGCGATCGAGGGCAGGCTCGGCTCCGACCGGTGGTGAGGGCGCCTCTTCCTCCTTGCCCGGCTCGGGCAGGAACCCGGGCAGCCATGCCTCCAGCTCCTCCCGGAGCCGTACCGTCGCGCTCAGCTGACAGAGCACACCGATGGTGCTCAGCGTCACACGGTGGATCAGCAGATACGACGGCGGCAGATTCAGCTGCTTGCCCAATTGATTGGCGGGGGAGCGCGGGTCGGCGATCCGTGCCGCCTGGGCGCGCATCCAGGCGCGGGTGAAGGTGAACTCCTCCACCACCGCGGGCTCGATGATCGGCAGCAGATAGTCGAGCACCGCGTCCGGGTCGAGATCGATGGAGTCCTTGACGAACCCCTCGTCCCGCAGCAGCCCGTACACCGCCTGGGCGTCACCCTCCAGCGCCAACCGCAGCGCCTCACCGATGGTGTCGGGCAGCCCGCCGGGCAGCCGGTCCACCGTGCCGAAGTCCAGCACCCCGAGCCGCAGTTCACCGCTCGGGCCGTCCTCCTCATCCGACCCGGGCAGCAGCCGGAAGTTCCCCGGATGCGGATCCGCGTGCAGCAGACCCGTACGCGCCGGGCCCGAGAAGAGGAACCGCGCCAGCAACTGCCCCGCCCGGTCGCGCTCCTCGGGCGTGCCGTCGGAGATCACCTCCGCCAGCGGTGTCCCGTCGATCCACTCCGTGACCAGCACCTGATCGCCCTGGTGCACCACATCGGGCACCACCACATCCGGATCGTCCGCGAACTCCTCCGCGTGCGCCCGCTGAGCCTCGGCCTCCAGGCCATAGTCCAGCTCCTCGGACACCCGCTCGCGCAACTCGTTGATCAGCGGCTTGATGTCCACGCCCGGGATGAGCGGTCCCAGCAACTTGGCAAAACGGCTCAATTGGGTCAAATCCGACAGCAGTGCCTCACCCGCCCCCGGATACTGCACCTTGACCGCGACCTCGCGCCCGTCGTGCCACACCGCCCGGTGCACCTGGCCGATCGAGGCCGCGGCCGACGGCTTGTCCTCGAACTCCAGGAACAGCTCACGCCACTCCTCGCCCAGCCGCTCCGCCAGCACCGCGTGGACCGTGCGGGTCGGCATCGGCGGCGCCGCTTCCTGGAGCTTGGTGAGCGCCGCCCGATAGGGGCCCGCGATCTCCTCGGGCAGTGCGGACTCGAAGACCGACAGAGCCTGCCCGAACTTCATCGCCCCGCCCTTCAGCTCCCCGAGCACCTTGAAGAGCTGGTCGGCCGTGCGCTGTTGCAGCTCCCGCGCGACGATCTCCGCGGACTTCCCGCCGATGCGCTTGCCGAGCCCCCAGGTGGCCCGGCCTGCGAAGCCCAGCGGCAGCGTGGCCAGCTTCGCGGTACGGGTGACCGCCTTCCGGGGAAGATCAGACATTGAGCCCCTCCTACATCCCAGACAGCCATGCCGCGTACGGCGATTACCCCGCCATTGTGTCCTGCGACGCCCCCGCCCCGGCCATGCGCTCCCCCACTCTTTGGCCCGCCGCTCCGCAGGGGCATTCCGGATGTGGCGCGATCCGCTCCGATCGCCAGTCCAGCAGCGGCAGTGACGCCTCCCATCGCGCACCCGTACTGGCCGGCAGCTCCCCGTCCAGGAACGACAGGGCATGGGCCGCCGCCAGCCCCGCCACCGCCGTGGCCAGCGCCAGATCACAGGCGGGTACGGCGTCGGCGCCGCGCCCCGAGCGCCACTGCGCCAGCATCCTCGGCCATCCCGGATCGCGGTCCGCGCGCTCCCCGGCGATACAGCCCGCGCAGGCCGTGCCGCCCGGCAGCACCAGCGGGCCGACCACACCTGTGGCCTCGATCACTCCCGTATAGAGATGGGGGGTGCCGGTGGAGATCCAGGGCTCGGCCGACGCCGGATCGGGGGCGTAGGCCGCGAGCCCGTCCCGCGGGGCGACGATCACCAGGGAGAGACCCGGCTCACCCTCACCGGCCGACTCCGCCAACTCCGCGGCCCGCGGCGCGCGTCCCGGCGCCGATTTCCGTACCAACTGCCGGGCCGCCGTGTCCCGGCGCTCGCCCACGGAACGCGCGGGCAGCCCGCCGGGTGACACATCCCACACCTGGGCGCACCCGCTGTCCAGCACATCGACCCGCCCGACCCCGGAGGCCGAGAGCACCGCCGCGAGGGCCGCCCCCACCCGCCCGGCGCCCCGGACCCGCACCCGCATCGTGCGACGCGCCGCCAGCCGTCGCGCCCCCGCCCCCGGCTCCGGATGGACGACGGAGAGCGATGCCAGATCGGGCCGCATCCGGTCGAGCACCGCTGTCCGCTTCCGCAGCGCGTCGGCCGCGCCACCGCCCGCGTCCTGATCGTCGATCAGCCCCGCCCTGGTCAGCCGCGTCACCAGTGAATCCGCCAGGCCGTCCGGCAGCCCCATCGCACGGGCCTCCTCCCGCAGCAGTGGCAGCCCGCGAGTCCCGTCCAGCAACTCCAGAAAGCTGCCCGTGGCCGTATCGACCGGACCTACCAGCACCGCGTGCGCGGGGGTGATCCCGAACTGCACGGTCTGCCGCTCCCGCCACGCGCGACGCAGCGCGGGCTTCACCGTCGGATGCATATCGGCCTCCCCGTTCTTCCTTCTTCTCTCGTGCTCTCTGATCACTCCGAAATGTCCAGGGCCCCCGGATTCGTGTTCCCAGAATGCAAGACACCGGTCGACGGTGCGGAAAGTTATCCACAGCGGCCGGCATTAGTCGTTCAAATCCCCTCGCGCAAGAAGTGGATCACGTGAGAACCCTCGCGGAGGCGGGACTTCCTCCACACACAGCGGGTAACGTCGTGGCGTGTCCGCCGATCCCTCCCCTCGCCTCGCGGGGGAGCCCCCATCGCACAGCGCCGGAAGTGACGAGCGGCGCGTGCCGGGCCGCCCGCCCCGCGGCCCGGGGGCCAGCGCTGTCGAGGTCCGCAGGAGCACCCGCCGCAGCAGAACGGTCTCGGCCTACCGGGAGGGCGACCGGACCATCGTGCTCATCCCCGCCCGGATGTCCGAGGCGGAGGAGCGGCGCTGGGTGACGGTGATGCTCGACAAGCTCGCCGCGCAGGAGAGCAAGCGCGTCCTCGGCGACAGCGAGCTGACGGAGCGGGCCGAGCGGCTGTCGGACCAGTACTTCGGCGGCAGGGCCCGGCCCGCCTCGGTCAGATGGGTCACCAATCAGAACACCCGCTGGGGCTCCTGCACCCCCGCCGAGGGCAGCATCCGGTTGTCGCACCGGCTGCAGGGCATGCCGGAGTACGTCGTCGACTACGTACTCGTCCACGAGCTGGCCCATCTGCTCGTGCCCGGACACGGCCCGCGTTTCTGGCGTCTGCTGGAGGCCTACCCCCGTACCGAGCGGGCCCGCGGCTATCTCGAAGGCGTGGTCGCGGCCGACCGGCTGCCCTATCTGCCTGTCGCACGCGGGGAATGACGGCCGCCGACCGCCGGGACCTCTGTCCCATTCGGCGATCCTGTACCGAGTGTGTACCGACTTGGCCGATTGTCAGCCTCAGCCGTTAGCCTGACGCGACGCAATCACCATCCGGATGGGGGACGGTCGTTACGCATGGCCAGGGAATTCCAGCGCGGCCACAAGGCCAAGATCAGTGATCTCACGGCGGGGACGGATCTGTACGTAGGTGTGCAGATCGCCGGCCCCGGGCTGAGCTTCGACATCAGCTGTTTCGGCCTCGACGCCAACGAGCAGCTCTCGGACGACCGTTACTTCATCTTCTTCAATCAGCCGAAGTCACCGGAGGAATCCCTTCAGTTGCTGGGCGCGCAGGCCGGCGACACCGAATCGTTCCGGGTGACCCTGGACCGTATTCCGGCGAATATCCACAAGCTCTCGTTCACCGCCACCCTTGACGGCGCCGGACAGATGTCCCAGGTCGGCCCCGGATACATCCGTATCGTCGCGGGCGGCGAGGAAGTCGTCCGATACGCCTTCACCGGCGCGGAGTTCACCACCGAGCGTGCCGTGATGCTCGGTGACTTCTATCTCAAGGACGTATGGCGGTTCGCCGCCGTCGGCCAGGGCTTCGACGGCGGTCTCGACGCGCTGCTGAAGAACTTCGGCGGCGAGGTCGCCGAGGAGGAGCCGGCCGCGCCGGAGCCGGAGGCCGGTGGGGCGCCGCCCGCCTTCGCACCTCCCGCCTTCGCGCCACCCGCGCAGAACACCCCGCCTCCCGCCTTCGGCGCTCCGGCCGGACCGCCGGCGCCCGCCCCGGTACCGCCGCCTGCCCCAGCCCCCGCCCCGGCGCCCGTGCACAGCGCGCCGACCATCGTGGCGCCGATGACCCCGCCGGGCGGCGCGGTTCCTCCGCCGGCGCCCGCACCGTCCCCGTACGGCCAGCCCGCGCCCGTCCCTGCCCCCGCGCCCTACGGTCAGCCCGCCGCCCCGTTCGGCCAGCCGGCCCCGGCGCCCTACGGTCAGCAGCCGCCGGGACCGCCCCCAGGCGCCCCTCAAGGTGTCCCGCAGGGCGTGCCTCCCGGTGGCGCCGGTCTCCAGGCGGCTCTTCAGCCGTACAGGGAACTGCCCACAGGCCAGCGCTGGACCCCGCAGAACGGCCAGCTGATGCGCGTCGACCTCGGCGAGGGCGGCAGTCCCGTCCTCGCCCGCCAGGGCAGCATGGTGATGTATCAGGGCAAGGTCGACTTCGGCTACAAGGGCGCCGGTTTCGCCGGCCGTCTCGTCGGCAACGCCACCGGCCAGGAGATGCAGCTGATGCGCTGCACCGGCAAGGGACAGGTCTTCCTCGCCGAAGAGGGCGCGCATCTGCACCCGGTCGAGCTCCAGGGCGACGGCATCTGCGTCTCCGCCGAGAACGTCCTCGCCTTCGACGAGAGCCTTCAGTACGAGGTCCGTCGTATCGAGGGCCATGGCATCCCCGGCGGGGCGCTGTTCACCATGCTGTTCCAGGGGACGGGCACGGTGGTGGTGAAGACCCATGGCATCCCGGTGGTCCTGCCCGTCACGCCCACCACCTTCGCCGATTCCAACGCGGTCGTCGCCTGGTCGGCCGCGTCCCAGGTGATCATCTCCAGCCAGGTCAGACTGCGCCGCAACGCGTATCCCGGCCACAGCGGCGAGACCGTGAACCTCCAGTTCCGGGGAGCCCCCGGGAACTTCATCGTCGTCCAGCCGTACGAGGTCTGAGGGAGCCCGGACAATGAACCAGCAGCTCGCGGGCTTTGCCCCCACCCCTGTCGCGGCCCGGATGGAGAACCACGGCCGCGCCATGCTCAAGGTCGCGATGGCCTCGGGCCAGGACCTGTTCGCACGCACCGGCTCGATGATCGCCTACGAGGGCTTCATCCAGTACGAGCCGAACCCGCCCGCCATCCGTCAGCTCGCCTCCCAGTGGGTGACCGGCGAGGGCACGCCCCTGATGAAGTGCTCGGGTGACGGTCTGCTCTATCTCGCCGACTACGGCGCGGATGTCGTGGTCATCAATCTCGACAACGACGCGCTCTCGGTCAACGGCACCAATCTGCTGGCCTTCGACGCGCACCTTCAGTTGGGCGTCGAGCGGGTGAAGGGGCTGGCCAAGTTCGCCGGCCAGGGGCTGTGGAACGTACAGATCTCCGGCACCGGCTGGGTCGCCCTGACCTCGCGCGGTACCCCGATCGTCGTCGACTGCGGCCGGGGCGAGGACGAGACCTATGTGGACCCGGACGCCCTCGTCGCCTGGTCACCGGCTCTGAAGGTGAAGGGCAAGCGCAGCTTCAAGGCATCGGCGCTGATCGGCCGCGGCAGCGGGGAGGCCTACCAGATGGCCTTCTCCGGCTCGGGAATCGTGGTCGTACAGCCCAGCGAGGACAGCACCGACCGCCTGCGGGTCCAGGGCTGAGGGGGGAGAACACACCATGCAGAGTCCGCTTTTCGCCTATACCGAGCAGCAGTCCCAGGACCGCTACGCGGTACAGAACCCGCAGCTGCTGCGGGTCGTGCTCACCGGGCAGGACGATGTCCTCGCCCGCAAGGGCGCGATGGTCGCCTACCAGGGGCTGATCGACTTCGACGGGGAGTATCAGTCGCAGAGCCGGCGCCAGTCCCACGCGCACACCGGTGAGGGACTGGAGCTGATGCGCTGCACCGGACAGGGCACGGTCTTCCTGGCCAATCTCGCCCAGTACATCCATGTGGTGGACGTCGACCACGAGGGAATGACGGTGGACAGCGCCTATGTGCTCGCGCTCGACTCCACGCTGCACACCGAAGTGATCGCGGTGGACAGTCAGTACGGGATCTCCGGCTCGGGCAAGTACCAGCTGAGCATCTCCGGCCGGGGCAAGGTCGCGCTGATGACCTCGGGCCAGCCGCTGATGATGCGGGTCACGCCGGAGACATACGTCAACGCGGACGCCGACGCGGTCGTCGCGTGGTCCTCCGGCCTGCGGGTGCAGATGCAGGCGCAGACGCACTCCTCGGGGGTGCTGCGACGACGCGGCAACACCGGCGAGGGCTGGGAGCTGAGCTTCCTCGGCCAGGGGTACGCGCTGGTCCAGCCCAGCGAGGTCATGCCCCCGCAGCACGCGGTGATCGGGCAGGGCCTCGGGGCTCAGTACGGGGTCGGCCAGCAGGGCGTCCACGGCCAGAACCAGAACAACGTCTGGAGCCGTTGACGCGGGTGAGACGGGACCGGCGGAAGGGGCCGCCCTCATGGGGCCGCCCCTTCTCAGCCGTTCTCCAGTCCTCCAGCTCTCACCGAGCGCTCTCCCGCTCTCAGCGGTGGAGCGCGGCCAGGCCGCGCTCCACCAGCCGTACGACCGAACCGTCGGCCACCGCCGCGGCCTCGTCGTAGGAGAACCAGCGCAGATCCAGTGACTCCTCGCTGATCGCCTCGACCGAACCGGACGGCGCCAGCGCCACGTACTGGACATCGAGATGCCAGTGGCACGGCGCCGGGATCGCGTGCCGGTCCAGCTGTACGGGACCGCCCGCCAGCAGCGTCAGCCCCTCGATCCCGGACTCCTCCGTGGCCTCGCGCAGCGCCGCCCGCTCCAGCGAGGTGTCACCCGGCTCGCAGTGCCCGCCCATCTGGAGCCACATGCGGAGCTTCTTGTGCAGGGTCAGCAGGACCCGGCCGCGCTCCGGATCGATCACCAGCGCGCTGGCCGTCAGATGCCCGGCCTCGCAGGACTTCCACATCGCGTCGGGATGAGCGGCCAGCTGGTCCAGATAGAGCTCGCGCAGCTCATGCTGGTCCTCGTAGCCCTTCAGCACGAGGACCGCGTCGTCGTGCAGGCTCACTTCTCGCTGTCACCCTTGTCGTCGTCGTGCTTCTCGCCGTCATCCTTGGCGCCGTCGCCCTTGCGCAGGTCCGGCTTGCCGTCCGCGGCCTCGCCGAGCATCTTGTCCAGCTCGGAGAAGTCCAGCTGCTCGTGGTGGACGAAGCCGTCCGGATCGTCCAGGTCGGAGGCGGTCGGCAGCATGTCCGGGTGCTCCCACAGACGGTCGCGGCCGTCGACGCCCCGCGCGTCCGTGAGCGAGGCCCACAGCCGCGAGGCGTCCCGCAGCCGGCGCGGGCGCAGCTGGAGACCGATGAGGGTGGCGAAGGTCTGCTCCGCCGGACCACCGGAGGCGCGCCGCCTGCGCAGCGTCTCGCGCAGCGCGTCGGCGCCCGTGAGCCTGGACTTCGCGGCCTCGTGCACCACCGCGTCCACCCAGCCCTCGACCAGCGCGAGCGCCGTTTCGAGACGGGCCAGCGCGGCCTTCTGCTCGGGTGTGTCCTCGGGCTGGAACATGCCCTGCTGGAGAGCTTCCTGAAGCTCCTCGGGATGGGTCGGGTCGAACTGGCCGACCACGTCCTCCAGCTTGGTCGTGTCGACCTTGATCCCCCGGGCATAGCCCTCGACCGCGCCGAACATATGCGACCGCAGCCAGGGCACATGGGCGAAGAGCCGCTGATGGGCGGCCTCGCGCAGCGCCAGATACAGCCGGATCTCGTCCTTGGGCACTCCGAGGTCCTTGCTGAACGCCTCGATGTTCAGCGGCAGCAGCGCGGCCCTGTTCGCCGGGCCGAGCGGGAGCCCGATGTCCGTCGAACCGACCACCTCGCCCGCGAGCACGCCCACGGCCTGTCCGATCTGCTGGCCGAACATGGCGCCGCCCATGGAGCGCATCATGCCGATCAGCGGACCCGCCACGGACTGCATCTCCTCGGGCAGCACCTCGCCCATGGCCGTACCGACCCGCTCCGCCACCGGATCGACGAGCTGCTGCCATGCGGGCAGCGTCGCCTCGACCCACTCGGCGCGGCTCCACGCCACCGCCGTACTGGCACCGGAGGGCAGGGATGTCACGCCGTCGAGCCAGATGTCGGCCAGCCGTACGGCCTCCTCGACGGCGGCGCGCTCTGAGGGCCCGACGCTCGCGTCCTTCGTGCCGTCCGGGGTGCCCTGGGCGACCGTCTGGCGGGCGATCTGCTTGGCCATGTCCCAGTTCACGGGACCGCCCTCATAGCTCAGCATCTGGCCGAGCTGCTGGAAGGCCGCGCCCAGGTCGTTGGGGTTGAGCGAGCCGAACATCGCGGCGAACGGATTGTCCCCGCCGCCCGCGCCGCCCGGCAGCCCGAACCCCGCGAAGGGGTTCACGGGACCGCCACCGGCACCCTGTCCCTGACCACCTCCGGCGGGGTCCTTCTTCTTGCCGTCGCCGTCCTCCGGCTCCTCCGGCGGAAGGCCGAATCCGAATGGGGTGTCACTCACGGGGTTCCTCGGCTCGTAGGGCCACCGGCTTGCTGCCGGCGGCGGCTGCCCGACTACACCACCCAGCCTAAGCGGCACCGGGCGGGTGAGGCTGGCTTCGCGGGCCGCGGGCCGCGCCCGGCCGTACTCCCCGGGAACCTGCCTTCGACCTGCTGTGTCTCCCGCCTCCGACGGCCGCATACCATTTCGACACCCGGGCGGCTTCCGGGCTCGCTGCTCCGCCGGACCATGGCCTGCGGCAGGATGGACATCACCTGGTACGTACGCGTCGTTCACGTACGTACTGAAGACAACCGCTGGAGACGCCCGGTGAGTTCCCCAGATCCGCAGGTTCGCGCAGCGCGAAACCGCTCAACCACGCCCCCGTCCCGGGGCCCCGTCGTCGCGGTCACCGGCGCCGCCTCCGGGGTGGGTGACCTGCTCACCCGCCGTCTGGCGGCGTCCGAGGAGATCAAGCAGGTCATCGCCATCGACGAGCGCAGGGGCGAGGTCTCCGAGGTTCAGTGGCATGTCCTCGATGTCCGCGACCCGGCGATCGCGGAGAAGTTGCGCGGGGCGGATGTGGTGGTACACCTCGCGCTCGATCTCGATCTGGAGACCGACGCGACCGCGCGTACGGCGTACAACGTGCGCGGCACGCAGACCGTGCTCACGGCCGCCGCCGCCGTGGGGGTGCACCGCGTCGTGCTCTGCACCTCCGCCATGGTCTACGGCGCGCTGCCCGACAACGACATCCCGCTCTCCGAGGACGCGGAGCTGCGTGCGACCGCCGAGGCGACCGGCGTCGGTGATCTGCTGGAGATCGAACGTCTCGGCCGCCGCGCGCCCCGCGCGCACCCCGGCCTCAATGTGACGGTCGTACGCCCCACCGTCCTGGTCGGCGGCACGGACACGGCGCTCACCCGTTACTTCGAGTCGCCGCGGCTGCTCGTGGTCGCGGGATCCCGCCCCACCTGGCAGTTCTGCCATGTCGACGATCTGGTCGGCGCACTGGAGTACGCCGCGCTGGAGAAGGTCGACGGGGAGTTCGCGGTCGGCTGTGACGGCTGGCTTGAGCAGGAGGAGGTCGAGGAGCTGAGCGGTATCCGCCGGATGGAACTGCCGTCGGCGGTCGCCCTGGGGGCCGCGGCCCGGCTGCACCGGATCGGTCTCACCCCCTCGCCCGCCGGCGACCTCGCCTACACCATGCATCCCTGGGTGGTCAGCGTCAGCAGGCTGCACGACGCGGGCTGGCGGCCACGCTGGACCAACGAGGAGGTCCTCGCCGCGCTCCTGGAGGAGGTGGAGGGCCGCCACACGGTCGTCGGCCGACGGCTCGGCCGCAAGGACGCCACCGCGGCGGGCGCGGCGGGCGCGACGGTGGCACTGCTCGGTACGGCCGCGCTGGTACGCCGGGCTCGCAAGGCACGGCGCAGGCTCTAGAACCCGTCGTCCCGCGAGGATCCGCCGGACAGGCTCCGGACCCGGACAGGCTCCGGACCCTTCTCCGGCCGCCGTTCCGCGATGTCGGTGCCGTACGGCACGATGGGGCCATGGCGAGCACGCATTCCCACCCCGGCGAGCGGGCGGCGCAGGATCCGATCCGGCTGCTGGCGATACGCGACACCCCGCTGAGCGTCGACGAGGTCTTCCGCGCGGTCGGCGACGACGCGGCCGGCGGCACGGCGCTCTTCGTCGGCACGGTGCGTAACCACGACGGCGGCGCCGATGTCGACACCCTCGGCTACTCCAGCCATCCCACGGCCGAGACCGAGCTGCGTCGCGTCGCGGAGAAGATCGTCGCCGAGTATCCCGTGCGCGCGCTGGCCGCTGTCCACCGTGTGGGTGATCTGGCGGTCGGAGATCTGGCGGTCGTCGTGGCGGTCTCCTGCCCGCATCGGGGGGAGGCGTTCGAGGCCTGCCGGAAGCTGATCGACAACCTCAAAAACGAGGTCCCGATCTGGAAGCACCAGAAATTCTCGGACGGCACGGAGGAGTGGGTCGGCGTCTGAGGCAGGTCCTCACGCGCGCTTCGCACGACCGGCGCCGTCTGAAACCCGGTCAGTACACCTACGGTCCGATTTGCGTAACCGTCCCCAGGCCAGCAGCGTTGTCTCAGCAGATGGTTATCTGCTGATCGGGCAGTGACAGACGCTCACTTGAGGTCGGGAGATGGTAATGGCCGCACTGGTTTGGCTCTTGATTCCGCTCTTCGCCGCGATAGGCGCGGGCATATGGGGAAGTTGGGTCTCCAGGGACCGCACGATCGGAGACATAGCCGAGCTCAACGGCTACGCCCGGTTCCGTGACGCGATGGAGAAGGCGCCCTCCGGCACGGCTTCCGCCGGATCCGACGCTGTCGTCTGACGTCGTCGCGGTCCGTACGCCGTCGCCCCGGCTCCGCCGCCCGTGACCCCGTACGGACCGGCCCCAGGGGTGCCGCCTCGTACGGACCGGCCCCAGGGGTGCACTGACAGACCCTTCCCGTACTGTCGTTCCATGCCACGCCGCACCGCGACGATGCTCGCCTCCACCCTCGTCCTCATCGCGCTGCTCTGCGCAGGCGTGCTGATCAAAGTGCCGTATTCGGAGATGAGCCCCGGGCCGACGGTGAACACACTCGGCGACGCGGGCGGTGAGCCCGTACTCCAGATCTCCGGCCGCAAGACGTATCCGACCTCGGGTCATCTCAATATGACGACGGTCAGGGTCACCGGCGCGGACTACAACATGAATATCGTCGAAGCGGTCTACGGCTGGCTGGCCCATGACAATGTGGTAGTGCCGCACGACACCCTGTATCCGGACGGCAAGACGGAAGAGCAGTCCACGCAGGAGAACGCGGAAGAGTTCAGCCAGTCCCAGGAGAGCGCCAAGGTCGCGGCCCTGCGGCAGCTGAACATCCCGGTGTCGTCGCGGATCATCGTCTCGTCCGTGATCAAGGGCAGCCCCTCGGAGGGCAGGCTGCACGCCGGCGATGTGATCAAGGCCGTGGACGGTACGACGGTCGAGGAACCCCAGGACGTCGCCAAGCTTGTCACCAAGCACCAGCCCGGCGAGGACGTCTCCTTCACCATCATCCCCGCCGACGCGGCGAAGGCGGCGGAGAAGGCCGGCAAGGAGCCCGAGGGCGGCGAGAAGGTCACGGTCACCACGGCGAAGTCTCCCGAGGGCGACCGGGCGATCGTCGGCATCCAGGCCGGGACCGACCACACGTTCCCGTTCACCATGGACATCAAGCTGGCGGATGTGGGCGGTCCGAGCGCCGGGCTGATGTTCTCCCTCGGCCTCGTCGACAAGCTCACCCCCGGCTCTCTGACGGGCGGCAAATTCGTCGCCGGTACGGGCACGATCGACGACAAGGGCGCGGTCGGCCCGATCGGCGGTATCGAGATGAAGCTCGTCGGCGCGCGCGCCGCGGGCGCCGAGTACTTCCTCACACCGGACCAGAACTGCGCCTCGGCGGTCTCCGACATCCCGAGCGGCCTCACGCTGGTCAGGGTGAAGACCATCGCGGACGCCACGAAGTCCCTGGACAAGATCCGCACCGGGGACACGGCCGGCCTGCCGAGCTGTTCGGCGAGCTGACCGGCCGCGCCCCGGGCACGAGCGGGGGACAGGGATCGCTAGCGGCGGACAGGGATCGCTTACGCCTCGAACGTGGCGGAGAGCGCCTCGGCGAGCCCCGGGACCAGACCGGAGCCGGTGAGGACCTCACTGGGCGAGTCCTTCTCGCGCAGCCGCAGCGCCGACTCCCTGGCGCCGTCACGCAGCACGGCCACGGTCATCCGTACCTCCTGACGCTCCGGGTGGGCGGAGACCCAGGAGGCGAGTCCGGCCTCGTCGAGACCTTCCGGTACGGACGCCTCCGCGGACGGCGGCAGCATCAGCCGCTCGACCGTCATCGCGCAGCCCGCCACCGCCCCGGGCCACGCGATGGTGGCGAGGAACTCGTCCAGCGGGGTGCCGGACGGGATCTCGTCCTGCTCGATAGGGGTGAGGGGCGCGACCGACCCGGCGTCGTCGAGACCCAGCTGGGCCGCGAGCTCCGGTTCGTCGGTGCGCAGCCGCGCGGTGTCGACGAGCGCGAAAAGCCTGGCCGGCTGGTCCCAGCCGAGCCCGGACGCGTACTCGTCGATTTCGAGCACCGCACGGGTCAGCGGGCTCGCGGCCATGGGTGTGCCTGAGGGAGAGACGTTGGACATGGTCAATATCCTGCCTCCTTCGGACCCGGGTGCGGGAACTAGGTAAAGCCTCAGTAAGTTGCATCAGTGGGCTCTACGATCGCGGGGCCCGCTTTTCACACGCTGAATCACACGACCGCGAACTTAGAGGTGCGCACGTTGGCTTTCCAGATGCCGGACCGCGGCGGAGGCCCAGCCGGGCCACGGATGAGAGTGGGCCGGCCCTCTCGGCGGGTCCGGACCCTGCTCATGACCTTGGGCGTGCTGGCCGTACTGGCCATGCTCTTCGTCATGTTCGCGGGGTTCTGGACCGACTGGCTCTGGTACCGCTCGGTGAAGTACTCCTCGGTCTTCACCACCACGCTCTGGACCAAAGTCGGCCTGTTCGCCGTCTTCGGGCTGCTGATGGGCGGCGCCGTCGGCCTCAACATCTGGCTGGCACACCGGCTGCGTCCGCCGCTCAGCGCGATGTCGATGGAGCAGCAGAACCTCGACCGGTACCGCATGGGGATCGCCCCGTACAAGAAGTGGGTGCTGCTGGCGATCACCGCGCTGGTCGGGCTGATCTCCGGGGCGTCCGCCGCGGGACAGTGGCGTACGTGGCTGATGTGGGTGAACGGGGTGGCCTTCGGCCAGAAGGATCCCCAGTTCAAGATGGACGTGTCGTTCTACGCGTTCGATCTTCCCTGGTACCGCTTCATGCTGGCCTTCGGCTTCGCGGCCACGGTGCTGTCGCTGATCGCCGCCGCGCTGACCCACTATCTGTACGGCGGGCTGCGGATCACCAGCCCCGGCGCGCGGGCCACCGCCGCGGCCACCGGCCATCTGTCGGTGCTGCTCGGTGTCTTCGTCTCGCTGAAGGCCGTGGCGTACTGGCTCGACCGGTACGGGCTGGCCGTGAAGTCCAGTGACTTCAAGGCGGCGGGCAACTGGACGGGCCTGCGGTACGTCGACGCCAACGCCTATCTCCCGGCGAAGACGATCCTCTTCTGCATCGCCGTCATCTGCGCCCTGCTGTTCTTCGCGACGCTCTGGCGCCGTACGTGGCAGCTGCCGGTGATCGGCTTCGGTCTGATGGTGCTGTCGGCGATCCTCATCGGCGGCCTCTACCCGGCGATCGTGCAGAAGTTCCAGGTCCAGCCGAACGAGCAGGCCAAGGAAGCGCCGTACATCAAGAAGAACATCGACGCCACGCGTGAGGCGTACGGCATCGATGACGCCGATGTGCAGAACTACGGCGGCAAGGGCGACCCCGACAAGAAGGCCGAGCAGCGCAAGGCGGCCGACACCGCCGCCAGTTACCGGCTGGTCGACCCCAATGTGGTCTCGCCCGCGTTCCAGCAGCTCCAGCAGGAGCGTAAGTACTACCAGTTCCCCGCCACGCTGGACGTCGACCGGTACACCGGCCCCGACGGAAAGCCGCAGGACACGGTCGTCGGTCTGCGCGAGCTGAACATCACCGGTATCCCCAAGCGCAACTGGATCAACGATCACTTCACGTACACGCATGGGTACGGCGTGATCGCGGCCAAGGGTACGAACACGGTGACGGACGAGAACAACGGCACCGTCGGCGCCCCGGACTTCACCGAGTCCGGCCTGCCGACCACCGGTCAGCTCCCCACGTACGAACAGCGCGTCTACTACGGCGAGAAGACCGAGCAGTACTCGATCGTGGGCGGCCCCCAGAAGGAGCTGGACTACGAGAAGAACGGCGAGCGGACGACGAGCTACAAGGGCAAGAGCGGAGTCGATCTCTCCAACCCGCTGAACCGCGCGGCGTACGCCGTGGCCTTCAGCGAGCCCCAGATGATCTACTCCGGCGCCATCGGCGACGGCTCGCGGATTCTCTACAACCGCACGCCCAAGGAGCGCGTCGAGGCCGTCGCGCCCTGGCTGACGATCGACGGCGACGCCTATCCCGCCGTGGTCGGCGGCCGTATCCAGTGGATCGTCGACGCGTACACCACGACGAACGGCTATCCGTACGCGTCCCGTACGACGCTCGGCGACACCACGGCCGACTCGCTGACCGACAGCCAGCGCGCGGTCGTCGCGCAGCAGAACCAGGTCAACTACATCCGGAACTCGGTGAAGGCCACCGTCGACGCGTACGACGGCACGGTCAAGCTGTACGAGTGGGACACCACGGACCCGGTGCTCAAGACCTGGATGAAGGCGTTCCCGGACACGGTCCAGCCGAAGTCCGAGATCAAGCCCGATCTGCTGTCCCATCTGCGCTACCCGCAGGACATGTTCAAGGTGCAGCGCGAGCTGCTCACCCGCTATCACGTCGAGGACCCCGCGCAGTTCTACAGCGGCAGTGACGCGTGGCAGGTGCCGGACGATCCGACCAACAAGGACAGCAACTCCGTCCCGCCGTACTACCTGAGCCTGAAGATGCCCGGTCAGGACGAGCAGAAGTTCTCGCTGACCACCACCTTCACGCCCAACGGACGCCCCAACCTGGGGGCGTTCATGGCGGTGGACGCCGATGCGACCAGTTCGGACTTCGGCAAGATCAGAGTCCTGAGAGTGACGTCCACCGTGCAGGGCCCGCAACAGGTGCAGAGCGAGCTGAACGGTGTGCCGGAAGTCGCCGAGTTCGTCAGAAACCTGAGAGGCACCGACTCGGACATCGAGTACGGCAACCTCCTGACGGTGCCGCTCGACGGAGGCTTCCTGTACATCGAGCCGGTGTACGCGCGCGGTGGCAGCGCGAACTATCCGCTGCTGAAGAAGGTGGCTGTCTCGTACGGCGGCAAGCCCGTCTTCAAGGACAGCCTCCCCGAGGCGCTCAACGCGGTGTTCGGGGCGGAGGGTTCGACACAGCCCACGACCCCGCCGCCACCGGGCGAGACCACCAAGCCGCCGGCCACCGGTGACAAGGCGCTGCAACAGGCCATCGCGGACGCCCAGAAGGCGTACGAGGACGGTGAGGCCGCGTTGGCGAAGCAGGACTGGACGGCGTACGGCAAGGCCCAGAAGGACCTTCAGGACGCGCTCCAGCGGGCCGCCGACGCGGAGGCCGGATCCGGCTCGACCAGCGGAAACAGCGGCGACAGCGGGACGGGCGGCGACAACAGCGGCTGAGTAGAAGGCACTCCACCCCGTGGTACGGTTGGGACACAACGACGCGGGGTGGAGCAGCTCGGTAGCTCGCTGGGCTCATAACCCAGAGGTCGCAGGTTCAAATCCTGTCCCCGCTACGCGAAGTCGAGGGCCCGGATCCATACAAGGATCCGGGCCCTCGCCATGCGCGCCGCGCCACATGTGCCAACTGTGTCTCAGGTCCCCTGAGTTGGCGGCGAGCGTGTTTGACTTGTCTCTCTGTGGGCATGTCGACAAAACGCTGAAGTGACCACCGGCCGCTGTATACCGGCTGTACGCGGGTGGTCAGTGGTGCGACGATGGAAAATATGGGGGATAGGACAACTCTGTTGGAGACAGGGCGGTATGTGCAGCGACAGGTAGAGGATGGCGCCCGGGCCGAGAGCGGCACGGCGGGATCCGCCGAGAGCGCCGCCGACGCCGAGACCGAGGAGCGCCACCGGCGCGCCGCCGACGCGGGCGACACGGCGTCGATGAGCGTCCTGGGCGCCATGCTGCTGCGCCGCGGCGATCTCGACGCCGCCGAGCCCTATCTGCGTGCCGCGACGAGCGCGGGTGAGCGCGCCGCCGCCAACAACCTCGGTGTCCTGCTCCACCAGCGCGGCTATCTCGACGAGGCGGCCGGCTGGTGGCGGGTCGCCGCTGTCGCCGGATCCGCCGCCGCGGCCCACGCGCTGGGGCGGCACTACCGCGAGCTGGGCGACGAGCCCGCCGCCGAGTACTGGCTGCGCCAGTCCGCCGAGCAGGGCCACGCCCTGGGCGCGTACGCCCTCGCCGATCTGCTGGAGCACCGCAGCGATGTCGGGGCCGAACGCTGGCTACGCGCCGCCGCGGAGCAGGGGCACCGCGAGGCGGCGTACCGGCTCGCCCGCGCCCTGGAGGACCGGGCGCGCGAGACAGCGCATCCGGGAGCCGACGCGGTCTACCGCAGCGGTACGGGCCCCCCGACCTCGGGTGGCCGCCGGCGCCCGGTCACCGACGCGATCCCGCGCCGCGACAGCGGCGGGAGCGGTGGAGAGGGAACCCCCGCCGGGCCGTCGCTGATCAGCGAGGCCGCGCAGTGGTACCGGCAGGCCGCGGCCCGCGGCCACCGCCGGGCCGCGCTGTACCTCGGCGCGATCCTGGAGAAGCGGGGTGAACTCAAGGAGGCCGGCCGCTGGTATCTGACCTCCGCCAAGGACGGCGAGGCACGGGCCGCCTGCGCCCTCGGCTTCCTGCTGCGCGACGCCGGTGACGAGGAGAGCGCCGCCATCTGGTGGCTGCGCGCCGCGCAGGAGGGCGACGGGAACGCGGCCAACGCCCTCGGCGCGCTGCACGCCGCGCGCGGTGAGCAGCAGACCGCCGAGCGCTGGTACCGCGCCGCCATGGACGCGGGCGATGTCAACGGGGCGTACAACCTGGGGCTGCTCTGCGCCGCCCAGGACCGCACCGTCCAGGCCGAGCAGTGGTACCGCCGTGCCGCCTACGCGGGCCACCGCGAGGCCGCCAACGCCCTCGCCGTCCTGCTGCTCCAGGCCGACGACCCGACCGGCGCCGAGCCGTGGTTCTCCAAGGCCGCCGAGGCGGGCAGTGTGGACGCCGCGTTCAATCTCGGCATCCTCTACGCGGGACGCGACGACGACGGTACGGCCCTGCGCTGGTACGAGCGCGCGGCGGCGGCCGGTCATACGGAAGCGGCCCTCCAGGTCGGTATCGCCTGCCTCAGGGACGGCGACGAGCGGTCGGCCGAGCGCCATCTGCGCTGTGCCGCCGGTGGTGGCAGCGCCGAGGCGGCCTTCCGGCTGGCCACGGTCCTGGACTCGCGCCTGCCGCCGCCGGGACCGCCCGCGCTCGGTGAGCCGCACGGCGTGAAGACCGAGTGCGAGCAGTGGTACGAGCGCGCTGCCGAGCAGGGGCACCGGCGCGCCCAGGTACGGGTCGGCATGCTCGCCGCAGGACGCGGTGATATCGCGGACGCGGCGCGCTGGTACCGGGAGGCGGCGGAGGCGGGCAGCCGCAACGGCGCCTTCAACCTCGGGCTGCTGCTCGCGCGCGAGGGCGGCGAGCGGGAGGCCGCGCTGTGGTGGACGAGAGCCGCGCAGGCCGGGCACGGCCGGGCCGCGCTGCGCCTGGCGCTGCTCGCCGCGCGCCGGGGCGAGCTGACCGAGGGCCAGCGGTGGTGCGCGCGCGCCGTCGAGCTGGGCCCCGCCGAGGTCACGGAGCGCGCGGCGCGGCTGCGCGAGGCGCTGCACCAGGAGCTCACCGCGTAGGTCGGAAGCCCACCTCGTAAGTCCGCGCGGGGCGCGCGGAAAGGGATTTGCTCTGGTCGGTGGCGTGACGTAATGTTGCGTTCATCGACGCGGGGTGGAGCAGCTCGGTAGCTCGCTGGGCTCATAACCCAGAGGTCGCAGGTTCAAATCCTGTCCCCGCTACTGAAACCGGAGGCCCGGATCTCGAAAGAGGTCCGGGCCTCCGGCGTGTGTGCGTCAAAGCAACGAGCGTCAAAGCGACAACGAGCGTCACAGCTACGAGGAAGGGCCCCGGCGGCGGTCTGCCGCTGGAGCCCTTGCCAAGCGATGACGTGAGAAGTGGTTACGCGGACGCGCAGTTCGGGCAGGTCCCTCGGTACGTCACCTCGACACCCGAGATGGTGAACCCGAAGCGCTCCCCGTCCGGTAGATCGGCCAGCGGATCGCCCGACGGATGGACATCGCGTATGGCACCGCACTGCGCACACACCAGGTGGTGGTGCGGCCTGTGCGCGTTCGGGTCGTACCGCTTGGCCCTGCGGTCCGTGGACACCTCGATCACTTCACCGAGCGTCACCATCTCACCCAGGGTGTTGTAGACGGTGGCCCGGGAGATCTCCGGAAGTCTGGCGACGGCGCGCGCGTGCACCTCGTCGGCGGTCAGATGCACATGCTCCCCGTCGAGGACCTCGGCCACAACGCGCCGCTGGGCCGTCATGCGCCAGCCGCGTTCGCGAAGTCGTTCCAACAGGTCACTCATGGCACCAGCCTAACAGTGAAGGGGCCCAGGTCCCGAACGTGTGTGACTTTGGATGGCTGCTTGACTTAGACAAAGTCCATCGTAGGATCGGAATCGGCACCCGCCAAGGGACCAGGACCGAGCAGTAATGACGCAGGAGGCGCACGTGACGCAGGGACCGCTCACCACGGAGGCCGGAGCTCCGGTCGCCGACAACCAGAACAGCGAGACCGCGGGCGTCGGTGGTCCCGTTCTGGTCCAGGACCAGGCACTGCTGGAGAAGCTGGCGCACTTCAACCGTGAGCGCATCCCGGAGCGCATCGTGCACGCGCGCGGCGCCGGCGCGTACGGCACGTTCACGCTGACCCGCGATGTCTCGGAGTGGACGCGGGCGAAGTTCCTCTCCGAGGTCGGCAAGCAGACGGAGACGTTCCTGCGCTTCTCCACCGTCGCCGGCAACCTCGGCTCGGCGGACGCGGTGCGCGACCCGCGCGGCTTCGCGCTCAAGTTCTACACCGAAGAGGGCAATTACGACCTCGTCGGCAACAACACCCCGGTGTTCTTCATCAAGGACGCCATCAAGTTCCCCGACTTCATCCACACCCAGAAGCGTGACCCGTACACCGGCTCGCAGGAGGCGGACAACGTCTGGGACTTCTGGGGTCTGTCGCCCGAGTCCACCCACCAGGTGACCTGGCTCTTCGGTGACCGCGGTATCCCGGCCACGCTCCGTCATATGAACGGGTACGGCTCGCACACGTACCAGTGGAACAACGAGGCCGGCGAGGTCTTCTGGGTCAAGTACCACTTCAAGACCGACCAGGGCATCAAGAACCTCACCTCGGAAGAGGCCGCGGTGCTGGCGGGCCAGGACCCGGACAGCCACCAGCGTGATCTGCGCGAGGCCATCGAGCGCGGTGACTTCCCGTCCTGGACGGTGCAGATCCAGGTCATGCCGGCGGCCGAGGCGGCCACGTACCGCTTCAACCCGTTCGACCTGACCAAGGTCTGGCCGCACGAGGACTACCCGCCGATCGAGATCGGCAAGCTGGAGCTCAACCGCAACCCGGAGAACATCTTCGCGGAGGTCGAGCAGTCCATCTTCTCGCCGGCGCACTTCGTGCCGGGCATCGGTCCCTCCCCGGACAAGATGCTCCAGGGCCGGCTGTTCGCGTACGGCGACGCCCACCGCTACCGCGTCGGCATCAACGCCGACCACCTGCCGGTGAACCGTCCGCACGCCACCGAGGCGCGTACGAACAGCCGGGACGGCTTCCTGTACGACGGCCGGCACAAGGGCGCCAAGAACTACGAGCCGAACAGCTTCGGCGGCCCCTTCCAGACGGACAAGCCGCTGTGGCAGTCCGTCGCGGTGACCGGTGCCTCCGGCAATCACGAGGCCCCGAGCCACGCCGAGGACACCGACTTCGTCCAGGCGGGCAATCTGTACCGGCTGATGTCCGAGGACGAGAAGGGCCGGCTGATCGAGAACCTCGCCGGGTTCATCTCCAAGGTCTCGCGCGACGACATCGCCGAGCGCGCGGTGAACAACTTCCGTCAGGCGGACGGTGACTTCGGCAAGCGGCTGGAGGCCGCGGTCCAGGCCCTTCGCGGCTGACAGCCTCTCGCGCCGAGACGTCAGGGGCCGGGTCCTTCGGGATCCGGCCCCTGACGCCGTCCCGGGGTCCGAGGGCCGGCGGAGGGCTCCAGCGGCTCAGGCCCCGGCCAGTACCGCCGCCTCCCGCCGGGCCGGAGCCCAGCAGCGGATGATGTCGCGTACGGAGACGATGCCGACCGGTTCGTGCTCATCGAGCACGATCAGATGGCGGAACCCGCCGCTGGACATCGCCGCCGCGGCTTCCTCCAGCGTCCAGGCGGGCGAGGCGAAGACGACGGACGTCGTGGTGTGGGTGCAGGCGGTCTCGGCATCGGGGCTCTCGCCCGCACCGAGCGAGTTCAGGATGTCGCGCTCGGTGAGAATCCCGATGCCGCAGTGGTCGGGATCGAGGACGACGGCGGCGCCGACGCGGCGTGCCGACATCAGCCGGGCCGCCTGGCGGAGCGTATGCGTGGGTCCGATGGTCAGGACCACCGAACTCATCGCGTCACGGACGAGCATGGATGGAGTCACCTCCTCGGTGAACCGGTTCCCGGGGTCCCTTGGGGGTCGAGTGGGGACCGAGCGGATCAGGAGGACCCTAGAGAAACGATTCACAAGTTCACAAGTGGGGGGACTCTTAGAGTGACACTGTTGCGCGGAGCGAACAAGGGGGCGCCTGGCGCACAGCGCGGGGCGCGCGAAAAAATCAATAGCGCTGGTTGAGAAAGATCAATAGCGCTGGTTGAGATAGCCGAGCAGCTCTTCGTGGAGGATTCCGTTGGAGGCCGCCGCGTTGCCGCTGTGCGGACCCGGGCGGCCGTCGAGACCGGTGAAGCTGCCGCCCGCCTCCTGGACGACGATCGCCGTCGCCGCCATGTCCCAGATGGACAGCTCGGGCTCCGCGCAGATGTCCACCGAGCCCTCGGCGACCATCATGTACGGCCAGAAGTCGCCATAGCCGCGCGTGCGCCAGCAGGCGCGGGTCAGGTCAAGGAAGCCGTCCAGCCGGCCCTGCTCCTCCCAGCCGGTCAGTGAGGAGTACGCGAACGACGCGTCCCGGACGCGGGAGACGTCCGAGACCCGCAGCCGCGTCGCGGAGGAGAGGCTCCGGCCCGTATACGCGCCGCCGCCCTTCGCCGCCCACCAGCGTCGGCCGAGCGCGGGCGCTGACACCACGCCGACGACCGGTTCGTAACCGCCTTCCGCGGCCACCATCAGGGAGATCAGCGTGGCCCAGACGGGCACCCCGCGGACATAGTTCTTGGTGCCGTCGATGGGGTCGATGACCCAGCGGCGCGGGCCCGTGCCCTCGACGCCGTACTCCTCACCCAGGATCGCGTCACGCGGCCTCGCCCGCTGGAGATTGCCACGGACCAGTTCCTCGGCCGCCCGGTCGGCCTCGCTCACCGGAGTCATGTCCGGTTTGGTCTCGACCTTGAGGTCCAGAGCCTTGAACCGGTCCATCGTCGCGGCGTCGGCGGCGTCCGCGAGGACATGGGCGAGACGCAGATCATCGTGGTAATCGGGCATGGTCATCACAGTATCCATCGTGAAGGATGCCTGGCCACGGGGTCCGGTCGGCGAGAAGGCGCCCGGCGGCCTTGACAGTGCGCGAGGGCCCGTCAACTCTGTGCACAGAGCCGCACGGCCCCGGAGGCGACGATGCCTACAGCGCGTGAAGCCCTGCTCAGATCCGCTCTCTCGGCGCTCGCCGAGCTGCCCTGGCCCGCGATCAGAATGGTCGACGTGGCGTCGGGCGCCGGGGTGTCCCGGCAGACCCTCTACAACGAGTTCGGCAGCAAGGACGGTCTCGCCCGCGCGCTGACGCGGCGTGAGGCCGATCGCTATCTGCACGGTGTGGAACGGCTGTTGGGCGAGCGGGCGGACGCCGTCGACCGGCTGGTCGCCGTCGCCGAGTGGACGGTCGGCGAGGCACGGGCCAGACCGCTGCTGCGCGCGCTGCTCACCGGCTGCTGGGGGGAGTGGCTCCCGGCGCCGTCGCCCGCGCGGGCGGCCACCGCCACGTCCGCCGTCCCGGCGCAGCGCCGCGCGGACATGGGGCCGCCGGGGACCGCGGAGCTGGTGGCGCTGGTACGGGACAGATCGGCGGCGGCGCTGCGCCAGGACCTACGCGATTCCGGTCCGCGCGATTCCGGCTTCCGGGAGTCCGGTCCGCGCGACCCCGGCCCTCGTGACCCCGGCTCCCGGGATCGCGACCGGCTCGATCATGACCGTGACGAGTTGCTGTACCGCTGTGAGCTGGCCGTCCGGCTCGCGCTCGCGCATGTCGTCGCGCCCGGCGCCGAGTCCGTGGGGCCGCTGGTCCGTACGGCCGTCACCGCGTCGATACGCGCACCCCTCCGCGCTCCGCTCAGTGCGCCGAGCCCGAGAGCTGGAGCCCGATGACCCCGATGATCACCAGCGAGATCGAGACAAGCTTCAGCACGGACACGAGATCGCCGAGGAAGACCATCCCGTAGATCGCGGTGCCCGCCGCGCCGATGCCCGTCCACACCGCGTACGCGGGACCCACATCGAGCTTCCTCAGCGCCAGCGTCAGCAGACCGAAGCTGCCGAGCGCGAAGGCCGCGAACGCGATCGTCGGCCAGAGCCTGGTGAATCCGTGCGAGAGCTTCAGGCAGACGGCGAAGCCCGTCTCCAGAATCCCGGCGACCACAACCAGCAGCCACGCCATGGTGTAAAAGCCTCCCCGCGTCAATGACTGCTCGGTACCGCCCGGTGTCCGGTGTGATTATGCCCCTTACCGGAGCCGACAGGCGGCAAACGTGTACGAGTCAGTCACCTTCGCGCCGCTCCCGCGTGGCGAGAAGTCGACGGAGGGAGTAGAGCCGGGCCGGATCGGCGTGGCCCTCGGCCACCCAGGCGTCCAGCGCGCACTCGGGTTCGTCGTGGCTGCACGCGCGCGGGCAGCCCTCCGTACCCGGCACCAGATCGGGGAAGGCCAGGATGACCCGGGACGGATCGACATGGTGGAGTCCGAAGGACCGGATCCCGGGGGTGTCGATCACCCAGCCGTCCGCCTTCGCCAGCGGCAGCGCCAGCGCCGAGGTGGTGGTGTGCCGGCCGCGGCCGGTGACCGCGTTGACATCTCCGGTGATCCGCTGACGGTCCTCCGGGACCAGGGCGTTGACCAGTGTCGTCTTGCCGACACCTGAGTGGCCCACGAAGGCGGTGACCCGGCCGTCGAGATACTCGCGTACGAGGTCCGCCGCGTGACCGCTCGCCAGTTCGTCGCGCCGGGTGACGACATGGCGGATGCCCAGCGCCCGGTAGGTCTCCAGGAGTTCGTCCGGTGAGGCCAGATCCGACTTCGTCAGGACGAGCAGCGGTTCGAGTCCGCCGTCGTACGCCGCGACCAGACAGCGGTCGATCAGCCGGGGGCGCGGCTCCGGGTCGGCGAGGGCGGTGACCACGGCCAACTGGTCGGCGTTGGCGACGACCACTCGCTCGTACGGGTCGTCGTCGTCCGCCGTACGCCGCAGCACCGAGCGGCGCTTCTCGATCCGTACGATGCGCGCCAGCGTGTCCTTCTTGCCCGACAGATCGCCCACCAGGAAGACCTGGTCACCCACCACGGCGGCCTTGCGGCCCAGTTCGCGCGCCTTCATCGCCAGCACGACACGATCCTCGACGAGACAGGTCAGCCGGCCCCGGTCGACGGTCAGGACCATGCCCTCCGACGCGTCCTCGTGCTTGGGCCGGATATGCGTACGCGGCCGGTTGCCCTTGGGGTTGGGGCGATGGCGGATGTCGTCCTCGTCGGGGTTCTTGCCGTAGCGGCGCATGGCGTCAGGCTCCCGCTCCCGCGAGCATGTCCGTCCACATCCGTGGGAAGTCCGGCAGCGTCTTGGCGGTCGTCCCGACGTTCTCGATCTCCACGCCCTCGACGGCGAGGCCGATGATCGAACCCGCCGTGGCCATGCGGTGGTCGTCGTAGGTGTGGAACACCCCGCCGTGCAGCGGGCGCGGACGGATGTGCAGTCCGTCGGCGGTCTCGGTGACATCGCCGCCCAGCTCGTTGATCTCCTTGGTGAGCGCGGCCAGCCGGTCCGTCTCATGGAGCCGCAGATGGGCCACGCCCCGCAGGGTGGAGGGCGAGTCGGCGAGCGCGGCGACCGCGGCGATGCCCGGGGTCAGCTCCCCGACCTCGCTCAGATCGAGATCGACCCCATGGATCCGGCCGGTGCCCGTGAACGTGAGGCTGGTCCCCTCGGCCGTCTCGGCGAACTCGCAGGAACCGCCCATCCCGGTGAAGATCTCGCGCAGCGCGTCACCCGGCTGAGTGGTTCGCTCGGGCCAGTCGGGGACGGTGACCCGGCCGCCGGTGACCAGCGCGGCGGCCAGGAACGGCTGGGCGTTGGAGAGATCGGGCTCCACCGTCAGATCGCGGCCGAGCAGCGCGCCCGCCGAGACCCGCCAGACATTCGGCTCACCACCGGTCTCGGGCTCGTCGACCTGGGCGCCGACCCCGCGCAGCATGTCGACCGTCATCCTGATGTGCGGCAGGGAGGGCAGTACGGAGCCCACGTGCCGTACCTCCACGCCCTGGTTGAAGCGCGCTCCCGAGAGCAGCAGCGCCGAGACGAACTGGGAGGACGCGGAGGCGTCGATCTCCACCGCACCGCCCTCCAGGGCGCCGCCGCCGTGCACGGTCAGCGGCAGCGCGCCGCGTCCGTCGTCGTCGATACGGGCGCCCAGCGCGCGCAGGGCGTCGATGACGCTGTGCAGCGGACGCTGATAGGAACGGGGGTCGCCGTCGAAGCGGACGGCGCCGTCGGCGAGCGTCGCGACGGGCGGCAGGAAGCGCATGACCGTGCCGGCGTTGCCGACATCGACGGAGGCCGGGCCGTGCAGCCCGGAGGGGATCACCCGCCAGGCCTCGCCGCTCGGACCCGGGATGGCCCCGGCGGCGGAGCTGGACGACGAGACGGTCTCCTCGATGCCGACGCCCATGGCCCGCAGCGCGTCGGCCATCAGCAGGGTGTCGCGGGAGCGCAGCGGGCGGCGCAGCCAGCCGGGCTCGGCGGCCAGCGCGGCGAGGACCAGACCGCGGTTGGTGACCGATTTCGAACCGGGCACGGTGACCGTCGCTTCGACGGCCCCGTTTGCGTAGGGGGCGGGCCAGAGGTCGGGCTGCACGGAGCTTTCGGTCATGGCCAACACTTTAGTGGTTCTT
This sequence comes from Streptomyces sp. NPDC051662, assembly GCF_040681655.1. Taxonomy (NCBI): domain Bacteria; kingdom Bacillati; phylum Actinomycetota; class Actinomycetes; order Kitasatosporales; family Streptomycetaceae; genus Streptomyces; species Streptomyces sp. NPDC051662. The sequence continues at coordinate 44,245 of NZ_JBFAZD010000017.1, forward strand.
GAGGGACCTCGATCCTGATCAAATACGGAGAAACCAGGGCGTAATCAGAGGGTGATAAGCGGGCTGGAGGATGAGCGGGCGAATTGTCCGTGACCGTCGGTGTCAGCGGCCCGACAGCGGCCGTCGGTGTCAGTCGGTGTCAGAGGTCCAACAGCCAGCGCCCGCCGCCGACCAGGGAGCAGAGCGAGACGGCGTGGAAGAGGAACAGCCACATCGCGGGCGGCGCGTGCGTCAGCCGGCCCAGCTGGTCCGCGTCGGAGTCCCCGGCGTCGCCGTACCGGCGCTTCGCCTGGAGTTCGAAGGCGGGACGTACGCCGCCGAGGAGCAGAAACCAGACGGCGGTGTACGCGAACGCCGACTGGACGTCCGGGCCGGTCAGCCCCGAGATGAGCAGGAAGGCCGCCCCGGTGACGATCACCGTGAGCGCGCCGTAGGCGTTGCGGATCATCACCAGCATCGCGAGCAGCAGAGCCGTCGCCAGCCAGAGCAGCAGGGTGATGTGGTGCGCGGAGAGCAGCCAGGCGCCGCCGAGACCGAGCAGCGGCGGGGCGGTGTAGCCCGCGGCGGCGGTGAGGATCATGCCCGGGCCGGTCGGCCTGCCCCGGCTGACGGTCAGGCCCGAGGTGTCCGAGTGCAGCCGGATGCCGTCGAGCCGGCGTCCGGTGAGCAGGGCTATCAGCCCGTGGCCGCCTTCGTGCGCGATGGTTATCGCGTTACGGGAGAGCCGCCAGAGCGGACGCGGTACGACGGTGGCGAGCGCGACGACGGCCGTCACGACCACCAGCCAGTCGTCAGGGGCGGGCTGGGTGCCGAAGACGCGATCCCACAGATCGCCGATGGAGGCGGAGTCGATACTGGCCATTGCTCGGGCGGCTCCTCAGCTCGGTGACGGCGTGGCGGTGTCGTGGAAGTGTGGCACCGACCTGCCATACGTAGGAAAACGCCCGCACGCCTCACGTCGGTTCCACCGGAAACCTGTGTGCCGGAAACCTGTGCGTCGTCAAGCCGTGCGTCGTCGACCCGTGCGTCGTAGACCTGTGCGTCGTCAACCGGTGAGTCGTCCCGCTCCGAAGGCGGGCCGACGTGCCATAGGAATTCCCTATGGCACCTGCTGGCATTTCGTCTTTGCCTTTCATTCTTTTCCGGCCGTACCGTGAAAACCCGCTCGGCGAGGTGCTCACCGCGAATTCTCCGGGGATTCGCGCCCGACGCACTTCGATCCTTTTTACGTCGAGCGGATCAACGCGCGAATCGAGAGGACCGGTGGCATGACCACAATCGAGGACGGATCGGGAACGCGGGAATTCACGGGAAAGCGGGCCCTGGTCACGGGCGGTTCTCGCGGAATCGGAGAGGCGATCGTGCGCCGGCTCCTGGACGCCGGCGCCGAGGTGCTCACGACCGCCAGGTCGGCGACGAGCACGGTGCCCGAGGGGGCCACCTTCGTGGCGGCCGACGTGCGGACACGCGCCGGCGCGGAGGCGCTCGCCGGGGCCGCGCGTGAGGTACTGGGCGGGGTGGACATCCTGGTCCACAACGCGGGTGGCGCGGTACCGCACGAGAACGGCTTGGCCATCCCCGACGAGGAGTGGCAGGACGCGCTGGACCTGAACTACCTGGCGTCGGTGCGGCTGGACTCGCTGCTGGCACCGGGGATGCGGGAACGGCGTTCGGGGGCGATCGTGCACGTCTCCTCGGCCGCGGTCCTCACCCCGGTGGGCCCCTTCCTGCACTACGTGGCGGCGAAGGCGGCGCTGGAGACCTACAGCCGGGGACTGGCCCTGGAATTGGCCCCGTTCGGGGTCCGGGTCAACACCGTGACTCCCGGCAGGGTCGCCACCCCCGGCGGTGAAGCGACGCGTGAGCAGTGGGCGCGTCTGGACCCGACGCCGGGCCGGCCCGGCGCCGAAAGCGCCGTGCCGCTGGGGCGCGACGGCCGGCCCGACGACATCGCCCACGCTGTGCTGTTCCTCCTGTCCGACCGGGCGAGCTGGCTGACCGGGAGCGGTCTTGTCGTGGACGGCGGGGAATTCCCCAGGGGCTGATCCCGACGGAATTCCGGAATTCCGGAATTCCGGTTTCGGCGGAAGAATTCATTGATGTGCGCCTGGGCCCGCCTTCGACGCCACCTACACCACCGGCGCGGAGTTCGCCGTGGACGGTGGCCTCACCCAGCTCTGATCCGGTCCCAGGTCCTGCCCGGCGGACTCCGACCAGATCTCCTTGCGCAGGAGTGCGAGCAGGGCCGTCTCCGCCGGGCCCGCGCTCTGCCGGAGCACGGCGATGACGGGCTGGGACACGACCGGGGACACGGGGCGAACGAGGTGCCCGTAACCGTGGGGCACCGCGGAGGCCGGGACGAGCGTCACCCCCAGCCCGTGGGCGGCCCAGCGCACGGCCGTCGCCGTCTGGGACACGCGGGCGGCCGTGACCGGGGTCGGATCGTTGTCCCGCAGCACATTCAGCAGCACGCCGTCGAGCGCGCTGTCGCGGTCGAACCTCACCCACGGCTCCCCGGCCAGCTCGCGCGGCTCGACCCGGTCCGCGGTGAGCAGCCGGTGCCCGGCGCCCAGCACCACGACGAACTCCTCGTCGCCGAGGTGGTGGGCGTCGGCGGGGCTGCGCTCGCACGCCGCCATCAGGGCGAGGTCCAGCACGCCCCGGCGGCACAGCCGGTCCAGCTCGGCGGAGCTCGTCTCCTCGAAGACGGTGACCTCCAGCCGTGGGAAGCGGTCGCGCAGCGCGCCCAGCGCGCCCGGCAACTGCCGTGTGCCGAACCCCAGCTGCACCGCGACCACCAGCTCGCCCACCAGCTCATCGGCGCCTGCCCGCGCCGTCGCCCTCGCCCGCCGCGACGCGCTCACCGCGACCTCCGCCTCCCGCAGGAACGCGCGGCCGACCACGGTGGGCACCAGTCCGGTCGGCGTACGGGCGAACAGTTCCACGCCGAGCTCCCGCTCCAGGCCGCGGATCTGCTGGGACACCGATGGTTGCGCGACGTGCAGCAGCTCCGCCGCCGCCGTCACGGAGCCCACCTCGGCAACGGCCAGGGCGTACTCGAACTGGCGAAGGCTCATCGGGTCCCGTCCCCATTCCGGCGATGGCCCGCGGACCACGCCGTTGTCATCGTTGTGACTGTGAGCAACCCGGTTCCGTCGGCGGAGATTCCCCGGGCGAGGCCGCGTGGCCACATCCTCGATATCTTCCCGGCATGCCTCCGGGCCGGGAACTACTCTCGCGAGCATGGTCGAACACGATGCCCTCACCGCCACCCGCCAGGCTTACGACGAAGCCGCCTCCCTGTACGCACAGCTGTTCCACGACGAGCTGCGCGACCTGCCTCTGGACCGCGCGATCTTGAGTGCCTTCGCCGAGGTCGTGTGTGCGAGTGGGGACGGTCAGGTCGCGGACCTGGGCTGTGGGCCCGGCCATATCACGGCGCATCTGGGCGAGTTGGGGCCGACGGTGTTCGGTGTCGATGCCTCCTCGGAGATGATCGAGGTGGCTCGGCGGACGTATCCGGCCCTGCGGTTCGACGTGGGTTCGATGGCCGCGCTGGACATCGCCGACGGCGTGCTGGGCGGCGTGCTCTCGCGCTGGTCCATCATCCACACTCCGCCGCGAGAACTGCCCGCCGTCCTGGCGGAGTTCCATCGTGTGCTGGCGCCCGGCGGCCACCTGCTGGTCGGCTTCTGGGCCACCGATGATCCGTCTCATCCCACGCAGGTCTTCGATCACCGGGTCGCGCAGGCGTATCGGTGGTCGCCCGATCACCTCGCCGCGATGCTGCGCGAGTCCGGGTTGGCCGAGGTGGCGCGGATGGTGCGCCAGCCTCAGCCCACCGACCAGCGTCAGTTCCAGGGGATATATCTGCTCGCCCGTAAAGCCTAGGTCCCGTCCGGCCCGGTCTCCGCGGTCTCTGCTGTCTCCGGGGTCTCTGCGGTCTCTGTGGTCTCCGGGGCCGTCTCGGCGGCTCCGGACGTACGGCGCAGCGCGCGGTCCACGAGCAGGGCCGCGGAACCGGTGTAGCGCGTGGGGTCGGTGAGGTCGTTGAGCCGCCGTTTGGAGAGCACTCCGGCCATCTCCGGCAGATCGACGAGGGCGTCCGCCAGCGCCTCGGCCAAGGTGATCCCCTCGGCGGTGACCCGCCGGGAGGCGGCCGTGAGCAGCCGCTTCGCCCGGTCGCGCCCGACGGTCGGTTCCAGTTCCGCGATGAACCGCTCGCTGACGATCAGTCCTTCGGTCAGATCCAGATGTTCCCGCATCCGGTAGGGGAAGACCCGCAGCCCTTCCGCCAGTTCGGCCGCGTGGGCCGCCGCCCCACCGGTGAGCCGGAGCAGTTCGCGCAGGGGCGTCCACTCCGCGTGCCAGGCCCCGGCCGGGCGTTCGTCCTCGGCGGCGAGCGAGAGAAGCAGTGTGGCGGTGAGCGCGGGCGCCTGCCGGGCCGCCGCGGTGATGAGCGTCGCCCGTACCGGGTTGGACTTGTGCGGCATGGCGGAGGACCCGCCGCCGCTGCCCTCCGCGACCTCGCCGATCTCCGTACGCGTCAGGACCAGGACGTCCGCGGCGAGCTTGCCGAGCGCTCCGCAGCCGAAGCCGAGGGCCAGGGCGAGATCGGCGACAGGGGTACGCAGGGTGTGCCACGGCAGGAGCGGTTCGGCGAGACCCAGCTCGCGCGCGTACGCCCCCAGCAGCGCGGGACCGTTCTCCCCGAAAGCCGCCAAGGTGCCCGCCGCGCCGCCCAGTTGGGCCGGGAGCGACAGGGCCGCCAGCCGGTCGCGCGCGTCCAGGACCAGGCTGCGCCAGCCCGCCGCCTTCAGCCCGAAGGTCGTCGGGACGGCGTGCTGGGTGAGGGTACGGCCGGGCAGCGCCGTGTCGCGGTGCGCCGCCGCGAGCCGGGCCAGGGCCCCCGCCGTACGGTCCAGATCGGCCAGGACCAGCGGAACGGTGCGCGCGGCGAGCAGCATCAGAGCCGTGTCCAGGATGTCCTGGCTGGTCGCGCCCCGGTGCACATAGGGCGCGGCCTCGGCGCCCGCGGCGGCGGTGAGGTCCGCGACCAGCGCGATCACCGGATTGCCGCCGTCGCGCGCCCGCAGCGCCAGATCCCGTACGTCGTACCGTTCGGCCCGCGCGGCGGCGGTGACGGCCTCGGCCGCCGCGGCGGGTACGCCGCCCAGGCCGCACGCGGCGCGGGTCAGCGCGGCCTCGGCGTCCAGCATGGCCTGGAGTACGGCGCGGTCGCCCGTCGCGCGCTCGGCCGGGGACCCGGCGCGCCCGGGTGCGAGCAGGCCCTCGTCGTCGTACGAGCCGTCATATGAAGTCAAGGAACACCGTCTCTCCGTCGCCCTGGAGCCGGATGTCGAAGCGATAGGTGCGGGGGTTGTCCGCCTCGGGCCTGGCCATCAGCGTCTCGCGCCGGTCCGTCGGCAGCGAGGCGAGCAGCGCGTCCGGCTCCAGTCCCCCGGCGCCCTCGGCAGGCTTGGCACCCGCGGCGCCCCCGGCGAGATACGCCCGGGTGAAGAGGTGGTGCGTGAGCCCGCGGGCGAAGACGCACACACTCAGATACGGCACGGCGGGGGCGCCCGGCGGCAGCGTACGCAGCGTGTAATGGCCGTCCGCGTCCGTCGCGACGCGGCCGAACCCGGTGAAGTCGACCCCATTGCGCCCGGCGAAGCCCCCGGTCACCGGATCGCGCCGCATCGACCCGGCCGCCCCCGCGAGCGAGCCGTCGGGGCCCGCCTGCCAGAACTCCAGCAGCGCGTCAGGGACGGCGGCGCCGGCTCCGTCGTACACCCGCCCGTGCACGGTGACCGTGTCCGGGTGGCCGGCCGGGGCGATGTCGCCGCCGTCGGGGAAGGGCAGCGCGTACCCGTAGAAGGGGCCGATGGTGTGCGAGGGGGTGGGCGGGAGTGCCGGCATCAGCGGCCCTCCTCGATCCAGGTGGCGGACGGCCCGTCGAGGACGATGTCCCAGCGGTACCCCAGCGACCATTCGGGCCGGGACAGACCGGGGTCGTACGTCGCGACCAGCCGCTCCCTGGCCGCCCGGTCCGGCACCGACTGGAGGATCGGGTCGTGGGCGAGGAGCGGGTCGCCCGGGAAGTACATCTGCGTGATGAGCCGCTGGGTGAAGGCGGTTCCGAAGAGCGAGAAGTGCAGATGCGCGGGGCGCCAGGCGTTCTCGTGATTGCGCCACGGATAGGCGCCGGGCCTGATGGTCGTGAAGCCGTACGAGCCGTCCTCGCCGGTCAGTACGCGCCCCACGCCGGTGAAGTTCGGATCGAGCGGCGCCGAGTGCTGGTCGCGCAGATGCGCGTACCGGCCCGACGCGTTGGCCTGCCACAGCTCGATCAGCTGCCCGCGCACCGGCCTGCCCCGGCTGTCGAGAAGCCTGCCGGAGACGGTGATGCGCTCGCCCAGCGGCTCCCCGGCGTGCTGCCGGGTCAGATCATGGTCGGTCCCGGTGATGTCGGTGAGGCCGAAGACGGGGCCGGACAGCTCGACCGACTCGGGGTCCCCGGTCACCGCGACGAGCGGCCGCTTCGGGTGGCGCAGCACGCTGCTCCGGTACGGGGCGAAGTCGCGCGGCGGATGGTGGGCGGGCGGCGCGCCCTCGGCGAGCGAGGTCTCGTACGCCATGCGGTGGGCGGTCAGTTCGCGGTCGATGTCGGACTGGGTGGGAGCCATGGGGTTACCGCCTCCCGGCGGACTTGAGGGCGCGCAGCGCGGTGAGTTCGGCCGCAGACGGCGGCTCGGTGGTGGCCGGGGTGCCCGCGGTCCTCAGTTCCCAGCCGGTGGCGGCCCGTACCTGTTCGACGGAGACACCCGGGTGCACGTCGGTCAGTACCAGTTCCGCGGTGGCCGGATCGGGGCGCAGGATCCCCAGATCGGTGATGACGGCGACGGGCCCGGCACCGGGCATCCCGAGCCGTGCGCGGTCGCCCGGCCCCGACCCATGACCGAGCGTGGTGACGAAGTCCAGCTTCCGTACGAAGCCGCGGAGGGAGTGGCGGAGCACCATGAGAACCCGGCCGCAGTTGGCGGCGATCTCCGGTGCGCCGCCGGCGCCGGGCAGTCGGGCCGCCGGGCGGCCGGCGCCGCGCTCCACGGCCGTGGTGTTGATATTGGCGAAGCGGTCGATCTGGGCGGCGCCGAGGAATCCGACGTCGATACGGCCGCCCTGGAGCCAGTAGTTGAACATCTCGGGGACCGACACCACCGCGTCGGCGGTCTCGGCGAGTTCGCCGTCGCCGATGGAGAGCGGCAGCCGGGTCGGCCTTGAGCCGATGGTGCCGGACTCGTAGAGCAGGACGAGCCCCGGCTCGACGGTGCGGCGGGCGAGGTTGGCGGCGGTGCTCGGCAGTCCGATACCGACGAAACAGGTCCTGGCACCGGCCAGCGCGCGGGCGGCGTTGACCTCCATCAGCTCGTCCCGACTGTAGGTCTCGGTCATCGGACGGGGGCCCCTTCGTCCTCGTTCTCGTTCTCGTTCCGTACCTGTGTGTCGAGCCAGTGGATGAAGGTGTCGCGGTCCCTGGCGATCGGATCCCAGGCCCGGTAGAAGTCGTTGTCGCGCACCGAGTAGCCGGTGGCGTACGAGGGGTGGGCGCCGCCCGGCACCACGCAGACGGCGTCGATCACCCAGTGGGGCAGCACCACGCCGCCGGGGCGCGGCGCCAGCGCGTCGACGGTCTCCTCGACGGTGACGAGCACCCGGTCCGCGGCGAGCGCGGCCTCCTTCTGCACCCCCGCCAGGCCCCAGAGCTGGACATTGCCCTCCCGGTCGGCCTGCTGGGCGTGGATCACGGTGACATCGGGGTTGAGCGCGGCCACCGCCGCCAACTCCTCGCCGGTGAAGGGACAGACGACGGTGGAGACGGTCTCCGTACGGGTCGCGAGGCCGGAGCCGCGGTAGCCGCGCAGCACGGCGAACGGCAGCCCGGAGGCGCCGGCCACATAGCGGTTGGCCATGCCCGCGTGGCTGTGCTCGTCCAGTTCGAGCGGGCGCGGCCAGCCGTTCTCCACGGCGTCACGGAAGCGGTGCAGCGAGCCGACGCCGGGATTCCCGCCCCAGGAGAAGATCAGCTTCCGCACCAGTCCCGCGCCGATGAGCTGGTCGTAGACGACATCGGGGGTCATCCGCGCGAGGGTGAGGTCGGTGATGCCCTGGCGGATGACCTCGTGCGCGGCGGCGAACGGGATCAGATGGGTGAAGCCCTCCATCGCGACGGTGTCCCCGTCGTGGACGAGCTCCGCCACGGCATCGCGCAGGGTGCGTACGTCGGCCATCGTCGCTCCGTGATGAATGCTCAGTGTACTGATTGAATTCTCGATGAGGCCGTACAATTCCACCGAGTTACCCAGGCGTCAATAGGTCAGTGTGCTTACGGAATCAGTGAACTCACGAGGACTTGAAGAGGGGCAGCGCGTGGCCGCGGTCGATCTCAGCACCCACCCCGGGCACCTGGCCCGGCGGCTTCAGCAGACCCACACTCTGCTGTGGAGCGCGATGGTCTCGGAGGAGACCACCTCGCCGCAGTTCGCGGTGCTCAACGCGCTCGTCGACGAACCGGACATCGACCAGCGCACGCTGAGCGAGCGGGTCCGTCTTGACCGCTCCACCATCGCCGATGTGGTGGCGCGGCTGGCCCGGCGCGGACTGCTTGAGCGGGTGCGCGATCCGCGGGACGGCCGCCGCAATGTCCTCAAGCTCACCGCCGAGGGCGTAGGTCTGCACCGGAAGCTGGTGTCCCGTACCGCCGTGATGAACCGGGTCTTCCTCGCGCCGCTCGACGAGTCCGAGCGGGACGCGCTGCTGCGGCTCATCGCCCGGGTCGCGGACGCCGCGGAGGAGCTACGAGTCCCCTGAGGCGCCCGCGAACCCCTCCCTGTTCGGCGTAACCTGGCGCCATCGCAGGCCAGAGGAGCGGTTGAGGATGTGCGGCAGGTACGCGGCGAGCCGTCGGCCCGAGGACCTTCAGGGAGTCTTCGGCATCGAGAAGTGGGAGCCCGAGGAGACCCTCGCCCCCGACTGGAACGTGGCTCCGACCAAAGAGGTCTACGCGGTTCTGGAACGCCCCGTGAAGGAGGCGGCGGACCCCGGTCCGGTCCGTCAGCTGCGGAAACTCAAGTGGGGACTCGTACCGTCCTGGGCCAAGACGCCCGAGGGCGGGGCGCGGATGATCAACGCGCGCGCCGAGACCGTGCACGAGAAGCCCTCTTTCCGGCGGCCCTTCGTCTCACGGCGCTGCATCCTCCCGGCCGACGGCTACTACGAGTGGGTCACCGGATCCGACGAGCGACAGCTGGAGGAGCGGGGCAAGAAGAAGCGACCGCGCAAGCAGCCGTACTTCGTCACCCCGGCCGACGGCTCGGTCATGGCGATGGCCGGACTGTACGAGTTCTGGCGGGACCGCACGCTGCCGGACGATCATCCGTCGGCCTGGTGGGTGACCTGCTCGGTGATCACCACCGAGGCGGAGACGACCCCGCTGGCGGTGGCTCCGGCCGAAGGCCCCGGAACGCTGGCGGAGATCCACCCCCGGATGCCGCTGATGCTGACGCCGGACCGCTGGGACGCCTGGCTGGACCCGGCCCGTACGGACCCCGACGAGCTGCGGGAGCTGCTTGCCCCGCCGCCGGCCGGGCTGATGCGGGCGTATCCGGTCACGACGGCGGTCAGCAATGTCCGTAACAACGGTCCGGAACTGCTGGAGGAGCTGCCGGCACCGGAGGAGAGCACGCTCTTCTGACTTCTGACTTCTGACGTCTGACTTCTGACGCGCTTCTTGCGCGCTTCTGACGTGCTTCTGCCGCGTCGGCCTCCGCGCGGCGGAGTGGCTGTGTGACGGAGGATGGCCCTGTGACAAGCGACACGACAGCCGAGCCGGACCAGCAGATCGTCGAGACCCCTGCCGGGGACGCCCGGATCACCTGGCATCCCGCGAAGCGCCCCCGCCGCGTCCTCGCCCTCGGCCATGGCGCCGGTGGCGGGATCGAGGCGCGCGACCTCCGGGCCCTGGCCGCCGCGCTGCCCCCGCTCGGGGTCACCGTCGCTCTGGTGGAGCAGCCCTGGCGGGTGGCGGGCAAGAGGCTGGCGCCCGCGCCGAAGACCCTCGACACCGGCTGGCGCGCGCTCTGGCCCGCGCTGGAGAAGCCGGGTGTGCCGGTCGTCGCGGGCGGGCGCAGCGCCGGGGCGCGGGTCGCCTGCCGTACGGCGCGCGAGCTGGGCGCGCACGCCGTGCTGGCCCTGAGCTTCCCGCTGCACCCGCCGGGCAGGCCGGAGAAGTCCCGCGCCGCCGAGCTGCTGGGATCGGGCGTGCCCACCCTGGTCGTCCAGGGCGGGAACGACCCCTTCGGGAAGCCCGCCGAGTACGCCGGGCTGCCGGGGGGCGCTCCGGGGGGCGCGTACGAGCTGCTTGAGGTGCCGGGCGCCGACCATGGGTTCGCCGTGCCCAAGCGGGCGCCCCTGTCGCAGGACGAGGCCCTGGACATCATCACCGGGGGCGTCGCCGCCTGGCTCGCCGTGCCGGACGGGACGCGGTGACACCTCCGGGGGGAATGACTGGCGCGAGGTCGCTGTTGTGAGGGACATCGGTAGACAGAGCACGAAAGGGAGTCCGTCGTATGGGTTCGACCATCTGCCCGCGCCGCTCAGACGCCACTGACCTGGAGTGGACGGTGCTTTCCGCGGCCAAGACCGCTTCTGTTCGGTCGGCCGGCGGGGCGGACCGGCAGGCCCCGTCGCATCAAGGTCGACTATTCTCCGATTCGAGTGGGTCCGCATTCGGCCCCGCCACATCGTTGGAGGAGGTGGGTCCGGTCACTGGGACCGACGGAGCGACCGACGACGGCCACATCGAAGAGACCACCGCCGAGCGCAATGCCCGTTTCGAGAGGGATGCTCTGGGCTACCTCGACCAGATGTACTCGGCCGCCCTGCGCATGACACGCAACCCGGCCGATGCCGAGGATCTGGTGCAGGAGACCTATGCCAAGGCGTACGGCTCCTTCCACCAGTTCCGTGAGGGAACGAACCTCAAGGCGTGGATGTACCGCATCCTCACGAACACATTCATCAACTCGTACCGCAAGAAGCAGCGCGAGCCCCAGCGCAGTGCCGCCGAGGAGATCGAGGACTGGCAGCTGGCGCGCGCGGAGTCGCACATGTCGACGGGTCTGCGCTCAGCCGAGTCGCAGGCGCTCGACCATCTTCCGGACTCCGACGTGAAGTCCGCGCTCCAGGCGATTCCCGAAGAGTTCCGGATCGCCGTGTATCTCGCCGACGTAGAGGGCTTTGCGTACAAGGAGATCGCGGACATCATGGGAACCCCCATCGGTACGGTCATGTCACGACTGCACCGGGGCCGCCGTCAGCTGCGGGGCATGCTGGAGGACTACGCCCGTGAGCGCGGGCTCGTCCCGGCGGGTGTCGGAGAGTCGTTGGACGATCGGAAAGGTTCGGACTCATGAGCTGCGGAGAGCCGCATGAGACGGATTGCGCCGAGGTCCTCGATCATCTCTACGAGTTCCTCGACCATGAGATGCCCGACAGCGACTGCACCAAGTTCGAGGTGCACTTCGAGGAGTGCTCCCCGTGCCTGGAGAAGTACGGCCTTGAGCAGGCCGTGAAGAAGCTGGTCAAACGGTGCTGCGGGCAGGACGACGTACCGGCCGATCTACGGGCCAAGGTCATGGGGCGGATCGATCTGATCAGGTCGGGACAGGCCGTGCCCGAGCATGAGGTGTCGGCGGCGGGAGCGGATCTTCCGGGCGTCGCCAAGGAGTAGGGCCCAGGCCCTGTCCGGAAAGACGAGAGGGCGTATCGCGCGGGGCGCGGTACGCCTTCGCGCGTTCCCGCGTACGCGTAGTACCCGCGTTCCCGCGTACGCGTAGTACCCGCGTACGCGTAGTACGTGCGCCCGCGCATGAGTGTCGCCCGCGTACCCACCGTATGTCCGCGTATATCACCGCTGTCACCCGAAGGTGCTAATCGGCGGCAAGCGCCGGATGGTCGCCCTCCAACTCGCTAGCCTGACCCTCTGTTTGGGCCGGGGCCGAGAAGGGGGGAATACGCCGTGAGGGCCATTCCGGTGGCGGCGCGCGTCTACATTCTGGGGATCGCGCTCTGCGCCGCCCTCTGTGTCCGTCCCGCGCTGCGCCCGGACACCTCCTGGGGAGCGGTGGCGCTGCTCGCGGGGCTCTACGCCTGCTGTGAACTGCCCGCACGGTGCCGCTGTCCGGGACGCTCGGTGAGCGGTTCCGCACCGGTTGTGGCCGGATCGTTCTTTCCCGTGCTGCTCGCCGCCGCCCTGCTGCTGCCGCCCGCCGCCGCCGCGCTGGTCGCCGTACCGGGCGCGCTGCTCGGCCGGATCGAGCAGCGTCCCAGCGGGGCGCGACGGATCTGGCGCGCGGCGCAGCTCACCGTCGCCACCTGGGCGGCGGCCCGTGCGCAGCTGCTCTTCGGCGGCCCCGTCGCGCTCGGCGGCGGGGGGTACGGGCTCACGACGCCCGACTTCCCCTATGTGCTGCTGCCCACGGGCGCCGCGGCCGTCGCCTTCTGTCTGGTGCTCTCGGCGCTGGACGGCGGCATCCTGGCCACCGCCGAGCGGCTGCCGCTGCGCGGCGCCTGGCACGGGCTGCTGGCGCGCTCGCTCGCCCCGCTCGGCGCGCACGGGCTCGCCGGGCTGATGATGGCCGTCCTGTGGCGCAGTCCCTTCGGACCGCTCTCCGCGCTCTTCGTCCTGCTGCCGATGTACATCTCCTGCTGGGTTTTCGCCCAGTACCACCGCGAGCGCGCCGCCCACCAGGCCACCATCCGAGCGCTCGTGCAGGCCGTCGACATCAAGGACCGGTACACCCGCGGACACAGTGAGCGGGTGGGGCACGCCTCCGTGATGATCGCCCATGAGCTGGGCATGGAGAGGGAACGGATCGAAGTGCTCCGGTTCGCCGGGATCCTGCACGACGTCGGCAAACTGGGCGTCCCGACCCGGGTACTGCGCAAGGACGGCCCGTTGACGCCCGAGGAGCGCCGGGTGATCGAACTGCACCCCGAGTACGGGCACGAGATGGTGCGCGGCATCGGGTTCCTGGGCGAGGCGCGGTCCGCGATCCTGCACCACCACGAACGGCTCGACGGCACCGGCTATCCGTGCGGACTCGCCGGGCAGCGGATCCCCGAGTTCGCCCGGGTGGTGGCCGTGGCCGACGCCTTCGACGCGATGACCTCGACCCGTTCGTACCGGCGGGGGCGTCCGGTGCCCACCGCGCTGGCGGAGCTGGAGCGGTGCGCGGGGACGCAGTTCGATCCGCGGGTGGTGCGGGCTCTGGTACGGGCGCTCGACCGGCACGGCTGGCAGACGGTGGTGACGGCGGACGAGGCCGCGCCGCCCCCTGTCCCGGCCGTCCTTCCCGTGCCTGCCACGGCCGGGCGCGGAAACGTCCCTCCTGTCCGGACCAGCGGTGTCGGCGGCGCGCCCCAGGCCGGCCGCCCCGCCGGTACGGGCCGCCCCGCCGGGACAGGCCGGAGCGGTGGCAGCGGCAGGAGTGGCGGCAGTGGCCGCAGCGGCGGGAGTGGCGGGAGATGACCTCGGCCGCGGTCGGGGCGTCGGCCGCCGGGCGCCGTCCCGTCTCCCGCACCGTCGTCGCCGTGTACGGCGCGGCGGCGCTGCTGACCGCCGCCGGGCTCGGCTCCACCTTCTGGCACGGCCTCGCCGATCCCCGGATCGCGCTCGCCTTCGGCGTACTCATCGCCGTCGGTGAGCTGGCCCGCTGGGGCGCGCCGCCCGGTGAGCGGGAGCCCGCGCCGGTCGCCGCCGCCGGGGCCCTCGCGTACGCGCTGCTCGGCGAGAACGCCGGACAGCCGGTCGGCCACGGCGTGCTCCAGACCGTCACCGTCGTGCTCATCGCCGCGCTCGTCGGGGCCGTACCGCATGTCGTCCGGGGGCGCGGGCCCGCGCTCGACCACATGGTGAGACGCGTTCTCACCGTCGGCTTCGCCGCGTTCTGCTTCCAGCCGCTCTATGACTCGGCCGAGCTGCGGGAACGGTTCGGCGCGGGCCCCGGCTACGCGCTGCTGCTGCTCCTGCTGCTGGTGCTCACCGCGCTCTGCGACGCCGTACTGGCCGCGCTCGTCCTGCGGGCCCGCACCCGCCACCCTTTCGGGCCCCTGCTCCAGGACGAGCTGCGCGCCCTGCTGCACATCGGCTCCGCCGTCTGTGCCACCGGCGCGGTGATCGCGCTCGGGGTCGCCGTCGCCGGGCTGTGGGCGCTGCCGGTGTTCTGTGTGCCGCTGCTGCTGACCCAGCTGTCCTTCCGGCGGTACGCCGCGGTGCGTACGACATACCGGCAGACGATCGCCTCCCTCGCCCGCGCCACCGAGATCGCCGGATACACCCCCCAGGGCCATGCCCGCAGGGTCGCCGAGCTGAGCCTGGCCGTCGGCCGTGAGCTGGGGCTCTCCGGCCCCGAACTGACCGTGCTGGAATATGCCGCCCTGATGCACGACATCGGCCAGCTGTCCCTCGTCGACCCGGTGCCCGCCGGTGCCACCGCCCTGCTGCCGGTCGCCGAACAGCGGCGGATCGCCCTGCTCGGCGGCGCGGTCGTCCGCCAGACCGGCGTGCCCGCCGCCGTCGCGGTGGTGGTGGAGCGGCAGGCGGACCCGTACCGGGAACAGCCGATGTCCGCCCGGATTGTCCGTGCCGTCAATGCGTACGACGATCTGACAGGGGAATGTGCCACTGCGAGTGGACCGCTCGGTGCGCTGGAGCGGCTCCGGCTCGGGACGGCGTACGACTACCAGCCCGAGGTGGTGGAATCCCTGGCGCGTGTGCTCTCCCGAGGGCGGTCGGGACCTTGGTCCCACGGGGTAACCCATGGGTAATGAGCGGGCGTCCGACCGAGCATGGTTGGATGCGAAGGAGAGCAAGATGTGGTGTCCGGGGGCACTGACCCGAACGACCGGCAGGCGGGAATCGTGAGGATCTTCGGGAAGGTACGGCATCGGCCCTCCGCCTCGTGGCGGCAGGCCACCGACCGCGCGTTCACGCTGATCGGTGACGGCCGGTACGAGGACGCGGGGGCGCTGCTGACGCGCGCGGCCGATCTGGAGCCCTGGCTCTCCGAGTCCTGGTTCAATCTGGCGCTGCTGCACAAGTTCCGGCATGACTGGGAGCAGGCGCGCGCCGCCGGGCTGCGCGCCGTCGCCCTGCTGGACAAGGAGACCGGTGCGCCCGACTGGTGGAACGTCGGGATCGCCGCCACCGCGCTCCAGGACTGGCCGCTGGCCCGCCGTGCCTGGCAGGCCTACGGACTGCGGGTGCCGGGCAATCCGCACACCGTCGAGGCCAATGGCGAGCCCGACGGCATGGAGCTGGGCAGCGCCGCCGTCAGGCTCTCGCCGGAGGGCGAGGCCGAGGTGGTCTGGGGCCGCCGGCTCGACCCGGCCAGAATAGAAGTGCTCTCGATCCCGCTGCCGTCGTCGGGCAGGCGCTGGGGCGAGGTGGTCCTGCACGACGGCGTACCGAACGGTGAGCGTACGACGGCGTCGAGCCCGGACGGCACCACCCGCGCCTACCCGGTCTTCGACGAGATCGAGCTGTGGGCCCCCTCGCCCGTGCCCACCTGGGTGGTGCTGCTGGAGGCGGCGACCGAGGAGGACAGGGACGCCCTGGAGCGGCTGGCCGCCGACGCGGGATTCGCCGCCGAGGACTGGTCGTCGTCCGTACGGCTCCTGTGCCGGGCCTGCTCCGAGTCCCGGATGCCGAGCGCCGAGGGCGACGGCGAGCATCTCGATCCGCACGACCACAGCGAGCCGGGCCATCCGGGGCCGCTGGGCCACCGTACGGCCGGCGATCTGTGGGCCCCCGAGCGCGAGTGCGGGATCGCGGCCCCGGCGGCGCTGGTACGGGGCCTGCTGGACGGCTGGGTCGCGGACAGCCCTGACACCCGTGAGTGGCGCGATCTCGAAGAGGTCTGCTGAAGGTTTCGCCCCCGACTCTCCCGGACACCTGCCGGACACCGTCGGCGGGGGAGATCCGCCGGGTCCGTCTGCCGAGAACGTGCTGAGACTCCCCGAGGGCTGCCCTTAGGCTGTATGGGCACATCGCACGGATCGTGCAGGCAGCATCGGGTACCGAGGAAGGCGTACTGCGGACATGGCGCAGCAGGAGACGGACCAGCGGATCGACAGTGGGACCCCGGTGGCGGAGCCGGGGGACGGGTTCGTCGTGGACACGGAGGACGCCGAGGCGCGCGAGCTGGCGCACCGCGAGCGCGGGACGTCCCGCCCGATCACCGTCGTCGGGAACCCGGTGCTCCACAAGGAGTGCGGGGATGTCACGGAGTTCGGTGACGAGCTGGCCGCGCTGATCGACGACATGTTCGCCAGCCAGCACACCGCCGAGGGCGTGGGCCTGGCCGCCAACCAGATCGGTGTGGACCTGAAGGTCTTCGTCTACGACTGCCCGGACGACGACGGCGTGCGGCATGTCGGCGCCATCTGCAACCCGGTGCTGGAGGAGCTGCCGCCCGCGGAGCGCCATCTCGACGACTCCAACGAGGGCTGCCTCTCCGTACCGACGGCGTACGCCGCGCTCCCGCGCCCCGACTACGCGGTGGTGCGCGGCCAGGACGCTCAGGGCAAGCCCGTCAGGGTGCGGGGCACGGGCTACTTCGCCCGCTGCCTCCAGCACGAGACGGACCATCTCTACGGATACCTGTACATCGACCGTCTCTCGAAGCGCGACCGCAAGGACGCGCTCCGGCAGATGGCGGAGAACACCCCGCGCTACGAGACCGTTCCCAACCCCTCCTGAGGAAGCGGATCCGCGTAGGGCGGCGGGGGCACCACCGCGTGCTGGTACTCCTCCCAGATCAGCGGCGGGAACGCGCTGCCCCGCTCGGAGTCGGGGCCGCCCACGCCCTGCATGGGAAGCAGGTGCGGGACGTCGGGCTTCGTACGGAACATCGTGACCGACGTGCTCAGTTCTCTGGTGGTGCCGATGAACCAGGCTGATTTCATCCGGTCGTTGGGACCGGTCTTGGCGGCCCGGACCGAGTAGTAGACCACTCCGTTCTTCGGCGGTCCGAGGGCGCTCCAGCCCACTTGCTGGAGCGCCCCGCCGACGATCGCGGCCACCTTCGGGTCCATCGCGCGCCGCGGCCTGGGCTGCTCGAAGCCGTCGACCGCGACACCGTCCCGCTCGACCTTGGTCACCGAGTACGGCTCGGTCGCCCGGCCCTCGTTGATGAATGTCGTATAGGCGCTGGCCAGCCGGACGGCGCTGGGGGTCGAGGTGCCGATCGAGAACGTCGGTTCCAGCTTCGCCATGCTCTCCTCGCGCAGCCCGGAGGCGATCGCCAGCTTCTTGACCGTTTTCAGCCCGATCTTCTTGCCCGTCCGCACGAACGGGGTGTTGTCCGAGTCCACCAGGGACTGGTCGAGGTTCATGGTCATCATCGGTTCCTCCGTCGGTACGAGCCCCGCCTTCCCGCTTCGGGCGGCCCGGGCGGCCTCCTGCTGCCGGGCGCTGCCCTGCTCCAGGGCGGCGGCGTACACGAAGGGCTTGAACGCCGAGCCCGCGGGCACGCCCGAGGTGTCCGCGTTGTTGCTGAAGTGCTCGATGGCGTCGGAGCCGCCGTACACCGCGACGATCGCCCCGTCCTCGGGCCGTACGGAGGCCGCGCCGACCTGCACATGCCGGTCGGCCGCGCGCTTCTTCGGATCGAGGCGTTCCGCGCGTACCTTCTCGACGGCCTTCGTCAGCGCGCGCACCTTGTCCTTCTCGAAGGTGGTGTGGACGCGGTAGCCGCCACCGGCGAGATCCTTGTCCGTGAGCCCGCTGCGGCTCTTGAGGTACTTGTTGGCGATGTCGATGAGATAGCCGATCTGCCCCGCCTGGCTGGTCGGTTTGACGGGCGGCTTCGGCTCGGGGAACTTCTTGTACTTCGCGCGTTCCCCGGCGCTCATCGAGCCGGTCTCGACCTGACGGTCCAGGATCCAGCTCCAGCGCTCCACGGCCCGCTTGTGGTTGGCGGGGCTGAGCGCCGGGTCGAAGCTGTCGGCGCCCTTGAGGAGCGAGGCGAGAACCGCGCCCTGACTGGGGTTCAGATCCTTGGCGGGCACGCCGTAATACGCGTACGAGGCGGCCTGGACGCCGTACGAGTCGCGGCCGAACCACGAGG
Organism: Streptomyces sp. NPDC051662; assembly: GCF_040681655.1. Lineage (NCBI taxonomy): Bacteria > Bacillati > Actinomycetota > Actinomycetes > Kitasatosporales > Streptomycetaceae > Streptomyces > Streptomyces sp. NPDC051662. Next base: position 62,433 of record NZ_JBFAZD010000017.1, read on the forward strand.
TGTTCAGATAGCCCTGAAGGATCTTCGACTTGGGCTGCTGATTGCTCACCTTCAGCGAGAGGAAGAGCTCCTTGACCTTGCGGCTGACGGTCTGGTCCTGACTCAGATAGGTGTTCTTCACATACTGCTGGGTGATCGTGGAACCGCCCTGGGTCTCCTTGCCCTTGACGATATTCATGGCGGCGCGGGCGATGCCTGTCACCGAGACGCCCGAGTCGCTGTAGAAGTCCGCGTTCTCCGCCGCGATGACGGCGCCGCGGAGGGACGTGGGCACCTGCGCGAGGGTGATGTCCTGCCGGTTCATATCGCCCACGCTCACCATCCGGCTGCCGTCCGCCCAGTAGTAGACGGTGGCCTGCCGGCGCGCGGAGTCGTGCTCGTCCGGGATCTCGACGTTCATGTAGATGGCCACGAAGAGCCCCGTGAGCGTGCCGACGGAGAGCAGGGACAGGCCGGAGACAAGTTTCCAGGAGGGGACCCAGCGCCGAAAGCCGCGCCGGTCGCGCCGGGGGAAGTCGATCCAACGGCGGCGCCGTTTGTGATGGTTGACCGGTGCGTCGCCGCTGTCGGACCGGGTCTCCGGGTGATTCGCGCGACGTATACGGGGCAGCCTCATAGAGGGTGGGACCTCCTCGATCACGAGCCGCCTTCAGGGGGGTTGGCGAGCTCGAAAGGTAGACCTTCTGGGCAGTGATCCCGGTTGGTTCGCCTGCGGAATCTCCACATCCGGACGAATGCTCTTCCACTTCCGTTCCGCCGTGCCGGGGACCGGTTGACGCGCGTCGACCGGTACGCCAATCTCTGCGTACAACTCCGCCCCGGCACAGGGAGATCCGATGCTCAGACGCACCGCCCGACTGTTGCTCAGTCTTGTCATGACCATGTCCTTCGCATGGGCGGGGGCGCTCGCCACGGCCGGTACGGCACACGCCGACGGCTGCTACACGTGGTCCCGCACCCTCTCCCAGGGCGCCTCGGGCGCCGATGTCACCCAGCTCCAGATCCGGGTGGCCGGCTATCCGGGCACCGGCGCCGTGCTCGCCGTCGACGGCTCGTACGGCCCGGCGACCACCGCCGCGGTGAAGCGCTTCCAGTCCGCGTACGGGCTGGCGGCCGACGGGGTCGCGGGCCCCGCGACCTTCACCAAGCTCTACGCGCTCCAGGACGACGACTGCACCCCGATCCACTTCACCTACGCCGAGCTGAACAACTGCAACAGCACATGGGCGGGCGGCGCGGTGGACGCGGCCACCGCCAAGTCCAACGCCCTGCGCACGATGTGGAAGCTGGAGGCGATGCGCCACGCGCTGGGCGACCAGCCGCTCCGGGTCACCAGCGGCTTCCGCTCACAGGCGTGCAACAACGCGGTCGGCGGGGCGGCGAGCAGCCGCCATCTCTACGGGGACGCCGCCGACATCGGCGCCGGGCCGCACTCGCTCTGCACGCTGGCGCAGACGGCCCGTAACCACGGCTTCAACGGGATCCTCGGCCCCGGCTACCCGGGCCACGACGACCACGCGCATGTCGACCACCGGCCGAGCCGCTACTGGTCGGCGCCGAGCTGCGGGATCTGACGGAGTGTCACATCCCGTGACCGCGCGCCGCGTTCCGGGGCCTCACGCCGCGTGCGAGGGGCCCCGGAACGTACGGCGGTACGCGTTCGGGGTCGTCCCGAGCGTCCGCAGGAAGTGATGGCGCAGCCCGGCCGCGTTCCCGAACCCGGCCCGGCCGGCGACGCTGTCCACCGTCTCGTCCGTCGCCTCCAGCAACTCCTGCGCCAGCAGCACCCGCTGACGCAGCAGCCAGCGGTACGGGGTGGTCCCCGTCTCCTGCTGGAAGCGGCGGGCGAACGTGCGCGGTGACATATGGGCACGCTCGGCCAGCTGCTCGACGGTGATCTCACGGTCCAGATGCCGTTCCATCCAGCCGAGGACGTCGCCGACCGTGTCACAGCGGCTGCGGGGCAGCGGGCGCTCGATGAACTGGGCCTGGCCGCCGTCGCGGTGCGGCGGTACGACCATCCGGCGCGCGATCGCGTTGGCGACCTCGGGGCCGTGCTCCGTCCGTACGAGATGGATGCAGGCGTCGATCCCGGCGGCGGTACCGGCCGAGGTGATCACCGGCCCCTCGTCCACGTACAGCACATCCGGCTCGACGACGGCCCGCGGATAGGTGCGGGCCAGCTCAGCCGCGTTCCGCCAGTGCGCGGCGCACCGGCGCCCGTCCAGCAGCCCGGCGGCACCGAGCACGAAGACCCCGGAACACACGCTCAGCACCCGCGAGCCCCGTTCCACGGCCCGGCGCAGGGCGGCGAGCAGCTCGGGCGGGTAGTCGCGGCCGATGTACGACTCGCCGGCCGGTACGGCGATCAGATCGGCCTCGTCGAGCCGGTCCATGCCGTGCAGGGAGCCGATCGTGAACCCCGCGTGGGTCCGCAGTACGGGCCCCTCGGCCGACACCACCGCGAAATCGTGCACGGGAAGACCCTCGTCGCTCCGGTCGAGGCCGAATACCTCACAGAGGACGCCGAGTTCAAAGGGATGTACTCCGTCCAGCAGGACGGCGGCCACATTGTTCAGCATGGTTCAAGTGTGGCAGTAATTCGATGGTTGATGACAGTCCTGCCACTGCTTTCCGTGCCGGGAACCGGCGACAGTGGGGGCATGGACACTTTCCTGACAGTTCTCGCCCTTATCGGCCTGTTTGTACTGCTGGGTCTGCCGCCGATGATCTGGCATCTCAAGGACCGGGCGATCGACCGCCAGCTACGCCGCGCGGAACGCGGGGAGCCTCCGGAGCGCCCTGGGCGCCCTGTGCGCCCTGAGGCCGCTCCGCGCCCCGCCGCCGCGCCACGGTCTTTCGTACGAGCTGATGCCCGAGCCCCGCGACCAGCGCACCGACCGCGTACCACAGCAGGTCAGGGGCGTTGAAGGTGGAGCCGAGCACGAGCCGCGCGAGCACACTGCGCGCGGCCAGCTCGGCGGGCACGGAGGTGAGCTGGAGCAGCTCCACGGCCCAGCTGAACCCGAGCGCGACACCCCCGGCGACGAGGGGCCGCACCCGGGGGGCGACGAGCACCACCAAGGTGTACACGAGTACGGTATAGAGCGCGTCCCCGCCGTACTTGGCGACCGCGCCGGTCCCCGCGCCAACGCCCCTGATCCCGAGCCCGGCCCCCACGGTCAGCAGCGCCGCACCACCCGCAACCAGGCGCGTACGCACGAGAGTTCCCATGGGGCGAAACCTTATGCGGTCGTCAACGGGCTTCCGGGGTGTGGGCGCCGTAGCGGAGTCCGTCGATGAGCAGTGCGACCATCCGTCGCGTGTGGCCGTGGTCGTCCGGGGCGGGAAGGGTCAGATTGGCTGTGGCGCGCAGCAGGTCCTCGGGGTCGGCATCGGAGCGGATCTCGCCCGCTTTCGCCGCGGTGCCGAGGAGCGCGCCGAGGACGGGCACGAAGCGCTGCTGGAAGTAGGCGGGCAAGGTGTCGTACGCCGGGTCCCCCGAGTGCAGGGCGGCGCTGAGCCCGCGTTTCGTGCCGATGAAGACCGCGAAGCGCTGCAACCACCCGGCGAGCGCTTCGACCGGTGCGTGCCGCGCCGCGAGGGCCGACGCGGCGTCGGCGCAGGCGTCGACTTCGTGGCGGAAGACCGCGGCGATGAGGTCCGAGCGTTGCGGGAAGTGGCGGTAGAGGGTGCCGGCTCCCACCCCCGCCTTCGCGGTGATCTGACGTACGGGCGCGTCCACCCCCGAGGTCATGAAGACTTCCGCGGCGGCCGTGAGCAGGGCGTCGGTGCTGCGCCGCGCGTCGGCGCGTATGCGTTTGGGGGGCTGTCCTTCCACCGCGCCGGCATCGGCTTCCCGAGTCGTGTCCTCGCCCACGATGCTTCCCCTTGCTAAACGGAACACTGTTCCGTATTGTCTAAGTCGAACGCTGTTCCGCTTGCTCAGCGTAGCGCCCCGAACGGGGCGTCGGCCAACGCGCAAGGAGATCCATGAAGTACCGCACACTGGGCCGAACCGGTATCAAGGTCAGCCCGTACTGTCTGGGCGCGATGATGTTCGGCGCCATAGGCAACCCCGACCACGACGACTCCGTCCGGATCATCCACAAGGCGCTGGACGCCGGCATCAACTTCATCGACACCGCCGACGCCTACTCACGCGGTGAGTCCGAGGAGATCGTCGGAAAAGCCCTCAAGGGTCGCCGGGACAATGTCGTACTGGCCACCAAGGCTCACCTCCCGATGGGCGACGACCCCAACCAGCAGGGCAACTCCCGGCGCTGGGTGATCCGCGCGCTGGAGGACTCCCTGCGCCGCCTGGGGACCGACCACGTCGATCTGTTCCAGATCCACAGGCCCGCGCCGGACACCGATGTGGAGGAGACCCTCTCGGCGCTCACCGACCTCGTACGCGCCGGGAAGGTCCGGACCATCGGCGCCTCCACGTTCCCCGCCTCCGACATCGTCGAGGCGCAGTGGGTCTCCGAGCGCCGGGGCCTGGAGCGGTTCCGTACCGAGCAGCCGCCGTACTCGATCCTCAACCGCGGCGTCGAGCGCGAGGTACTGCCCGTCTGCGAGCGTTACGGCATGGGCACCCTGGTCTGGAGCCCCCTCGCGGGCGGTCTGCTCACCGGCCGCTACCGCAAGGGCCTGCAGCCCGACACCCACCGCGCCGCCTTCGGCTTCAAGCACATGAGCGACGAGCGCCGGCTCGACGCGGTCGAAGAGCTCATCCCCGTCGCCGAGGAGGCCGGGATGTCCCTGACGCATCTGGCGACGGCTTTCGTCATCGCCCACCCCGGCGTCACCTCCGCGATCATCGGCCCGCGCACCATGGACCACCTCGACGACCTCCTCGCGGGCGCGGAGATCACGCTGAACGACGAGATCCTCGACCGGATCGACGCCATCGCGCCTCCCGGCGCCGATATCGGGGCACTCGACATGGCCTACAAGTCACCCGCCGTCGAACAGGCCCGCCTGCGCCGCCGCCTCCCCGACGAGCGCTCCGCCGCGTGATCTGACGTCGGATCGACGGACGGGGCGCGGCGCGGACCGGCGGACGCGGACGCCGGACCGCCGATCGGTGGGGACCGGCCGGGTCACTCTGCCGTGGAGGTACCCACGGAGCTGTTCGAGCATCTGGTCAAGGACGGTGCGTCCACTGGAAAGATCAACAAGTTCACAGACCCGATCATGCTCGTGACCGAGCAGGGAACGTGCATCGTCCAGGGTTCGCAGATGTGTGACGCGGAGGCTCTGAGCCAGCTGCGGATGCCCGACTACGAGACCTGCGTCGAGGTTCCCAAGGCCTCGATCCTGGCCCTGTTGGAGGAGAACGGTGGATCTGATCAGCAGCGCCCAGCGTGATGAACTCTTCAACAGCGTCACGCACGACGCCTTTCATCTGGAGCTGAGGGACGACTACGGTTCGCCCATCGAGGACACGCCCTACGCCCGCTGGCAGAGGGGAGAACCGGACGACTTCGCGTGGCTCGGCCCGTGGATGGCGCTCATGAAGCGCGTCATCGGGGACGGTAAGACGGTCCGGAGGGTGCGAGTCGTGTCCGAACCGCACTCCCAGTACGTCGGTTGGGAGCACTCCCTCACCCGACTGAACCTGGAGGCCGGAGAGGACATTCGCTGGTTGCCTCGGCACCGGCTCCCCGAAGGCGCGTCCCTCCCCGTGGCGGGGAACGACTGGTGGCTCTTCGACGACCGTCTCCTGGCCGTGGGCCACTTCGACGGCGAGGGCCGGGTACTCGGCTCCGAACTGATCGAGGACCCGGAGACCGTGGCGGAGTGTGTCCGGGTGAGGGATCAACTGTGGGCCGTCGCTATCCCGCACGATGAGTACAGGCCATGATTCATCAGTGAACAACGAAGCACAAGGGCTCCGTGAGTCGTTGGGTGCCCGGTTGCGAGGACTGACCGACCAGGAGGGGCAGCGGCTGCAGCAGATCGTGCGCCGGGGCAGCACCAACTCAGTGCGCTATCGGCGCGCGATGATGCTGCTGGCCTCGGCCGGCGGGAATCGGGTGCCGGTGATCGCCCAGCTGGTGGCGGCCGACGAGGACACCGTGCGCGATGTGATCCACCGGTTCAACGAGATCGGCCTGGCCTGCCTGGACCCTCGGTGGGCGGGAGGCCGTCCCCGCCTGCTCAGCGATGACGACGAGGACTTCGTCGTCCAGACGGCCACCACCCGCCCCACCAGGCTCGGCCAGCCATTCACTCGCTGGTCGCTACGCAAACTCGTCGCCTACCTGCGCACAGTCCACGGCCGAGTGATCCGTATCGGCCGTGGAGCGTTACGCGGCCTGCTCGCCCGCCGTGGAGTCACCTTCCAGCGCACCAAGACCTGGAAGGAATCCACCGACCCCGACCGCGAGGCGAAGCTGGACCGGATCGAGCACGTCCTGGACCGTTTCCCCGACCGGGTCTTCGCGTTCGACGAGTTCGGCCCACTCGGGATCCGGCCCACCGCAGGCTCGGGCTGGGCCGAACGGAAACACTCCGACCGGGTGCCGGCCACCTACCACCGCACCCATGGAGTCCGGTACTTCCACGGCTGCTACTCGGTCGGCGACGACATGTTGTGGGGCGTCAACCGCCGCAAGAAAGGTGCCGCGAACACGCTGGCCGCGCTCAAGTCGATCCGCGCCGCCCGGCCCGACGGCGCCCCCATCTACGTGATCCTGGACAACCTGTCCGCCACAAAGGCACCGACATCCGCCGCTGGGCTACAAAGCACAAGGCCGAGCTGTGCTTCACCCCGACCTACGCCTCTTGGGCCAACCCCATCGAGGCCCACTTCGGACCGCTGAGGCAGTTCACCATCGCCAACTCCAACCACCCCAACCACACCGTGCAGACACGAGCCCTGCACGCCTGTCTACGCTGGCGCAACGCCAACGCCTGCCACCGCGACGTCCTGGCCGCCGAACGCAAGGAACGCGCCCGCATCCGAAGCGAGAAGGGCATCCGTTGGGGCGGACGCCCCCTCAGCACCGCAGCCTGACCAACCGCGAACTTACACAGCCACAGCGCATCATCGGTCCGCTCGTGGCCAAGCGCGGACGACCGAAGCGTTGTGAAGATGATCTCGGCTGGGCAGACCCGGAGCCCCGAACGGGGCCGGTTCAGGAGAAGGACGGCGCCAGCGGAGAATGACTCAGGAGGCGGACGGCTCGATCTCCCCCGCGAAGACGATGACCTGGTCGATGAGGCTCCGCCGCAGATGGACGACGTCCGTTCCCGCCAGGCGGGGGCCTCCATCCGGCGTCGTGAAGACCCACTGGTACCGGGCCCACTCGTCCGGCATGTCCACCGCCGAACAGCGCACCATCGTGCCGGTCCCCGCGGGGTGGCGCCGGATGTCCAGCACGAACCGCTCGACCGCCTCGATCCCCTCACTGCGGCCCAACGGTCCCCAGAAGACCACGTCCGAGGTTAGGGCCTGGGGGAGCAGCGCAGTCACATAGCTGTCGTCCGAGGCGTTGAACGCGGAGATGAACGTGTCGATCGCGGACCGCGCGGTCTCTTTCTGCATACACCAGTAATACCAGTCGCCTTGCGGACCGCGCTCGTCCCGTGAGCCGTCTCCCGACCACGGTGAACCATCCCGGTCACAGCACTAGCCAGCGCCTGCCGCCTCGATCTGTACCGAGTCAGATCTTGTACTCGTCGTGCGGGACGGCCCTTTCCCACACCGCTTCGAAGGCCGAAGCGCACAAGCCGGCCACGGCCGGATCGTCGGACATCTCGGGTTCGGCGGCCTCGCCGATGCCGGAGAAGTGGTTGAAGCGCACGAGCCTGCCGTCGATGAGCCAGAAGTCGTTGGCGGGCAAGGCGATACCCAAAGCCTGACGGCGGGGCAGCCAGCGGACCTGTTCCCCGGCCTCGATGTTCAGAGGCGTGGTGAAATGCTCGAACCGGATGTAATCCGCTACCGGCTCGGACACGATGCGCGCTCTGCGGAACACGACCCCACGGGCCGCGGTCGTGGAAACCAGTGCCAGCCATCCGGCGAGCGAACGCCGTCCGTCCTCCACCGTCCACTGCCCGCCGGACCAGCGGGCCACGTCCTCGCGCTCCTCGGCGACGGCGTAGGCGTCCCGCATCTCAAGGTGGACGGCGGTGTGCTCTGCGGAGCTGAGGAGTTCCTCGAAGCTGGGAACCTTCGGCCTCATCGCCTGCCCCTCTCAGGATCGACCCCGTGCGCGCTGGTGGGTGCGGGGTCAGGCGGGTACGGGGGGCTCGGTGGTTGTGAAGGAGAGGAAGGCGGTCCAGGGGGCGGCGGGGATGTGAAGTATGGGGCCTTGGGTGTTCTTCGAGTCGCGGACGTGGACGGCGGTGGGGGCGACGGCCACCTCTACGCAGTCCCCGCCGTCCGAACCGCTGTAGCTGCTCTTGAACCAGGCCAGTTGGGCGAGGCGGGCGTCAACCTGCTCACTGCTCATGCTTCCCCTGCCAAGCGCTCGATCCGTTGCGCAGACTCCTCCGCGTTCAGGGCCTGCGTTCGCAGCTTGCCATAGCGCAGGCTGAAGCCACTGACCTGTGCGGCGTCGGTGATCACCAGCCCAACTCCCTGGGACTCGATGTAGCCGACGTGGCGGTGCTCCAAGGTCTCCATGAGGACCACGGGCCCGTTCAATCCCGGGTGGAAACCCCGGTCCGCGGGCATGACTTGGATCTCGACGTTGCGCAGCTCGCCTTGCTTCAGGAGGTGCTGAAGCTGCCCTCGCACGACCTCCGGGCTGCCCGCCATACTCATCAAGGCTGTTTCGCCGATGATGAAGCACGTCTCCACCATGGGTGTTCGCGTCAGCAGCTTCTGTCGGCTGAGCCTGGCTTCAGTGTGCTGTTCGATCATCTCCTCGCTGAGTGGTGGGCAATGCGTCGAGAACAAGGCTCGCGCGTAGTCCTCGGTCTGGAGCAATCCAGGGATGAGCAAAGGTTCGTAGCACGTTCGACTGATTGCTTCCGCCTCAATCAGGGCGAAGTCCTGGAAGAACAACGGGAGTTTCGCGAGGTCCACATCGTCTTGCAGGACCGCCAGCGCCCCCTGCGCGTTCAACGCCAGTTCCGCTCTCTCCGTGAACATTGCCTTGGCCGGCCGTCGGCCCTGTTCGATGGACGCGACCTGTTCGTACGAGTAGCCCACCACCTCGGCGAACGCCTCCTGGGTCAGCCCGGCCCTGGTCCGGAAGAGCTTGACCAATTTGCCGTAGCCGACCCAGATGCTCGGTCGGTCGTCGGTGTGGGATCGTTGTTTCTTCGTGCGGCCGGTTCCCATACGTCTCACACTCCAACGTGTGTGCCATTTGCGAATGCCTCTTACCAGCCAACGCCCGGTACTGCGCGAACGGCACGGCTGGCGACCCGTACAAAAACGCACCCGCCCCGTACACGCTGTACAGGTACGCCCGTCCGCCCTGGTCAGGCTATCCGCGTAACGGGACCGTTACTCTATGAAGTCGGAAATTGCCTCCCTCATCGCCCCGACGGAGCCGGCCGCCCCCGCTCAACTCGCCGCCCCACCGCCGCTTTCGCCCCTGTATCCGCCCTCTCGGATCAGGCTCAGTTCCAGCCATCGCGGTGCCCGTCTCGCGCGGTTGCTTGTCGCGCAGCAGTTGGACGAGTGGGGGATTCCGCGTACGACGTCCACCGCCGCCGTGGTCGTCGCCGTACTCGCCGAGCTGGCCGCGAACGCCGTGACCCATGGCCGTACCCCCGGGCGGGACTTCGAGGTGCGGTTGGCTCTCGCGTCCGCCGTCGTTCGGATCGAGGTTCTCGATACCCGGCCCGACCGGTTTCCCCAGGTGCCCGGCCTCGCCTGCCCGCCCCCACCGGACGCGACCAACGGGCGCGGGCTGCTGCTCGTCGCCGCGTATGCCGACCGGTGGGGGTGGAGTGTTCGTGACGCGTTTACCACCAAGACCGTCTGGGCCGAGGTGGACTACCGTCCGGCCGCGTCAGTCGGATGACGACGCCGCCGGGGCGACCGCCCTTCTCGCCGCCGTGGCCACGATGTCCTGCAACGCCGTGATGTGCCTGGCCAGAGCTTCCTGGCCCTCGGGGGTGAGGGACAGCCAGGTCCGGGGGCGCTTGCCCACATGGCCTTTGCGGACGTTCACGTATCCGGCGGCCTCCAGTGCGGACGCGGTCTTGCTGAGGACCGAGTCGGACACCTGGCAGCCGTCGCGAACGGCGGCGAACTCGGCCTCGTCGCAGGCGGAGAGGAAGGCGACCACGGTCAGCCGGGTCGGATGCTGGATGATCTCGTCCAGCACCGCCCTCACCGGTTCCGGCGGGCCGCCGGTCACGCGAGCTCTCGCAGCGCGCGGTTGATCGCCACGTTGCGGACGACGCACGCGCACCAGACGCCGAGTCCCCATACGGTGAAGCCCACGATCTGGATCGCGGCCTCCCCCGCTCCGAGTCCCCAGCACAGCGCTCCCGCCAGCGGGCCCGCCGTGAGGACGACCGGCAGCATCACCCGGCTCCGCCGCAGACGCGCGGGCCAGGACCGGGTCACCAGCACCCCCGTCCTCCTCCGCGCGACCGCGACGAGCGCGAGGGTCACGGCGAGCCCCGCGAACGATACGAAGAGCGCCATCAGAGCCGCCGGGCCGACCTTGTCCTGGCTCCAGGCCCGCACCAGGGCCGGCGCCACCAGTGACGCCGCCACGGCCGGCCCGTACCACGCCGGAGCCAGGCCGGCCTTGAGGCGGGCCCGCGCCCTGGCCGTTTCCACGTCCCTCAGAGCGTCCGCGGCGTGCGCCCACGACCCGCCATCGGGTTTCGGGTGTAGGGACGTGTTCTCCCGCGGCTTCTCCCGCGGCTTTGCCTGCGGCTTCTCCTGCGACGGCATGGGGGGCACCGGATCCTTGCTGAGGGGGCCCACGAACCGGCCCGACGCTTGCCATCATGGCATTAACTTTCCAATCGGGAAAGTACTTGCCCGCTCGTCGGCCCCTCCGCCGCGCAAGGTCGGCCTAGAACTCGTCGTCGAACCCGACCGTGCCCTCGACCGCGACCTGATACGCCGACGGGCGGCGCTCGAAGAAGTTCGTCAGCTCCTGGACGCCCTGAAGCTCCATGAACGAGAACGGGTTCTGGGAGCCGTAGACCGCCGGGAAGCCCAGCCGCTGGAGGCGCTGGTCCGCGACGCACTCCAGGTACTCGCGCATCGACTCGGTGTTCATGCCCGGCAGACCGTCGCCGCACAGGTCCCGGCCGAATTGCAGCTCCGCGTCGACAGCCTCCTTCAGCATGTCCGTGACCTGCTGTTCAAGGGCGTCGTCGAAGAGGTCGGGCTCCTCCTTGCGGACCGTGTCCACGACCTCGAACGCGAAGTTCATATGCATCGTCTCGTCACGGAACACCCAGTTGGTGCCGGTGGCCAGGCCGTGCAGCAGACCGCGCGAGCGGAACCAGTAGACGTACGCGAACGCGCCGTAGAAGAACAGCCCCTCGATACAGGCCGCGAAGCAGATCAGATTCAGCAGGAAGCGGCGGCGGTCCGCCTTCGACTCCAGGCGGTCGATCGTCTCGACGGAGTCCATCCACTTGAAGCAGAACCGCGCCTTCTCACGGATCGACGGGATCTCCTCCACCGCGTCGAAGGCCGCCGCGCGGTCCTCCGGATCGGGCAGATAGGTGTCGAGCAGCGTCAGATAGAACTGGACGTGTACGGCCTCCTCGAAGAGCTGGCGGGAGAGATAGAGCCGCGCCTCGGGGGAGTTGATGTGCTTGTACAGCGTCAGCACCAGGTTGTTGGACACGATCGAGTCGCCCGTCGCGAAGAACGCGACCAGCCGGCCGATCATGTGCTGCTCGCCGGGGGAGAGCTTGGCGAGGTCGGCGACGTCGGAGTGCAGATCGACCTCCTCCACCGTCCAGGTGTTCTTGATCGCGTCGCGGTAGCGCTCGTAGAAGTCCGGGTAGCGCATGGGCCGCAGCGTCAGCTCGAAGCCCGGGTCCAGGAGGTTCTTGGCGTTCGTCACGGTCGTCTCGGTGGTCATTACTGGCAGGCCTCGCAGGACTCGGGGTTTTCCAGGGAGCAGGCGATCGCCTCTTCGGAGACCGCCTGCGCGGGTACGGGCACGGACGCCGGCCGGGTCTCCGACGATCCCCGCGCCGCCCGCGCGATCCGTGTCGCCGGGCGCGAGCGCAGGTAGTACGTCGTCTTGAGGCCCTTCTTCCAGGCGTACGCGTACATCGAGCTGAGCTTCCCGATGGTCGGCGTCTCCAGGAACAGGTTCAGCGACTGGCTCTGGTCGAGGAACGGCGTACGGGCCGCCGCCATGTCGATCAGACCGCGCTGCGGGATCTCCCACGCCGTACGGAACAGCTCACGCACCTCCGCCGGGATCCAGTCGAAGCCCGCCACCGAGCCACTCGACTCGCGCAGCGCCTCGCGCGTCTGCGCGTCCCAGACGCCGAGCCGCTTCAACTCGTCCACCAGGTACGAGTTGACCTGGAGGAACTCCCCGGAGAGCGTCTCGCGCTTGAAGAGGTTGGAGACCTGCGGCTCGATGCACTCGTAGACGCCCGCGATCGAGGCGATCGTCGCCGTCGGGGCGATCGCGAGGAGCAGGGAGTTCCGCATACCGCTCGTGGCGATCCGGGCGCGCAGCGCGTCCCAGCGCTCCGGCCAGTTCAGCTCCACGTCGTAGTGGTCGGGGTGCAGCACCCCGCGCGCGGCGCGCGTCTCGGACCAGGCGGGGAGCGGGCCGTTGCGTTCGGCGAGCGCGCAGGACGCCTCGTACGCGGCGAGCATGATCCGCTCGGCGATCTTCGTGGAGAGGGCCGCGGCCTCGGCGGAGTCGAAGGGCAGCCGCTTCTTGAAGAAGACGTCCTGGAGGCCCATCGCGCCCAGGCCCACCGGGCGCCACTTCGCGTTGGAGGCGCCGGCCTGCTCGGTCGGGTAGAAGTTGATGTCCACGACCCGGTCGAGGAAGGTCACGGCCGTACGGACGGTCTCGTCCAGCCGCTCCCAGTCGAGGTCGCCCGAGGCCAGTACGAACGAACCGAGGTTGATGGAACCGAGGTTGCAGACGGCGGTCTCCCCGTCGTCCGTCACCTCCAGGATCTCCGTGCAGAGATTGGACGAGTGGACGACGCGGCCGGGCTCGGCGGTCTGGTTCGCCGTACGGTTCGAGGCGTCCTTGAAGGTCATCCAGCCGTTGCCGGTCTGGGCGAGGGTACGCATCATCCGGCCGTAGAGCTCGCGGGCCGGGATCGTCCTGCGCGCCAGGCCGGCGGCCTCCGCCTCGCGGTACCGCGTGTCGAACGCGTCGCCCCACAGGTCGACCAGCTCCGGCACATCGACGGGGGAGAACAGGGACCAGACGCCGTCCGACTCGACCCGGCGCATGAACTCGTCCGGGATCCAGTGCGCGAGATTCAGATTGTGCGTACGGCGCGCGTCCTCGCCGGTGTTGTCGCGCAGCTCCAGGAACTCCTCCAGATCCGCGTGCCAGGTCTCCAGATACACACAGGCCGCGCCCTTGCGCCGGCCGCCCTGGTTGACGGCGGCGACCGAGGAGTCGAGGGTGCGCAGGAACGGGACGATGCCGTTGGAGTGTCCGTTGGTGCCCCGGATCAGTGAACCGCGCGAACGGATACGGGAGTACGAGAGGCCGATGCCGCCCGCGTGCTTCGAGAGCCGCGCCACCTGGTGGTACCGGTCGTAGATCGAGTCCAGTTCGTCCAGCGGGGAGTCCAGCAGGTAGCAGGAGGACATCTGCGGGTGGCGCGTACCGGAGTTGAAGAGGGTGGGGGAGGAGGGGAGGTAGTCCAGCCGGCTCATCAGCCGGTAGAGCGCGGCGACTTCGTCGAGCGCGCGGAGGCTCTCGTCCTCGGCCAGTCCGGCGGCCACGCGCAGCATGAAGTGCTGCGGGGTCTCGATGACCTGGCGGGTGATCGGATGGCGGAGCAGATAGCGGCTGTAGAGGGTCCGCAGCCCGAAGTAGCCGAAGAGGTCGTCGGCTTCCTGGTCGATGAGCGCGTCGAGGGAGTCGGCGTGCAGCGTGACGAAGGCGGCCGTACGGTCCGCGATCAGGCCCTCGCGGTGGCCGACGGCGACCGACGCGGAGAACGCCACGGCGCCCTGGCCCGCGGCCTCGTCGGCGATGGTGCGGGTCAGCAGCCTGGCCGCGAGCCGGGAGTAGGCGGGGTCCTCGGAGATGAGCCCCGCGGCCGACTCGGTGGCGAGCTCGCGCAGCTCGGCCTCGTCCGACCGGGCGTTACGGCCGCGCAGCGCCGCGGCGGCGACTCTTCCGGGGTCGGTGTCGGGCAGATCGGCGGTCAGGTCCGTCAGGGTCCGCAGCAGTGCGGTCCCGGGTCCGTCGGCCGCCCGCGCGGCGGCCTCGGAGATGCCTGAAGCCGGATCGGCTGGCGCGATGGTCACGTGGTGCTCTCCCTCGCTCGGCTCTGGACCGTCGGGAGGGGAGCGGGCTGTTTCTCGCGGTACGGACCGTACGACCCGGATCCGGGCGGCACGGCGTACGGCGCCCACCGGCCCATCCACGAGGCCCGGACGTCTCGGCGTCCGATTCGGTCGAACCGGACGCACTGTCGGCAGGTGTTCGGACTCGTGGGTATGGCAAAGCACACCACATCACACCGTTGCGGGACAGTTCCGGATTCGCACCGGATTCCCCTGCGTCGACAGCGAGGTCGAGCATACATGTGGGGGCTGGCTCGGGAACCACCCCCCAGATGTTGTGTCGTGCGTCATTACGTTCGGGCCCGCGCGGACAGCGAAAAGGCCGCCGGATCCCTGTCTTTCCCAGGGATCCGACGGCCCGTCGAGCCGGGCGCCGGCCGTTCAGTGGCCGCCGGGGCCGCCCGATGTCGCTGCCGGGAGCTCGGCCTTCACGCCCGGGTCGCCCGCGTCCGCCGTGTAGTCGGACGGGCTCGTCTCGTCCGTGCCCTCCGGAGCCTTGGCCGCGCGCAGGACGAAGGTGAGCGCCACCGTCACCACCAGGTTGAGCACGAACGCGGTGAGGCCGATGTAGCCGATCTCACCCAGCCCGGGGATCTCCTTGGAGGAGCCGCCGAAGTGCGCCTGGGTCGGGCTGGCCACGCCGTACGCCGCGGCCGTGCCGTAGACCATGCCGACCGCCCAGCCCGCGAGCAGCGCCCAGCGGTGGAACCAGCGGGTGAAGAGACCGCCGACCAGCGCCGGCATCGTCTGGAGGATCCAGATCCCGCCCAGCAGCTGGAAGTTGATCGCGACGGTCTTGTCCATGGTCAGGACGAAGGCCAGCGCGCCCACCTTCACCAGCAGCGAGACCAGCTTCGAGACCTTGGTCTCCTGCGCGGGGGTCGCGTCCGGCTTGATGAAGTCCTTGTAGATATTGCGGGTGAAGAGATTCGCCGCGGCGATCGACATGATCGCGGCCGGCACCAGCGCGCCGATGCCGATGGCCGCGAAGGCCACCCCCGCGAACCAGTCGGGGAACATCGTCTCGAAGAGCTGCGGGATCGCCAGCTGTCCGTTCTCCACCTTGACTCCGGCGGCGATCGCCATGAAGCCGAGCAGCGCGAGCAGGCCCAGCATCAGTGAGTACAGCGGCAGGATCGTGGTGTTGCGCCGGATCACCTCGCGGCTGCGGCTGGAGAGCGTCGCCGTGATGGAGTGCGGATACATGAAGAGCGCGAGCGCGGAACCGAGCGCCAGCGTGGCATAGCCCCAATGCCCGGCCTCGCCCGGCGCCAGGGCGCCGCGTGGCTGGCCGGTCGCCGGGTTGGTCTGCGCGAAGGCGTCGCCCGCCTTGGCGAAGATGTCGTCGAACCCGCCCAGTTTGATGGGGATGTAGATGATCGCCACGACGATCACGATGTAGATCAGCGTGTCCTTGACGAAGGCGATCAGCGCGGGCGCCCGCAGCCCCGACGAGTAGGTGTACGCGGCGAGCACACCGAAGGCGATCAGCAGCGGCAGGTCCTTGATGAACCAGTGGGTGTTCTCGCCGCCGCCGACGCCCATCACGTCCAGCACCGCCTGGATACCGACGAGTTGGAGCGCGATGTACGGCATCGTGGCCAGGATGCCGGTGACGGCGACCGCCAGCGACAGGCCCTTCGATCCGAACCGGCCCCGCACGAAGTCCGAGGTGGTCACGTATCCGTGCTTGTGCGACACCGACCAGAGCCGGGGCAGGAAGGTGAAGATCAGCGGGTAGACCAGGATCGTGTAGGGCACGGCGAAGAAGCCGGCCGCGCCCGCCGCGTAGATCGCCGCCGGTACGGCCACGAAGGTGTACGCCGTATAGAGGTCGCCGCCGAGCAGGAACCAGGTGACCCAGGTGCCGAACGACCGTCCGCCGAGGCCCCATTCGTCGAGGCTGTTCTCATTGGCGGCCTTGCGCCAGCGAGCCGCCAGGAACCCCATGACGGTAACGGCCACGAAGAAGAAGATGAAGACGGCGAGTGCGACGCCGTTCACGCCGTCCTTCATTTCGACGCACCTCCCTCGCGGGAGCGCTGGTCACGCTTCCACAGCTGGTAGGCGGTCATCGTGAGCACCGCCGAGACCGGGACCCAGAGCATCTGGTACCAGTAGAAGAAGGGGATGCCGATGAATGTCGGCTCGATCTTCGCGTAGGACCCGACCCAGAGCATCGCCACGAAGGGCGCGAGGAGGCAGAGAGCGATGATCACCCGCGCCGGGGTGACCGTGGGGGGCGGTTTCTCTTCCGGAACTTCTGACACCGCGGCTCCGTTCCCTCGTTGATCGCCTGTGGTAATGAGCAGGAAATCTAAGCGAAGGCGCTGGTCAGCGTAAGCCCCTGTCCGAATGTCGTTACATCAACGGTATGCGAACAGGGGTGCGCGGGCGGTCGCCGGCGGCGGCCGTCAGTGGGCCGGGCGCTTCAGCCTGGCCACGAACTTGTAGCGGTCGCCGCGGTAGACGGACCGTACCCACTCCACCGGTTCACCGGCCGCGTCCAGTGAGTGCCGCGAGAGCATCAGCATCGGCAGCCCGACATCCGTACCGAGCAGCCCGGCCTCGCGCGGGGTGGCCAGCGAGGTCTCGATGGTCTCCTCGGCCTCGGCCAGACGTACGTCGTACACCTCCGCCAACGCCGTGTAGAGCGAGGTGTACTTGACGAGCGAACGGCGCAGCGCGGGGAAGCGCTTGGCCGAAAGATGCGTGGTCTCGATGGCCATCGGCTCGCCGCTGGCCAGCCGCAGCCGCTCGATCCGCAGCACGCGCCCGCCGGTGGTGATGTCCAGCAGCCCCGCCAGGGTGTCGTCGGCGGTGACATAGCCGATGTCCAGCAGCTGCGAGGTGGGCTCCAGGCCCTGGGCCCGCATGTCCTCGGTGTACGAGGTGAGCTGGAGCGCCTGCGAGACCTTGGGCTTGGCGACGAACGTGCCCTTGCCCTGGATGCGTTCGAGCCGGCCCTCGACCACCAGCTCCTGGAGCGCCTGCCGCACGGTGGTGCGCGAGGTGTCGAACTCGGCGGCGAGCGTGCGCTCCGGAGGCACCGGTGTACCCGGCGGCAGCGTCTCCGTCATATCGAGCAAGTGGCGCTTCAACCGGTAGTACTTGGGTACGCGTGCGGTACGGGTGGCGGGGCCGCTCTCGGTCTCCGTACCGCCCCCGTCCGTGGCCATGGTCTGCCTTCCCGACTCCTGTGCTGCTGCCGTCACCGGCTCCTCCGTCTGTCGCGGCTCACATGGTGGCACGGTCCGGCCACGGGTCGTCGCCCTGCCTCAGGTGTCGGTCCGATAACGGACACGACTGCCCTTCTTATACACCCTTGACACCCCTAAAGGTCTAGGCCAAGCTCCCCGTACTGGTCTAAACCATTAAAGACCAGGTCCCAGCCCCAGCAGTACTCGTCGTAAGTCTTCGCGGTCTTCGCGGTGGGCAGGGGTTGCAGGCATCCCTGAGGAGGGTGGCGTGAAGCGCAAGCTCATCGCGACGGTCGGCGTCGCGGGCATGATGGTCGGTATTGCCGCGTGTGGTTCGGATGAAGGCTCGGCGTCCAAGGATCCCAAGGACCGTAAGGAGACGCTGACCGTCTGGCTCATGTCGGACGCGCAGAGCACCTGGCCGGAGCTGGTCAAGGATGTCAACGCGCAGTTCAAGACGAAGTATCCGAACGTGACGGTCAAGGTCCAGTACCAGCAGTGGGCGGACAAGGCCAAGAAGCTCGACGCGGCGCTGGCCGGCGACAAGTACCCCGATGTCGTCGAGCTCGGCAACACCGAGACCATGACGTACATCCTCAACGGTGCGCTCGGCGAGATCGACCCCAAGAAGTACGAGAACTCGGACACCTGGATCAAGGGTCTGAAGGACACCTGCTCCTTCGAGGGCAAGCAGTACTGCGTGCCCTACTACGCCGGTGCGCGTGTGGCCATTTACAACAAGGACATGTTCAAGGCCGGTACCGGCTCGGACCAGCTGCCCACCACCGAGGCCGAGCTCACCACGGCGCTCGACAAGGTCGGCGCCAAGTACGGCAAGGACAAGGCGTTCTCGCCGCTCTATCTGCCGGGCCGTTACTGGTACGCGGCGATGTCCTACGTAGCGGCGTACGGCGGTCAGATAGCCAAGTACGACGAGGGCGCGAAGGAGTGGAAGGCCACCCTTTCCACCCCGGAGGCCCAGAAGGGCATCCAGCACTTCGTCGACCTGGTGAAGAAGTACAACCACGGCGACACGACCAAGGACGAGGCGGATCACGCCAACGTCATGGCCAACGAGAAGACCGCGCTTCTCTACGGCAACGGCTGGGAGGCCGGCAGCGTCGTCGACTCCGCCGCGAACGGCAACCCGAAGCTGAAGGACAAGATCCTCACCGCCGGTATGCCCGGCCCCGACGGCAAGGCCCTGCCGTCCTTCATCGGCGGCTCCGACCTCGCCACCATCTCCAAGTCCAAGGTCCAGGACCTCGGCGAGGAGTGGATCGCGGCCTTCACCAGCGGCAAGTCGCAGGAGGTCCTCGCCTCCAAGAACATCCTGCCCAACAACACCAAGCAGCTGGAGCCGCTGAAGGCGAAGCCGGAGACCGCGCCGATCGCCAACGCCGTTCCCGACGCCTGGTTCACCCCGATCGCCCCGGGCTGGACGGCCATCGAGAAGAAGGAAGTCCTTGAGGTGATGCTGCTCGACATCATCAAGGGCAAGTCGGTCGCCGACGCCACGAAGGCCGCCGACGCGGAGATCAACCAGCTGATCAACGAAGAGTCCTGAGTCCGCCGAGCTTCTGAGTCTCCGACTCCTTTGTCTCCGACTCTGTTGATCGCCTACGGGGGGTGGCGGGCCCGCGAGGGCTCCGCCGCCCCCCGTACTCCGGTACCAGGTCCGAACGGAAGGCCAGCACAGTGAGTGCCGCCGACATGAAAGCAGCCGACCCTCCGGTAGCCGTCGCACGCGTCCCCGAGAGATCCGGCTCCCAGCCGCCCGCGGGCGGGCAGCGCAAGCGGCGCAAGGCCGGCGCGCTGCTGCCGTACCTCCTGATAGCCCCCGCGTTCGTCGCGATCGCCGCAGTCTTCGTCTGGCCGCTCATCAAGACGATCCTCATGTCCTTCCAGGACGTCGGCCGCCGTGAGCTGTGGACCGGGGAGGCCGCCCCCTGGGTGGGCTTCGAGCAGTTCACCAATATCCTCGGCGACGGCGAGTTCTGGGCCGTCGTCTGGCGGACCATCATCTTCATGGTCGCCTGTGTGGTGGCCACGATGGGGATCGGGCTCGGCATCTCCATGCTGATGCAGCGCATGGACACCTGGGTACGTCTGCTGCTCACCGGCGCGCTGGTGGCCGCCTGGTCGATGCCGCTGCTGGTGGCGACCTCCATCTTCCGCTGGTTCGCCGACTCCGACTACGGCGTCCTGAACATGGTGCTGACCAAGTACCTCGGGATCGACGCCCAGGGCCACAACTGGTTCCTCGACCCCAAGCAGGGCTTCCTCATCATCGGAGCCGTCGTCGTCTGGGGCGCCATCCCCTTCGTCGCCGTCACGCTCTACGCGGCGCTCACTCAGGTCCCCCGGGAACTGGAGGAGGCCGCGGCCCTCGACGGCGCGGGCGTCGCCGGGGTCTTCCGCTTTGTCACCTGGCCGGTCATCAAGCCGGTGTTCCAGATGGTGGCCACCCTGTCCGTCCTGTGGGACTTCAATATCTTCGGCCAGATCTTCCTGATCCGCGGCAACAAGCCGGAGCCGGAGTACTCGGTCCTCGGGATCTACTCGTTCGAGAAGGCCTTCGAGTCCAACTCGTTCAGCCAGGGTGCGGCCATCTCCCTCATCACGGTCCTGCTGCTCTCCGGTGTCGCCGTGTACTACCTGCGTCAGCTGCTCAAGATCGGAGAGGTCGAATGAGCGCCTCCACCGCCTCCACCTCCGGGGCCCTCCGCCCGGACACCGAGCGGGACACCGGCCCGGGCGGCCGGCAGGTCCTGCGCCGGGACCGCAAGAAGAACCGGCTCGTCTACAACATCGTGGGCCTGGCCGTGTTCGTCCTCATGGCCTTCCCGGTGTACTGGCTGGTCATCAGCGCCCTGCGGCCGAACCACGAGATCCGCAGTTACGACCAGACCCTCTGGCCCTCGTCGATCTCCTGGGACAACTTCCAGCGGGCCATCGACCAGCCGAACTTCGGCACGGCCATCCAGTCCAGCCTGATCATCTGCGGTGTCGCGGTCGTCGGCGGCATGCTGCTCGCCACCATCGCCGCCTTCGCCATCGGCCGCTTCCGCTTCCGCGGCCGCAAGTTCTTCATGATCGTGCTGCTCGTCGTGCAGCTGCTGCCGCCGACCGCGATGCTGATCCCCATCTACATCCAGCTCAACGACCTGGGCGGGCTGAACGAGTACTGGGGCGTCATCGTCATCTATCTGGTCTCGACGCTCCCCTTCGCGACCTGGATGATCCGCGGCTTCATCGTCAACATCCCGCCGGAGCTGGAGGAGTCCGCGATGGTGGACGGCTGCAGCCGGATGGGTGCCTTCTGGCGGGTGACCTTCCCGCTGCTCGCCCCCGGTCTCGCCGCGGCGGCGATCTTCTCCCTGATCACGGCGTGGAACGAGTACCTCCTCGCCTACGTCGTGCTCCAGGACAACGACAAGTACACGCTGAACGTGTGGCTGATGAACTTCACCACCTCGCGCGGTATCGACTACGGAGCCCTGATGGCCGCCTCGACCCTGATCGCCATCCCGGTCGTGGCCTTCTTCCTCCTGGTGCAGAAGTACATGGCAACTGGCCTCACCTCAGGCGCAGTGAAGGGTTAGGACCGCCGATGACGACACTCGTAAGCAGTACGGACACCCTCACCCGCGACGCACTCGCCGTGCTCCAGCCCGGATTCCTCGGCACCACCGCCCCCGACTGGCTGCTGCGGCGCCTCGGCGAGGGCCTCTCCTCCGTCGGACTCTTCGGCCGCAACATCGCCTCGCCCGAGCAGCTCACCGCGCTCACCGCGCGGCTGCGGGCGGAACGGGACGACGTCCTCGTCGCGATCGACGAGGAGGGCGGCGATGTCACCCGTCTGGAGGTCAAGCAGGGCTCCTCCTTCCCCGGCAACTACGCCCTGGGCACCGTCGACGACGTGGACCTCACCCGGGCCGTCGCCCGCGAGCTGGGCCGGCGCCTCGCCGAGTGCGGGGTCAACCTCAACTGGGCCCCCTCGGCCGATGTGAACTCCAACCAGGACAACCCCGTCATCGGCGTACGGTCCTTCGGCGCCGACACGGCACTGGTGGCCCGGCACACCGCCGCGTATGTGGAGGGTCTGCAGAGCGCCGGGGTCGCCGCCTGCACCAAGCACTTCCCCGGCCATGGCGACACCTCCGTCGACTCGCACCACGCGATGCCCCGTATCGACGTGGACCTGGCCACAGTGCACGCCCGCGATCTGCTGCCCTTCCGCGCGGCCATCGCGGCGGGTTCCAAATCGGTCATGAGCGCGCATATCCTGCTTCCCGCGCTCGACCCGGACCACCCGGCGACCCTCAGCCCGCAGATCCTCATCGGTCTGCTCCGTGAGGAGCTGGGCTTCCAGGGCCCGATCGTCACCGATGGCATAGAGATGCGGGCCATCGTCTCGACGTACGGGATCGAGCGTGGCTCCGTCCTCGCGATCGCCGCGGGCGCCGACGCCATCTGTGTCGGCGGCGGCCTGGCGGACGAGGAGACCGTACTGCGGCTGCGCGACGCGCTGGTGACGGCGGTACGGAACGGCGAACTGCCCGAGGAGCGACTGGCCGACGCCGCCGCGCGGGTGCGCGGACTCGCCGACTGGACGCTGCGGGTCAGGGGGGCTTCGGAGCCGGGCGCGGATTCGCAGGAGGGGACCGCGCCCGGCACCGCGTCGGGCAGCGCGTCCGGCGTCGGGACCGGCGTCGAGTCCCGTACGGAGATCGGCCTGGTCGCGGCCCGCCGCGCCGTGCGGGTGACGGGCAGCGCGGGGCCCCTCACGCAAGCGCCCTACGTCGCCGCGTTCACCCCCGTCGCGAACATCGCCGTCGGGGACGAGACCCCGTGGGGCGTCGCGGCCGAGCTGGAGCGGCTGCTTCCCGGTACGGAGACGGGCTCGTACAGCGGCGCGGAAGCGGCCGGGACGGACCCGGCCGCGATGGCCGGCGAGCTGCTCGCCGCGGCCGGCGACCGTACGATCGTCGCCGTCGTACGCGACGCGCACCGCCACCGCTGGATGTCCGACGCGCTGGACGCCGTGCTGGCCGCCCGGCCGGAGACGATCGTGGTGGAGATGGGCGTGAACGAGGCCGAGCCCCGGGGCGCGCTGCACATCGCGACCCACGGCGCCGCGCGGGTCTGCGGACGGGCCGCCGCGGAGGTCATCACGGGCCGCCGGGAGTGACCGCCCGGGAAAGCCGCTGAAACGACGGTGCCGGGCCGCCCCTTCGCGGGGGCGGCCCGGCACCGTCGTGTCGTGCGGGTGATGCTCAGATGCCCTGCCAGTCGGGCTTGGACGCGAACGTGGCGCGGAAGTAGTCGGCGAGCTTCAGCCGGGACGCCGCCGCCTCGTCCACGACGACCGTGGCGTGCGGGTGGAGCTGGAGCGCGGAGGCCGGTACGAGCGCGGCGACCGGGCCCTCGACGGCCTGCGCGACCGCCTCCGCCTTGCCCTCGCCGGTGGCGAGCAGCACCAGATGGCGGGCTTCCAGGATGGTGCCGATGCCCTGCGTGATGACATGGTGCGGCACCTCCTCCGGGCTGTCGAAGAAGCGCGCGTTGTCCTCGCGGGTCTGCCGGGTCAGCGTCTTGATGCGGGTGCGCGAGGCGAGCGAGGAGCAGGGCTCGTTGAAGCCGATGTGCCCGTCCGTACCGATGCCGAGCAGCTGGAGGTCCACCCCGCCGGCCTCGGCCAGCGCGCGGTCGTACGCCTCGCACGCCGCCTGGACGTCCTCGGCGGCGCCGTCCGGTCCCATGAAGGCGCTCTCGCTCAGCCCCAGCGGCTCGACGACCTCGCGCAGGACCACCGAGCGGTACGACTCGGGGTGGCCCGCGGGCAGCCCCACGTACTCGTCCAGCTGGGCTATCCGCGCGCGCGACGCGTCCACCTCGCCGGAGCGCACCTTGGCCGTCAGCGCCTGGTAGATGGGCAGGGGGGTCGAGCCGGTGGCCACACCGAGCAGGGCGTCGGGCGTGCGGCGCAGCAGGCCGGCGATGCTGTCCGCGATGAGCTCGCCACCTGCCGCGGCGTTCTGGACGATGACAACTTCCACGCTGGACCCTGCCAATCTGGAATGGAGACTTTTGTGGTATAGACCAATTCTATCAGAGGGTGCCGGACCGTCCCCAACGTGGGGGAAAAGGCCGGAGACGGGCGGGGGATGGGCGGGGAACGATACGGGTGGCGGCCCGGTGGCGGGGGCACGGCGGCCCATGGTCGACTGGGAAGGGCCGAGGGGCACGACCGACTTTGGAGGGCACCCAGCATGTCTGCCGCGCTGTCGGGCGAGTCGTGCGAGCGGGCCGGCGCCCTCATGTACGCGGAGGTCGCCGAGCAGCCGACCGTACTGCGGCGGATCCTCCGGGACGGCGCGCCCGCCGTCCGCGAAGTGGCGGCGGCCATCGCCGCGCGCGAGCCGCGCTTCGTCCTGCTCACCGCCCGCGGTACGTCCGACCACGCCGCGCTCTACGCGAAGTATCTGCTGGAGATCCTGTGCGGACTGCCCTGCGGACTGGCCTCCATGTCCACCACGACGGCGTACGGCGCGAAGCCGGACCTCACCGATGTGCTGGTCATTGGGGTCAGCCAGTGGGGCGGCTCGCCCGATCTGGTGGCCTCCACCTGGGCCGCGCGGGAGGCCGGCGCGACCACGCTCGCGGTGACCAACAACCCCGACTCGGCGCTGACCGCCGTGGCGGAGTTCCATCTCGACGTCCTGGCGGGCCCGGAGCGGGCGCTGCCCGCCACCAAGTCGTACACCGCCTCGCTGCTCGCCCTCTACCTCTTCGCCGAGGCGCTCGGCGGCCGTGACGGCGCGGCGGCCCGCGCGCTGCCGGACCTCGCGGAACGGGTGCTGGCCCGCACGGACGAGGTACGGACGCTCGCCTCGCGCTACCGCTTCGCCGAGCGGATGGTGATCATCTCCCGGGGCTACGGCTATCCGACGGCGAAGGAGGCGGCGCTCAAGCTCATGGAGACCTGCTACATCCCCGCGCTCTCCTACTCCGGCGCCGATCTGCTGCACGGGCCGCTCGCGATGGTCGACAACATCTCGCCGGTGATCGCGATCGTCCCCGAGGGCAAGGGGGGTGAGGCCCTTCAGCCGGTCCTCGCCCGACTGCGGGCGCGGGGAGCCGACCTGTTCGTCGTGGGGTCCCGGCCGGAGGTCGAGGCCGCGTCCGCGGGGTTCGTGCTGCCGACGGACGGGGTTCCTGAGGAGCTTCAGCCGATCCTGCAGATCCTGCCGTTGCAGGTGCTGGCCCACGAGGTCGCCATCGCCAGGGGCCAGGATCCGGACGCACCGCGCACGATGGCGAAAACTCCGGAGAGCGGCTGACCGCGACTCCGGAGACCGGCTGACCGCCTTCCGGATGGGCACCGTACCCGCGGGCCGCGGCGCCGCGACGGGACCCTCAACCCGTCCGGCACCGCAGCCCGGAGTTGCTACGGCCGGCAGGTGTGCGGTCCCGCGCGGCCGTTGGGAGAGGTCCCGTCGCAGTCAGGGCAGAGAGCGCCGGTACCTCGGTCCACCCTCCTGTGCGGGGAGGGCGGAGGCTCATACAGCATTGTGGACTAGACCATTCTGGCTGTCCATGCGTGTACCGAGCCTATTTCCCGCGAACCCTCCAGTACAGACCACGGTTCGTCCGGGTTCGCGCCGCGAGTACGCTCGCCTGTGTGCCCTCCATGAACGACCTCGTACGCCAGCACACAGCCCTCAGTGAGTCCGACCTTGAGTGGCTCCATCTGCTGGTCTCGGAGTGGCAGCTGCTCTCCGATCTCTCCTTCGCGGATCTCGTGCTCTGGGTCCCCACCCGCGACGGCACCCGCTATGTGTCCGTCGCCCAGATGCGGCCCAACACCGGACCCACCTCCTACCAGGACGACATGGTCGGCCATCTCGTTCCGCGTGGCCGCCGGCCGCTGCTGGACGCGGCGCTCGACGAGGGGCGGATCGTCCGGGAGGGCGACCCGGAGTGGCGTGAGGAGGTGCCGGTACGGGTCGAGTCCATCCCCGTACGGCGCGACGGCCGCGTCCTCGGGGTCATCGCGCGCAACACCAATCTGCTCACGGTCCGCACCCCCAGCCGGCTGGAGCTCACCTATCTCCAGTCCGCCTCCGATCTGGCCCAGATGATCGCCGCCGGGTCCTTCCCCTTCCCCGGCCAGCAGGTCGACATGGACGCCTCCCCACGCGTCGGTGACGGGCTGATCCGGCTGGACGCGGACGGGGTCGTCCAGTACGCGAGCCCCAACGCCCTCTCCGCGTATCACCGATTGGGACTCGCGTCCGACCTGGTGGGACACCATCTCGGCCGCACCACCGACGAACTGGCTCCCGCGCGCGGCCCGGTGGACGAGGCCATGGTCAAACTGGCCAGCGGCTACGCGCCCCGTGAGACCGAGGTGGAGGGCAGCGGTGGCGTCATCCAACTGCGCGCCATCCCCCTCAAGCCCAAGGGCACCCGGATCGGCTCTCTGGTGCTGCTTCGCGATGTGACGGAACTGCGGCGCCGCGAGCGCGAGTTGATCACCAAGGACGCCACCATCCGGGAGATCCACCACCGGGTGAAGAACAACCTCCAGACGGTCGCCGCGCTTCTCAGGCTCCAGTCCAGGCGGATGGACTCGGCGCAGGGCAGGGAGGCGCTCAACGAGGCCGTACGGCGCGTCGGTTCGATCGCCATCGTGCACGAGACGCTGTCTCAGAATCTGGACGAGCGCGTCGAATTCGACGAGATCGCCGACCGGGTGCTGGCCATGGTCGCCGAGATCTCGCCCGGCAAGGTCGTCTGCCGCCGTACCGGGAAGTTCGGTGTGCTCGACGCCGAAGTGGCCACGCCTCTCTCGATGGTGCTCACCGAGATTCTCCAGAACGCGCTGGAGCACGCCTTCGCACCGGGGGAGGAGGGCCGCGTCGATGTCTCGGCGGTCCGCAGCGGCGACTCGCCGGGGACCAAGCGCGGCGACGGCGCGCGCTCGGACGCCCGTCTCATGATCACCGTTCAGGACGACGGGCGCGGGCTGCCCGAGGGGTTCGATCCGCAGCGCGCCGGAAATCTGGGGCTCCAGATCGTACGGACCCTGGTGGAAGGCGAGTTGGGCGGCGGCTTCGACATGGTGCCGGCGCCGGTGCGCGGTACGCGCGTGATGCTGGACATCCCGGTGGAGCCCCAGAAGTAGGGCGTGTCTTCAAAGTACCGCCCGGCACAGCAGCGAGCCCCGGACCGTGGTGACGGTCCGGGGCTCGGCTCGAAGCTCACTTTGCGATGCGCATCGGGGGGTACTGCGCGCTGCGTTTCGGGGGCGGGGCTATGCGTACACGCTGTACGCTCCGCCGGCCAGGGCTCGTGGCGGGGTGCTTCAGGCGGTCGCGTTACGCGCCCGGTTACGAGCGGCGCGGCGCTTCATAGCGCGGCGCTCGTCCTCGCTGAGGCCACCCCAGACACCCGAGTCCTGGCCGGACTCAAGTGCCCACTGCAGGCACTGCTCCATGACGGGGCAGCGACGGCAGACGGCCTTGGCTTCCTCGATCTGCAGCAGCGCAGGACCGGTGTTGCCGATGGGGAAGAACAGCTCGGGGTCTTCCTCGCGGCAAACGGCGTTGTGACGCCAGTCCATGGCTGCTACCTCTCTTGGTATTACATGCAGATTGCTTGTGAATGTGAACGCTTTCACGAATCCCTCGACAAGGGAAGGGCCGACCGCCAGCAGAAACTGGTGGGGTCCTTGGTTTGAGGAGGGGTTCTGGTTCTCAGGGAGGCCGATGTTGCGGGCCGTCCCGAGCGCCATGTAGAGATTCGCAAACCTCGGCGGCGGATACAACCCCTTCTGGAAAGTTTTTTTTGATTCCTCGGTGTCGACTAGGTCACAGCCGTACTTCCATGGGGTGGATGCCAGCCTAAACGTTCGAGTGAAAGGACTTTGGCCCCTTCCACTCACACAATCACACGCAGTGCACGGCGTACGCCTGTGAACGTCACGCTCGTGCGCAGTCCAAGGTGGTCGCCGTCCATCTGGAACGGGAGGGGCGCCTTGGAATGCAAGGTGAAGTCGGTCAGGTCATGAAGAGACACCGCATGGCGTCCGCGGGGGCCCCGATCGGGGGTCGAAGTGAGCAATTGGGTCGCATATCTGGCCACCGCGGGGGTCGACATTCTGCTCAACCCGAGGACATCGAGAGCCAGATCGAAAGAGGCCGCGGGAGACGCGTACACCGGACGATTGCCCAGGTAGGTCCAGGGGGCGGTGTTGCAGATTATGGAGAGAACAAGATCTTTCACCGGATCCTCACCGGGGCGTTCCAGTGTGATCAGCCCGCCTCGCCGGTGGGGCTCCTCCAGGAACTGCCGTACCACCTGGCGCACATAGAGGGCGTGCGTCGAGCGTTTCCCGCGCTCCCGCTGTTGTTCGACCCGCCCGATCACCCCCGCGTCGAAGCCGAAGCCGGCGCAGAAGGTGAACCAGCGCGACGGCACGGACTCGTCCTCGGTGCCCGGTGTCCCGGCCGCCAGTCCCAGACCGACCGTACGTTCGCTCCGCAGGGCGAGCGCGTCCAGGATCGCGCCGGTCGCCTCGACCGCGTCATTGGGCAGTCCGAGCGCACGGGCGAAGACATTGGTCGAACCGCCGGGGACCACCGCGAGACGCGGCAGCCGCTCCGGATCGGGGCCGTTGTGCAGCAGTCCGTTGACGACCTCGTTGACGGTGCCGTCACCGCCGAGGGCGACGACCAGCTCGATGTCGTCCGAGTCGGCGGCGCGTCTGCCCAGGTCACGGGCGTGTCCGCGGTACTCGGTGGTCACCGCTTCCAGCTTCATCTCGCTGGCGAGCGCGTGGATCAGTACGTCTCGTGTGCGGGCACTGGTGGTGGTTGCTGCCGGATTGACCACAAGGAGTGCGCGCATGCCGAGCAGATTACCGGCCGGGCGCCGAAGGCCCGTCCCCGGGAGCCCGGGGCGGCGGGGCCTGTCGGGGGGTGAGAGGCGGCCGTGTGGTTACCCTGCAGGGGTGAGCAGCAGCAGCGAGCAGACCTCCCCCGCGTCCTCCCCTCGCCCCACGCGCCTGACCGCGGCGGCCGGCGCCTGTGGGCTCGAAGCCCTGGCACTGATCGTCGGCGGTGTGTATCTGCTGGTGATGGGGTTGCTCGGGAAACCCGACAGCCCGGAGCAGGCGGAGATGGGCGGGGTCACCCTGATCGCGCTCGGTGTCATTCCGCTGATCGCCGCGCGCGGGCTGCTGCTGCGGCGCGCCTGGAGCCGGGGGCCCGCGCTGATCACCCAGATCATGGCGCTGCCCGTCGCCTATACGCTGCTGACCGCCACCGGGGGCATGATCCCGGCCGGGATCGCGCTCGCGGTGGTCGCGGTGACGGGGCTGGTCCTGCTGGTCAACCCGACGACCACGGAAGCCCTCGGCATCCACGGCCCGGCCGACTCCCAGCGATAGGGCTCCCCGTAGCCCGTAGCCCGTAGCCCGTAGCTCAGGGCCCGTGGTCGCGGAGCGACAACCCGTGGCGGGCCCCCGCGCCCGCCCCGGTCGCTCTACTCCTCCACCAACAGCCGTTCGCGCAACTGCGCGAGCGTGCGGGCCAGCAGTCGCGACACATGCATCTGCGAGATGCCGACCTCCTGCGCGATCTGCGACTGCGTCATATTGCCGAAGAATCGGAGCAGAAGAATCCGCTTCTCTCGTGGCGGCAGATCCTCCAGCAGCGGCTTGAGCGACTCGCGGTACTCGACGCCCTCCAGCGCCTCGTCCTCCGCGCCCAGTGTGTCCGCGACCGCCGGGGACTCGTCGTCCGTGTCCGGGACGTCCAGCGACAGTGTGGAGTACGCGTTGGCGGACTCCAGACCCTCCAGGACCTCTTCCTCCGAGATACCGAGCCGCTCCGCCAGCTCATGGACCGTGGGCGAACGGCCGTGCTGCTGGGAGAGTTCGGCGGTGGCCGTCGTCAGGGCGAGCCGCAGTTCCTGGAGGCGGCGCGGCACCCGGACCGCCCAGCCCTTGTCCCGGAAGTGCCGCTTGATCTCCCCGACGACCGTCGGCGTCGCATAGGTCGAGAACTCGACACCACGCTCCGGATCGAACCGGTCGACGGACTTGATCAGACCGATGGTGGCGACCTGCGTCAGATCGTCCAGCGGCTCGCCGCGATTGCGGAACCGTCTCGCCAGATGCTCGACCAGCGGCAGATGCATCCGCACCAGCTGATTGCGGAGATCCGCCTTCTCGGGCGAGCCGTCAGGCAGCTTGCGCAGCTCGATGAACATCGCCCGCGCCCCGCTGCGGTCATGTGGATCGTGGTGCTTGTCGTTGTGCTGCTCGCTCATAGTGGCCGCCCGCTCTGCCTGCGCCTGCTCCGCCGCGGCCGTCTGGCCGTCAAGTCCGTCCTCCGGGTGGGGTCGGGCCTGCTGCTCCGGGATGCCCGCGGGGGCGGGCGCCGGCTCCGACGGAGCTTCGTGCCCTTCCCGCGGCTCCCGTGGGATGCGCCCCTCGTCACGCACCGGACCGTCCCCGTTCCTCACGCCGGCCCGGGTCCCGCGCCGCGCTGTTTGTAGAGGCTGATGGTGACCGTACGGTCCTCCGCGACCGTCGAGTCGACCTTGCCGGCCAGCGCGGAGAGCACTGTCCAGGCGAAGGTGTCGCGCTCCGGCGCGCGCCCGTCGGTGGTGGGCGCCGACACGGTCACTTCGAGCGCGTCCTCGATGAGCCGGAAGACGCAGCTGAGTACGGAGCCCGGTACGGCCTGCTGGAGCAGGATCGCGCAGGCCTCGTCCACCGCGATGCGGAGGTCCTCGATCTCGTCGAGGGTGAAGTCCAAGCGCGCCGCGAGGCCGGCCGTGGCCGTACGCAGCACGGACAGGTAGGCACCCGCAGCGGGCAGCCGGACTTCCACGAAGTCCTCGGTCCCGGGCTCGCCTGCGATCTGGGACACCCTCACCTCCAAGGTGGCACAAGCTCTTCTGGGCTCAGGGACAAGGGGTGTCCAGGAGCCTTGCGGTACGTAGTCGGTACGTAGCCGGTCGGTACGTAGCCGCTCTGGAGTGGCGACGCTATCGCGATCCATGGTGCTGTGTCGCCGGGACCCCCACCCAGTGACTGTCACTCATGGTAAGCATATGAACACAGAAAGTGGCTAGGGGTTTCCTGGCGTCCAATTACGAAGAACCGGCGGAGGGTTGACGTACCCAGTCGTCAGACGATCGAACCGTCCACGAAGCACCACCGCCAGCTCTCCCCGGGCTCGAAACTCCGCATCACGGCATGACCCGTGTCCTTGAAGTGTTGTGTCGCGTGTTGGTACGGCGAGGAGTCACAGCAGCCGACCTCGCCGCAGACGAGACAGATCCGCAGCTGCACGGGGTGGCTGTCGGCCGCGACGCACTCGCGGCAGGTGTCGGCGCGCGGCGCGGGCTCGGGGCGCGGCAGTTCCGCGATGTGGGGGCACTCGCTCATGATGACCAGGTTACGACGGGTGCAGAGGACGTGGAATGGACGTATTGCCGCTGATCGCGCTGGTGGCGGGGAGCGCGGCTATCGCCGGCGCGGCGCGCAGGACGCCGGTGGCCGCGCCGTTGCTGTTGGTCGCCGTGGGGCTGGGCGCCTCGTACGTGCCGGGCGTACCGGACTACACACTGAATCCGCATATCGTGCTGCCGCTGGTGCTGCCGCCGCTGTTGTACACGGCCGCGGTGGAGAGTTCGTATCTCGATCTGCGGGCCAACATCAGACCGGTCGCGCTGCTCTCGGTGGGGTATGTCCTGTTCGCGACGGTCGCGGTGGGCTGGCTGGTGTTCCTGCTGGTGCCCGATCTCCCGTTGACCGCCGCGCTGGTGCTGGGCGCGGTGATCGCACCCCCCGACGCGGTCGCGGCCACGGCCATCGCGCGCAAACTGGGGCTGCCGAACCGGATCACCACCATCCTCCAGGGTGAGTCCCTGGTGAACGACGCGACGGCCATCACCGCGTTCAAGGTGGCGCTGGCCGCCGCGGTCGGCGCGGGCGCGAGCTGGGCGGGCGGGATCGGGGAGTTCGCGCTGGCGTCGCTCGGCGGCATCGGTGTGGGGCTGGTCCTGATGGTGCCACTGCACTGGCTGCGCACCCATCTGACCGAGGCGCTGCTGCAGAACACCCTCTCGCTGCTCATCCCGTTCCTCGCCTACGCGCTGGCCGAACACGTGGGCGCGTCCGGGGTGCTGGCCGTCGTCGTGGTCGCGCTGTATCTCGGACACCGTTCCTGGCAGGTGGACTTCGAGACCCGGCTCCAGGAAGCGGCGGTATGGAAGATGATCGCGTTCGTGCTGGAGTCGGCGGTGTTCGCGCTGATCGGGCTCCAGCTGCCCCATGTGCTCAAGGGGCTGGGAGAGTACGGGGTCGGGGAATCGTTGCTGTACGCGGTGGGTGTCTTCGTGGTGGTGGTGGCGATCAGATTCGTCTGGGTCTATCCGGCGACCTTCCTGCCGCGCGCGCTGTCCCGGAGGATCAGGGAGCGTGAACCGGACACCAATTGGACCGCGCCGCTGATCGTCGGCTGGGCCGGGATGCGCGGAGTGGTGTCGCTGGCGATCGCGTTCTCGATCCCGCTCACGCTGGAGAACGGACAGCCGTTCCCCGGGCGCAATCTCGTCCTGTTCCTGACTTTCACGACCGTGATCGGCACCCTGGTCGTGCAGGGCCTCACGCTGCCTCCGCTGATCCGGCTGCTGAGGATCCCGGGGCGCGACCGGCAGGCCGAGACCCTCGCCGAGGCGCAGGCGCAGAGCGAGGCGTCGGGCGCTGCGGAACGGCGGCTGGACGCCCTGCTGACCGATGAGCGCAACGCGCTGCCGCCGCCGCTGGCCGAACGGCTCCGGCATGTCCTGGAGCGCCGCCGCAACGCCGTCTGGGAGCGGCTCGGGGCGGTCAACGAGGTGACGGGGGAGTCGGCGGACGACACCTACCGGCGGCTGTCGCGGGAGATGATCGAGGCGGAGCGCGCGGTGTTCGTGGAGCTGCGGGACCGGCGGCGGATCGACGACGAGATGATGCGGACGCTGCTGCGCAGACTGGACCTGGAGGAGGCGGCGGCCTATCGCGAGGAGGCCTGAGACGGCTCCGGCCGCTCCGGCTCGGACGGCTCGGCGCCGGACGGCTCGGCGCCGGACGGCTCGGCGCCGGACGGCTCCGGTTGGCCCGTGATGACGGCGGCGACGGTCGTGCCCGGCCGGAACGCGCCCTCCTCGGCCAGTGTGGTCAGTCCGTACAGCATTTTGGCGACATAGAGACGTTCCACCCGCAGTCCGTGCCGCTCCCCGAACTCCTCGGCGAACGCGTCGAGCGCGGGGGTGGTACGGGCGAAGCCGCCGAAGTGGAAGCGTCCGTCGAGCCGCCAGTCGCCGACGGGGCCGCCGAACGCGGCCTGTTGGAGCTCCCGTATCTCCCGCTCCAGGAAGTCGCCCCTGAGCACCGGGAATCCCAGGGCCCGCTGACCGCTCCCGAGCCCGGCGGCGAGCCCCGCGAGCGTCCCGCCGGTGCCGCAGGCCACGGCGACGGTCCCGGCCGCGCCGCGCAGCTCCCGGCCCAGCTCGGCGCAGCCCCGGGCCGCGAGCGCGTTGCTGCCGCCTTCCGGTACGACGTACACGTCGTCGCGCTCCAGCCCCGCCCGGCCGAGGACGGCGGCCACCACCTCGGGCTCCGTCTTGCGCCGGTAGGCCGCGCGGTCCACGAAACACAGCCGCATCCCGTCGGCGGCACACCGGGCGAGCGACGGATTGAGCGGCTGTCCCGCCAGTTCCTCGCCCCGTACGACACCGACGGTGGCGAAGCCGAGGAGCCGGCCGGCGGCGGCGGTCGCGCGCAGATGGTTGGAGTACGCGCCGCCGAAGGTCAGCAGGGTGTGCCGGCCGCTCGCGGCGGCGGCCCGCAGATTGGGCGCCAGTTTCCGCCACTTGTTGCCGGCCAGTTCGGGGTGGATCAGATCGTCACGTTTGAGCAGCAGCCGTACGCCGTGGCGCGCGAAGCGCTCGTCGTCGACGGGCACCAGCGGCGAGGGCAGCCGGGGCCGCAGAGCGGCGAGGTCGGGCGCGTCTTGGCTGGGCACCCCTTCATTGTGGCGCCACCCCGGGCGGGACGTGTTCCCGGGCGCGGTCACTTCAGACGGTCTCGGACGCGCTCCCGCAGCGAGTCCATCGTGAAGCCGCGCGGGTCGACCTTGCCCGGCTGCCACTCCAGATGCCCGATCACCGATCCGGCGCCCCAGCCGTGGCGCCGGCAGACCGCCGCCGCGGCCTTCTCGATGGCCGCCAACTGGACTTCGGGCCAGGGGTCCTCGCCATCGCCCAGGTTCTCGCACTCGAAACCGTAGAAGTGCCGGTTCCCGTCGGTGTCGGCGTCCCTGTCGGGCGGCAGGCGCTTCTCCGCGATCACGGCCTTCAGGACGTCGCCGTCGCCCGACCCCGCGTGATTGGCGCGTCCGTAGCCGACCAGATGGACCGTGCCGTCCTTGGCGATCACGCCGTGGCACAGCGGCCCCGGCAGCGTGTCGCGGCCGTCCCTGCACAGCCGCACCGTCGCGTCCGTACCCCGGGTGACGGTGTGATGGATCACCACGCCGTGTACGGGCCCCCAGGGGCCATGGCGGTCGCGATTGTGGGTGCGCCAGTCGCCGACCTCGACGACGCTCAGACCTTCACTCTTGAGGGTGTCGAGGAACTGGGCCGCGGACATGGGTGGGGCCATGGGGGACTCCTTGCCGTTCGATGTGCCGTGTGGTGTGTCCCGGATATGACGAATGTGCGCGTGTGATTCCCCGTTCTGGGTGATCCAGTCCCACTCATATGTGTAATGGCGAATGCACGCCACGTGATGGAACCATTCTTCTCGCAGGTCGGTACATGATCGAAGGGGAGACTTCATGTCGGTTGGTAACGAGGTTCTGGCAGCACAGCCGCCGTCCCAGCAGAGTCTGGGAACGGCCGCCGCCCGGAACCTGGCGACCACCACCAAGTCGGTACCGCAGATGCAGGAGATCACCTCACGGTGGCTGCTGCGGATGCTGCCTTGGGTGCAGATTCAGGGCGGTACGTACCGGGTGAACCGCAGGCTCAGCTACGCGGTCGGCGACGGACGTGTGACGTTCGTGCAGACGGGGGACCGGGTGACGGTCGTCCCCGCGGAGCTCGGCGAACTGCCGGCGCTGCGCGCGTACGACGACGACGGCGTGCTGTCCGAGCTGGCACGCCGCTGTGAGCAGCGGGAGTTCGCGGCGGGCCAGGTCATGGTGGCCTCCGGCGACGCGGCGGACGAGGTCTTCCTCCTGGCGCACGGCCGGGTCGAGAAGGTGGGCGCCGGTCCCTACGGGGGCGACGCGGTGCTCGAAGTGCTCGCCGACGGGGCGTACTTCGGCGAGCAGGCCCTGGTGGACGGGGAGGCCACCTGGACCTACAGCGCGAGGGCGGCCACGGCCTGCACGGTGCTGGTGCTGAGCCGGCGGGACGTCCTCGGCCTCGCGGAGCGCGAGGAGTCGCTGCGCGACCATCTGGCGGCGGTGGTGTCCGTACCGCACCAGCGCACCAACAAGCACGGCGAGGCCGAGATCGACCTCTCCGCGGGTCATGTCGGCGAGAGCGTCGTGCCCCATACGTTCGTGGACTACGAGGTGGCGCCGCGCGAGTACGAACTGAGCGTCGCGCAGACCGTCCTGAAGGTGCACAGCCGGGTCGCCGACCTCTACAACCAGCCCATGAACCAGACCGAGCAGCAGTTGCGGCTCACGGTCGAGGCGCTGCGGGAGCGCCAGGAGCACGAGCTGATCAACAACCGTGAGTTCGGTCTGCTCAACAACTGCGACTACGGACAGCGGTTCCAGCCGCACGACGGCGGCCCGAGCCCGGACGACATGGACGAGCTGCTCTCGCGCCGCCGCGGCTCGAAGATGTTCCTCGCGCATCCGCGGGCCATCGCCGCGTTCGGACGTGAGTGCAACAAGCGGGGACTCTATCCGGCCAGTGGGGAGGTGGCGGGCGAGCATGTGCCCGCCTGGCGCGGGGTGCCGATCTTCCCGTGCGACAAGATCCCGATCTCTGACGCCCGGACGACCTCGATCATCTGTATGCGTACGGGCGAGTCCGAGCAGGGTGTGATCGGCCTCCAGCAGAGCGGGATCCCGGACGAGATCGAGCCGGGCCTGTCGGTCCGCTTCATGGGCATCGACGAGCAGGCGATCATCTCGTACCTGGTCACGGCGTACTACTCGGCCGCCATTCTGGTGCCGGACGCCGTCGGTGTGCTGGAGAACGTGGAAGTGGGCCGCTGGGGGTGAGCCGACCGACCCGGGTGGGCCGGCCGTGCCGTCCGTACGGCCGCCCCTCCCGGCACCCGGGCACCGGCATCCGGTGCCCGTCAGCCGGTCTCCACCGCAGAGGAAGTGGCCGTGACCATGACCAGCACGGATGCCGTCCCCGGGGGCCACGAGGCCGTGGCACTCCTGGAGCGCACCCGCACCGCCGTCCAACCCGAACTCCGCTCCAGCGTCGAGTCATTGCCCGGCTCCCTGCGCCGGGTCGCGATGTACCACTTCGGCTGGGAGCACGCCGACGGCACCCCGGCCTCGGGCCGGACGGGCAAGGCGATCAGACCCGCGCTCGTCCTCGCCGCGGCGCGTTCGCTCGGCGGGGATCCGCACCACGCCGTACGGGCCGCCGTCGCCGTCGAGCTGGCCCACAACTTCACGCTGCTCCACGACGATGTGATCGACGAGGACCCGACCCGGCGCAATCGCGCCACCGCCTGGACGGTCTTCGGCACCCCCGACGCCATCATCGCGGGCGACGCCATGATGTCCCTCGCGCTGCGACTGCTCGCCGAGGACCCGCACCCGGCGTCGGCCGCCGCCTCGGCCAGGCTCGCGGCCTGTGTCATCGAGCTGTGCGCGGGCCAGCAGGCGGACTGCGCCTTCGAGCTGCGCGATCCGCACGAGGTCTCGCTGGACGAGTGCGTCGCCATGGCGACGGCCAAGACCGGTGCCCTGCTGGGCGCTTCGTGTGCGCTCGGCGCGCTCTACGCGGGCGCGCGGGAGGAGCAGGTCGCCGCACTCGACGCCTTCGGCAGGGAGGCGGGGCTCGCCTTCCAGCTGATCGACGACCTGATCGGGATCTGGGGCGACCCCGACCGTACGGGCAAACCGGCGGGTGCCGATCTGGCCGCACACAAGAAGTCCCTGCCGGTGGTCGCGGCCCTGGCCTCGGGTACCCCGGCGGCCGAGGAACTGGCCGAGCTCTACCGGGGACCGCTGGACGCGGAAGCCGTGGTGCGCGCGGCAGCCGCGGTCGAACGGGCGGGCGGGCGCGACTGGGCGCAGCTCCAGGCGGCCGAGCGGATGGCCCGGGCCGTGCAGGAACTGTCCCGGGCGGTCCCCGACTTGTCGGCGGCGGACGATCTGCTGGCCCTGGCGGAGTTCGTGACGCGCCGTACCCGCTGAGGCGGGCGTAGGGCCCCGCTCCGCCCAACTCTAGGATCACTTCGTCGTATTGACGTGACGCGAGTGACGCCACGCGATACGCGGTCACGGTGTGGCGATCCGGAGGAGGGCCAGCGGATGGGTGCGGGGATCAGACGGGCGGGGGAGAGCGACCGGCCGACATTGATACGGCTGCTCGAAGAGGCCTTCGACGACGACCCGGTGAGCTGCTGGGTCTTCCCCGAGAAGGCCCACCGCCACCGGGTGCACGGTCTCTTCCTCGGGGTGTTCGCCGATGTCGCGCTCGCCGACGGGTGGGTGGACATCCTGGAGGACGGGACGGCCATGGCGCTGTGGCTCTCGGTGCCGGCGGGACCCCCGGACGAGGACGACGACACCCCGGCCCGGATGCGGGCGATCGCCGATCCGGACAACGAGCGGGCCGAACTGGTCGGCCGGCTGACGGGCGCGGTCCATCCGCACGACCGCGCGCACGCGTATCTGCTGATGATCGCCGTGTCCCCGGAGCACCAGGGCCGGGGAGTGGGCCGGGCGCTGATCGAATCCGTACTGGAGCGCTGTGACCGCGAGGGGCTTCCGGCCTATCTGGAGGCGAGCAGCGAGCGGAGCCGGCGGCTGTACGAAAGGCTCGGGTTCACCTTCATGGGCAGCACCGTCGATCTGCCGGACGGGCCGCATATGTGGCCCATGTGGCGCGAACCGGGGGCCGGTTGAGGAGAGCGCACGGGATACGGGCTTGCGTAACCACTACAGGCAAAGCACTATGAGTGCAGTGGTTGAGCGGGCCTCTCCGAGGTGCGCTCGGCACTTCCTGTCCTCGTGCCTTCCAGTGACCCGGAGGAACCGGTTTGCGCAAGCTCACCTACTTCATCGCCGTATCGATCGACGGCTTCATCGGCACGCCCTCGGGCGACGCCACCGCGTTCGTGTCCTTCGTGGACGAGGAGCTCTTCCCGTTCCTGACGGAGGAGTACCCGGAGACCATGCCCACCCATGGCCGTCAGCCCCTCGGTATCGACGACCTGGAGAACCGGAAGTTCGACACCATCATCCAGGGCAGGGCCAGTTACGACCTCGCGCTGGCGACCGGGCACACCAGTCCGTACGCCCATATGCGGCAGTACGTGGTGTCGCGCAGCATCAAGGAGAGCCCGGATCCCGCGGTCGAGATCATCTCCGGCGACGTGGTGGCGAAGGTGCGGGAGCTGAAGGCCGAGGAGGGTCCGCTCGGGATCTATCTCTGCGGCGGCGCCGATCTGGCCGGGCAGTTGGTCGATGAGATCGACGAGCTGGTCATCAAGACGTATCCGCTGGTCCTCGGCTCGGGGTTGCCGATGTTCGCGGCGGATTTCGCCCTCACCGAGTTCACCTTGGAGTCCGTAAGGACGTTCGGGAGCGGTGTGCTCGTGAGGAAGTATGACCGGAAGCCGTGACCCGTGCTGCGACGGAAGATCCGGTACCGCTACAGTCCGCGCCATGACAGCGGAGTCGACGGATTCATGGGCGGGTTGGTACCGGGACCGCCTGGGCGCGGAAGCGATCACCCTGAGTGTGGGTGGGCGGCACGTACGCACTCACATCAGGGGAGTCGCGTACGAAGGGGCGGATTTCGCCGACCTGGAAACGGTGGGGGCGGGCGAGCTTCTGTCGTCCTGCGTCATGGAATGGGACATACCGTTGCCCGTCAGTTCGGCCGGCGCGGTCCAGCAGGCCACGCTCAGCTGTCTGCTGACGCTCGGTGACCGAGCGGCCGAAGGGCCGGTCGGCCGGGCGGAGCTGAGCCTGACGCTGCACTGCGACGGGGCGGCCTACGCGTCGGGGATCGCCGGGGGCGGCTTCGAGGAGGCGCTGGGCCGGATCCGGCGCCAGCTGCCGAGCGGTACGGAACTGGGCGATCGGCCGCTGGTGGGAGCTTCCTGACGAACGGAAAGGGGCGCCCCGGGTGGGTACGGGGCGCCCCTTCGTCACACGAGGGAGGTCGGGCGTGTGTTCTCCGTGCGGGAGGTCAGGAGACCTTGGCCATCGCGGCGGCGAGGCCGTTCGCCCACAGGGCGTTGACCCGGGAACGCTCGGCCGCGTTCGGCTGGGCGTTCTGGCAGGAGGTGCCGGGGCCGCCGCCGGACATCAGCTCGCTGCACGGGCCTGAGTAGTTGTCGGGGAGACCGAGGACATGACCGGTCTCATGAGCGGTGACGCGGGTGGAGTTGTACTGCTGGTTCTGCCGGTAGTCCAGGAAGATGTAGCCACGGCCGTGACCGTCGGTGCTCGCGTACGAGCCACGCGGGTCATTGCCCTCGCGGTATGTGAAGTCCGCGGCGCTGCCCGCCTGGAGCTTCACATTGGCGACGGCGCTGTTCCATATCGAGGTGGAGCTGGCTATCTGACCGGCGAACGTGGGCGCGCTCGACGCGTTGTAGATCACGGTGACGGCCTGGGCACCGGGGTTCGCGGCACGCTTCTCGGCGACCGACTTCAGGACGGCGTCGAAGAACGCCTTGGTGCCCGCGGCCTCGGCCTTCGAGCCCTCGTAGGCGGCGTACGAGGAGGTGGCGGCCTCGCCGACCGGGGCCGGGGCGGCGGTGGCGGTGGGCGCGACACCGAGTGTCGCGAAGGCCAGACCGATACCGGCGATGGCGGAAATGGCGGTCTTGGGGTGTCTCATGTGGGGGGCTCCTACTCGTTCCGTTGAACGGATTCGGTACCGCAGAGTCTCGGGGAGACCGCCCTTGTGCGGATGATGTCAAAGACCGATAACACGAGCGCATCACCCTGGCCGTAAATCTTCGAATGCGCCTCCAATTACAGGGATTTGGACATCTGGTGTGGTGCGGGAGGCCGCTCTACCCTCGGGGCATGGAGCTGGAGGTGAGACATCTGCGTGCCCTGTGTGCCATTGCCGATGCCGGCAGTCTGCACAAGGCGGCGCGACAGCTGGGGATGAGCCAGCCATCCCTGACCACGCAACTGCGCCGCATCGAGAACGCGTTGGGCGCGGAGCTGTTCTCCCGGGAACGTACCGGCTGCCGGCCCACCCCCCTCGGCCGCTCGGTACTGAGCCGGGCCCGCCCGCTCGTCTCCGGGATGGCCGCGCTCGTCGCCGAGGCGCGGGTGGTCGCCGGCCTGGTCGACGGGCCGAGGCTACGGATCGGCTCCACCGCGAGCCGCGCGCTGGTGGGGTGGCTGCGCCGGCTCAGAAACCGGCTGCCCGGTACGGATATCTCGCTCTACATGGATGTCTCCGCCAGTGTGCTGCTGCGGATGCTCGCCGCGGGCCAGCTCGACGTGGCCTTCGTGCATGAGGTGGAGGGATGCCCGCTGCCCGTTCCCGAGGGCCTGGAGCGGCGCGTTCTGGTGGAGCGGGAACCGCAGTTCATCTCCATGGCCCGGGACCATCCGGCGGCCGGCAGCCCGGTGGTGGAGCTCGCGGATCTCGCCGAGGACCGCTGGATGGTCGATCCCACGGTGGACGGTGAATGGGACGGGGTACGGCGGGTATTGGGCGCGGCCGGGCTCAACCCGCCCGTGCTGCACGGGGATTACCTCACGGCGGCCTCCCTGATAGCGGTCGGCGAGGCGGTCGCCCCCTGCCAGCCGACCTCGGGCCCGCGCGACGACATGGCGATCCGGCCACTGAGGGACGATCCGCTGGCGGTACGGCTGCTGCTGTTCTCGCGGCCGGACGCGGAGGCGGTGGGCATGGACCGGGCGGGCGGCGCGGGGCGCTCCAGCGGCGACGAGGTGTTCGCGGACCTGGAGGCGTCGTACCGGGAGGCGGCGCTGCGCGCGGTCGACTACCGCAGATGGCTGACCGTCCACAAGAGCCCACTGCTGCACGCGCGGGCGGCCTGACGCCGGGCCGCTCCGACGGGGGAGGCCGGCAGGAAAACCGGTTGATCCGACCTGGCCCGGCCGAGTAGGCAGGAGGCCCTGCCCGCGACCGTATCCGTGCCCGTCCTCGTATCCGACGGGCACGGCCCCCCGAGGAGTGACGATGGCTCACCGCATGACCGTGCCCGCCCTGTTCCCGCCGCCCGACTACGCGCACACGGCGATCGTCGACACGGACCGCCGCCTCGCCTTCCTCGCCGGCTCGGTACCGCTCGACGCCGACGGCACGCTCGTCGGCCCCGGCGATTTCGTGGCCCAGACAGAGCAGGTTCTCGCCAATCTGGAGACCGCCCTGCGCGCGATCGGTTGCGGTCTGTCCGATGTCGTCGCGACCACGGTGTATGTGGCCGCGACGGATCCGGCCGATCTCAGCCGGGTCTGGGAGGTCGTCCGCGAGGGCGGCCTCGCCCTGGGCCCGCACACCTCCACGTTGCTCGGGGTCACCTGCCTGGGATACACGGGACAGTTGGTGGAGATCACGGCGGTGGCCGAGGTTCCCTGAGGCCGAGGTTCCCTGAGGCCGGGCTTCCGCGCGGAGCGAACGGAGGGGCACCCGGCGTCGGCCGGCAGGACAGTGGAAGACATGCCACCCATGCCACCCATGCCACCCATGCCACCCATGCCACCCAGGTCACCCAGGTCACCCAGGTCACCCATGCCGGCCGTGCCACCCGCGCCGGCCGTGCCACCCAGGCCACCGTCCGGCCGGGTAGCCGTCCTCTCCGACATCCATGGCGTCCTCCCGGCACTGGAGGCCGTGCTCGCCGAGCCGGAGGTCTCCGCCGCCGAACGCATTGTGATCACCGGCGACATCGCGGCGGGCCCACAGCCGGCCGAGGTACTCGACCTGCTGACGGACCTGGGCGACCGAGCCGTACTGATCGGCGGCAACGCCGACCGCGAACTGGTCGAATCGCGCCACGGGAAGAGCCCCGAGCCGCCCGACGCCCTCACCACCTGGGCGGCCGGCCGGTTGCGCGACGACCAGATCGCCCTGCTGGCCGCTCTGCCGCGCACCCGATGCCTGGCCGTGGCGGGCCTGGGCGACGTCCTGTTCTGCCACGCGACCCCGCGCGACGACGAAGAGGTCGTCCTCGTCGACTCCCGGCTCACCCGCTGGACCGAGGTCTTCGAAGGGCTCGGCGAGCACATCCGTACGGTCGTCTGCGGCCACACCCACATGCCCTTCGTACGCCTCGCCCACGGCCGCCAGGTCATCAACCCGGGCAGCGTCGGCATGCCCTACGGCCGCCCCGGCGCACACTGGGCGCTCCTGGGCCCCGGCGTCGAACTGCGCGTCACGCACTACGACATCGACGCCGCGATCGCCCGGCTCACGGCGGAATCCGGCTACCCGGACATCGAGGAGTGGGCGGACTACTACCTCCACGCCCGCGCCACCGACGCCGAAGCACTCACAACCTTCGGCCCACGCGACGGCCGCACGGCGCCGGTTGCCGGACCCCTCTGAGATGCCGCCCCCATCGGTACGCGACCGCGCGGAACGCTCCCGGTCTCATCTCACCGGGTGCCCGAGCACGCGAGAGGGCCCGGCGGTCCAGCCGCCGAGCCCCCTTCATACCGCTGTGAACCGCAGGTTTGTCCCCCATCCATAGGCAGGGGGTGCGGTTCACTACGCCTTCTTCGTCTCCTAGTAATGGGCCGGGTCGGTGACCTGCGGGGATCTTCTCTGCGGGCCGCTGACCTGGTCTCTTACGGTTGGCCAGCGATGGGTCCCGACGGTCCTAATCGGCTGTCCTGCGGACTGTGTGCGGACCGCAGAGGTCTGATGACCCGCACTACACACCGTCGATGCTGCTCAACCGAACGGAGCGCTCGCTGTCAGTCGATCCCGGCGACTTCGTCTGCTGCTGCGATCTGCGTGACTCGTGCTTGTGACGGAATTACAGCATCAGGGCGTTGCGGCGGAGGCGTCCCGAAGAATGCTTCGAAAAGTAGGTCGAATTCGCACCCGGATCGGTCCTTGAAGACGGGCAGGCCACGAATGGCGTCCGCAGTTACATACCGCTCACAGAAGTGGCGAGCTCTAACATTCTTGTTGTTCGACTCATTGGGCTCGAGCGGCGGGTAGTACGCCTCGATGGCTCCCAGCTCCCAAACGTAGATGTCCTCCTGTCGAAGCATCTCCAAGAGCCTCAGCTTTTCCTCCTTCAACTGGTCATCCTTCGCCTCCGCGAGGATTCGTCGCGCTGTGCCGGACGCTGGACGGTCGAAGAAGGCGGAGACGGCTGCGTCAAGCTCTTCCCAGTCGCACAGGCCCTCTGCATGCGCCTGTCGTTTGACTTGCGCCTGCTGCCATAGCTCTCGAGCAGACCCGCTGGTACGCAGACCTTTGAGGGTTCGACTCGATACCTCAACGTCCTCATCTGCCGCCAGTCTCTGGACCCTAGAGATGACCTGATCGCGGAGCTTGCAGCACTCCTTGCTGGCTCCTAGTTTATCGAATCCGTCAAAAAGTGCGTCCAGGTCGGCGAGGACTGCAACTCTCATCTCGAAGCGGCTAAAGAAGTTTCGGTATCGTGCGATACTGCCCTTGCCCTCGACCCTCGCGATGGTCGCTCCGTTCTTTTCGAAGTCCCATCGAGGGCTCAGAGTTCGTGAGATGTGAGGGACTAGGGCTTGGTCGCTTGGGCCTTCTACGAGCAATACGGAGTTGGCAAAGAAGGCGGCTTCGTTGTTTTCGTAGGTGATGATCTCGAACTGATCGCGAGCGTCGATTTCCGACAAATCGATGACGCATGTTCGGCTGGTCGGTGGATTCATTGTATGGTCTTTCACCACCTTTACGAACGTTCCAGTTGCTCCCGGTGCGTAGAAGGCGGAAGAATGTGTGCTCACCAGCACGTCGTTGTACTCAGAGAAGAAGGTCAGGGCTTCGAAAAGCTTGCGCTGAGCCTGCGGGTGAAGAAATACCTCCGGTTCCTCAAACAGCAGCAGGCATGGCTGCTGTGCACTGTCAGCTGTGGACGGCCTGGCGATCTTCAGATCCACATACGCTCGCAAGATGGCGAACGCCACCGACCTTCGAAGGCCATCGCCTTTGGTCTTGAAGGGGCCGGCAATTCCGTCATCTACGGCGATCTGTGCTTCTTCAAGCAGGCTACGCAAGCGAGGCGGAGGGATCTCCAGGCGTACGCGCGCGCGGGGGAAGGACTCCTGAAGATTGCGCTGGATGTGCGCTTCAATCTGGCGCACCTCCGGAAGTCGTTCATCCGACTCCTTCCCGTCCTCGTCCGTCACAACGTTTAGCTGGTTGCGCAGCTGGTCGAAGGAAGCTTCCAGGGCGGGCAGCTGATGCCCAATGTCCTCGAATAGGATAGAAAGAAGTCGTCCGAAAGTGGCCGTAGAGGTTGTCTTCACCTCTTCATTAAGTTCTTTCACCGCCGGAATGTAGATGGGCTCGGGCAGGAGAGCAGCTACCGACTTGTCCAGACCTGTAGGCAGTGGCTCATCTCCAATGACCAGTTCGTCGGGTGATAGGTTCGCAACGATTTCAGCCCAAGACTTTCTGACCGCTGTGCGAGCGATCCGGCCCGTCGGCAATTCTGCGTAGATATTCGGGAAACTGACTCTGATGCCTTCTCGAAGCTCCGCGTCGCTCTTGATCTTCAAAATTTCATCGAGGG
The DNA here is from genome assembly GCF_040681655.1 of Streptomyces sp. NPDC051662. Classification (NCBI taxonomy): domain Bacteria; kingdom Bacillati; phylum Actinomycetota; class Actinomycetes; order Kitasatosporales; family Streptomycetaceae; genus Streptomyces; species Streptomyces sp. NPDC051662. The sequence continues at coordinate 107,098 of NZ_JBFAZD010000017.1, forward strand.
CCTTTTGGTGGTATCTGCCGTCCTTCGGTACTTTCTTGACCAAGCGCATTGTCCCCTTTCCGGGACTCGCGTAGATTCGAGCAAGCGAGAGTTGCCCGTTATGGATCTCGCGCTCGATCCGGACTCGGTGGCTTTCTTCCAGGCGCAGCAAGTCTACGTCTCTGATGCCGCCGAAAGTGAGCTGGATTCGCACAGGTTGAGCCAGGGACAAGAAGTCCGTTTCGGTCGTCGAGCCCGACCTCAGGAACAGGTTAAGAGCCTGAAACACCGAAGATTTTCCGGCATTGTTCTCACCGATGAGACAGCCGAATTGCGAGAAGGGCATGTCTACTTGCCCCAAGCCGCGAAAGTTGTTAATCCTGATGTGTTCGAGGCGCATGGTGCTCCAGAGGAAGTTCAAGGCGTGCAAACATCCTAGGGTGCGGAGTGACCGGTGTGCTGATGTTTCATGACAAGAGGTCAGTTAGCTATCCTCGGAACTGAGTTCAGTCTGAAGCTGCGGCAAGCGTTGGCGAGCGGTCGGCAGGACCCACCAAAGTCCTAGAGCCGTGTGGTTGATTAAAGTGCCGCCGGCGCGAAGGGCGGCCTACTTCTTGCGAGCGGGGTCAGCGCGTGTCGCCCCAGCCGTTGAGGGAGACCTCCGCACCTTCCGCGAGGTACTGACGAAGGGCGCTTGAGGTGGTGTCCACGAAGCTTCTGGGGAGGGTGTCGGCGTCGACCCAGCGAACCTGGGCGTGCTTGCGGGGTTCGCGGTTCTCGGGCTCGCCGACCCACTCGTGGGCCACGAAGACGACCGTGAGGAAGCCGTTGGGAGCTTCGACGCCCCAGGCGCCGTGGATGATGTGGGCGACCTTGAGAGACTCGGGCTTCACCGTGAGGCCGGTCTCCTCGTAGAGCTCGCGGACCGCGGTCTCCGTGATGGGTTCGCCCGGTTCGCTCTTGCCGACGGGGAGGTCCCACATGCCCTGGGCGAACTTGGCGTTCTCGCTGCGCTGGAGGAGGACGACGCGATTGGTGGCCTTGTCGTGGACGATGACGGCGGCGACCAGCAGGGTCATGGATTCCAGGGCTGGCTTGAGGGCCTTCGGCTGGTCGTCGGTCTGCTGGGCCACGGGGTTCCCTTCGTCGGGCGGGTTGTTGGGCATGTTAGGCGAGGGCTTCACGGGCTCGGCGCGCGAGATCGGCTGCGCCAGGGACTTGACGGCGTTGGTAGACCGCGAGGGTGGAGCGGATCGAGGAGATGGCCTTGCGGGTCCGGTCGGAGGTCATGCCCTCCATGAGGACCAGGGCCTGGGTCCAGGCGGCGACGGCTTCGTCGGCGCGGGCTTGTGCTGCGAGGCTGTCGCCTAGGTCGGCGTGGGTGAGGGCGTGGACGCGTTTGTACTTCTGGGGGTCCCAGCGGGTGAGGGCGTCACGGTGCTGCTGTTCGGTGCCGACGTGGTCGGCGAGGTCGGTCAGGGTGCGGGCGGTGTGGCTGGCCACGGTGCCGGCGGCAGGGCCGCTCACGCGGGAGTAGCTGGGTTGAGGGCCGTCCTCCCGCAGGAGGGCGTCTTCGGCAGCGAGGAGGGCACGCGCGGCCAGGGGGTGCTCGTTGACGGCTGCGTAGGCGCGGGCGTGGGTGATGTGGAGGAGGGCCTGTGTCTGGCCGTCGACCCGGCCGAGGCCGCGCTGCAGGGCGCCTTCGACGAGGTCGACGCAGTGGTGGGGCTGCTTGAGGCTCAGGGCCTGGTGGGCGAGGGCGCGCATCATCCAGGCGGCGTGGCCGTGGGGGTCGGCTTCGCAGGCGAGCTGGTAGCCGACCTGGTAGTAGCGCTGGGCGGCGCCTTCCTGGCCGAGATCGTGGTGTTTCCAGCCTGCGAGGTAGGCGAGTTCGGCGACGGCGCCGAAGGCGGCCCGGCGTAAGGCTTGGCTGGGGAAGCGTCCGCGCAGCATGGGGGCGGCTGTGTCGGCGAGGTACGCGGTGACCGTGGTCAGGCCGTGCCCGCCGCCGAGGCGCTCGTCGGCGGCGCTGAAGGCCGCAGTGATCTGCCGTACGACGTCCACGTCCTCTACACCGACCAGGGACGTGCCGGTGCGGGCGCGCAGCATGCGGGCTGTAGCTTCGTGGTCGTATCCGAGAGGCATGGCGACGCCGGCGGTGGTGAAGGCCGCGATGGCGAGGAAGCGGCGGCGCTCGACGTCGGCGCGGCCGAGGTCGGTGACGGCGAGGACCGGATCGGGTTCCGCCTGCTGTTCGGCCTCATCGGAACGGAGGCCGATCTCGGTCTGGGTGACCGTGCGTCCCACTCGGCGGGACAGCGCCTCGGCCAGGTACTGGCCTACCCGGCCCGACGGGGCACGGGTGCCGTTCGCCCAGTGCGAGATGGCCGACTTGTTGGTCTGGAGGATCTCGCCGTTCTCGGCGGCGATACGTCGCACGTCTCTGGCGAGAGCCTCGTAGGTGCAGTCAGCCGCGTCGATGGCGTCACGCAGGTGGGAGTTGGGTTCTCGCTGCGCCGCCACGATCGCCTCCGCCCTGGAGCTGTAAACCGCGTATACCGCTTCAACTGCCCTCCACGGTACCCACTGAGCGTAGCCACCTGTTCACTTATCAGCAGCCGCCCGGCACGGCGCGACCGTGATCCAGGCCCCCCTTGGCCCGGGCGGCACCCCGAAGTTCCGTACGCCCAAACCTGCTTCGGGCATTCCTGTGCCCGAATCCGGCCGAACAGAGACGGAGACACGGTGACCACCATCGACACCACGGCCATCACGGTCGAGCTGCCCGAGGCGTTCGACCCGCGCTGGAGCCGCCTGCGCGGCATCCAGGTCGACGGCCGGCGCATCACCATCGACCCGGCCGAGTACTTCTTCCGCTTCGAGTCCCACACCTGGCTCGTCGCCGACTGGGAACTGGTCAAGTCCCAGCTCCTCGGTGTGGACGAGACGACCGAGAGCGCGGTCGAGCAGCTCGCGCTCGACTTCATCAAGAACCACGGCGAGTCCACCTCGGACGCCGCCCGCGTGCTGACCACCGCGTACGAGGTGTACGCGTACCTCTTCCGCGACGAGCACCTCGCCAGCCTCGCCCTCGCCCAGATCACCGCCGACCACCTGCGGATACTCCGCGAGGCAGCCACGCTCATGGCGCTCAACAAGGTCGAGCTGGACGGGCACATCTCCAACGTCGGCCCGTGCTGGTTCTTCCCCGCCGCCACATCCGTCGTCTTCGACCTGGACGACGAGATGGGCGGGATGCTCGACGAGGTCTACCACGGCGGCTGGTTCAACGAGCATCGCCGCATCGAGTCCATCAAGGCCCACGCCGCGCTCGGCGGGCGGCTCGTGCACGGCTGCCAGTCCGTGCCGGACCAGTCCGGCGGCGTCGTCGCGCCCTACGGTGCATCGATGGCGAACTTCCGTGACGACCTCGCCGCGTTCAAGGCGGGCTGGATCGAGCAGGTCTACGCCCACCGCGTGAACCCCGCCGCGTAACCCACCTCCCGACCAGGCTCCGGGGCGAGCCGGTATCTCTCGCCCGCCCCGGATGCCTCCAACCGACCGGAGCCCCCATGAGCCCGAATCCCAGCGCCGAACTCCTCGACAACCTGCTCACCGTGGCCGGCCAGTCCACCGCCGCACGGGAGGAGGTGCGCGTGTGGTCCATGTCCGGAGTCGAGCGCGTCACCTTCCCCGACGGCTCCACGGCCATCTTCAAGTACGCCAAGAGGCCCTTCGACAGTGAGGACCAGGCCCTCCGCCTGGCCCGCACCCTCGGCGTCCCCGTCCCTCAGCTCCACGCCTCCGCCGTCCTGGACGGCTGGCTCGGCATGCTCATGGAGGACCTGGGGCCATCTGTCCGCGAGGCCGATGACCTGGACGGTGTCGCCGCGGCTGTGGTCCTGCACAGCACCCGTACGGCTTCCGCCCTGCCGGTTCTCGACCGGGAGCGACTGCGTACACTGCCCGCCGGAGCGTTGGAGCATCTCGAACGGCTGCGCAAGGCCGACCGGTGGCAGGACGCCGACGACATCGAGGACGCGCTTGACCGGATCATCCAGGCCGCCGAGGCCCGCTCGGCCGGAACGATTCTGGCGCCCTCCGGCTGGGTGCACTCGGAGTTCCACCCCACCAGCCTCCACATCGGCGAGAGCGGGTGGCGACTGCTCGACTTCGCGCGCGCCTTCACCGGCCCCGGCCTGCTCGACCTCGCCAGCTGGCACGGCACCATCGAGCCCCCGCACCCCGTGCGCCTGCGCGTCTTTCTGGAGCAGTACGTCACCGCCGGCGGTACCCCCGACGCCCTCGCCCCGCGTGGCGGGCTCACCGCTGAGAACTGGGCCCTGGGTTGGCACCGTATGTGGGCCGTCGAGTGGTTCATGGAGCAGGCGGTGCGTTGGATCAACGACCCGGCCACCGACCCCGGTTACATCAAGGTCGTCCGTCGTCACCTCACCGATGTCCTCCACCTCCTGGAGATCTGACGTGCTCGCCCAGGCGTCGCCGTGGCACGCCCACGCCCTACAACGCACCATCGCCGGACTCGCGGAACCCCCGGCCGTACCCGCCCGGATGGAGTGGACCACGAGACCCGGCCAGGGCCCCACCGCCGAAATCCTCGGCCTCGACCTGCGCGGCAAGCGAGTCCTGGAACTCGGTTGCGGCCCCGGACACAACGCCGCCCACCTCGCCACCCGCCACGGTGCTCACGTCACCGGCGTCGACTTCGTCGGCCTCCAGGTCCGCCGCGCCCGCTCCCACTACGGACGGTTGAACGACCTCACTTTCGTTGCCGGGCACGCTCTGCACTACCTGCACGTCTCCGACGAGCAGTTCGACGCGATCTACTCCGTCTTCGGCGCGGTGGGGCTCGTCGCTCCCGAGCTCCTGCTGCCGGCCATCGCCCAACGCCTCAAGCCCGGTCGGGTGCTCGCCTTCTCCGTTCCGCACCCGCAGCGTGGTGGCCGCGGCGCTTCCGGCGACGACCGGCCTCGCCGCGACTTCGTCACGCTGCCCGACCGCACCCGTCTCCCCATCGCCCGCTGGGAGTTCGACGCCGACCGCTGGGAGCGGCACCTCAGCCGGGCCGGTTTCCGCCTCACCTCCGCACAGGAATTCCACGACCTTCGCATGGGCCGCTCGCCCGCCACCTTGCTGATCCGCGCCCACAAACTGTGACCGCTGGAGAAACCGATGCGCCCGCCCTACCTGCTCCTCGATGTCGACGGCGTCCTCATACCCTTCCCCGCCGCGGATGGCTCGACCCCGGCCACCCACACTGGCCACGACGTCGTCCCCGAAGGCCGGAGCGCCGGCAACCCGGTCACTGTCTGGCTCGATCCTGAGCACGGCCGCCTGCTCCTGGACATCATCCGTACCGGCCTGTTCACCCCGGTTTGGTGCACAAGCTGGCGGCAGGACGCCGCCACTCTCATCGGCCCCCTCCTGGGTCTGCCAGACCTGCCGTACGTCGACCTGCCGCGCCCCCAAATCACCACCAGCCACCCCAACGGCTACCTGTGGAAGCGCGACCACGTCGATGCCTGGCTGGACGACGCGCCCGCCGTCTGGATCGACGACGACTTCACCGGCCTCGACCACGCCTGGGCCGCTGAGCGCACTGCCCGTGGCGCACCGACCTTGCTGGTACAGCCTGATCCCCGTGTCGGGCTTCAAGCTGAACACTTGGCCAATGCCCGAGCGTGGATGGAGCGGCTCTCCATGGGGACCGGTGCGGCGAGCGGAACTGAGGCAGCCTGACGGGCACCCCGCCAGAAGGCCCGTTGCCCTCGTCATGACGCATGGCGAGGGCAACTATGAGGGGCCTCGTCGAAAATGCCTCTGCCCGGAGTTCCGTGAAGGATCTTGAGCTCGGTGTAATGCCAGGGCCATGCTGAGCACCGGGAAACGGCGCGGCTCGGCGTGTGGATGGGCGGCAGCCGCAGGTTCTGGTGAGTGTCCCCCGTCGAGTACCCGGGATCGTTTACGGCTGGCGACGCCACAAGCGTAGCCACGCTCGCCGGGCTGGTGTCTCATCGTAGGTGCCAACCTTGAGAGAGGTTCTGGCTGCCTTCAGGAACAGGGCATGCTGGCCGTGGTAGGTCCCGGACAGCCTGGTCCGAGCCGCCATCTGTGGTCCCAGTTCTCTTCGTACCGTGCCAAGCCCGACGGGTTCGGGAGCGTGGTCGTACAGGAGGGACTGCTGAAGCGCAGTGGCCGTCTCGACTACGTCCACCGGAGCGCGAAGTTCGAGTGCAGCGAAGGCCCGTTTCAACCGCTGTGGATCGAACTCCCGGGCCCGGCGCTCCATGTCGTCCCAACGCCCCTGGAACGCATCCTCGTACATGGCCTGAAAGTCCTGGTAGACCTGCTCGGCTTGGAGGAGAAACTCTGCGCAGAGGGAGGGCAGGAGGTCTCTGATCCAGGGGGCATCTGCTTGGTAGCGGGCTGCACTTGCCTGGCTGCGTCCGGCTATGACTGCCCCACCGGCACCAAGGAGAGCTCCGCCGAACGCCGCTCCCGCAGCGATCAGTCCGAGCAGAAACTCGCTGTTCACGGGCCCCCTAACTCGTCATGACGGAGCGGAAGTGACCACGGACGGCAGTGCTGATCATTTGGGTTTCGGGCAGATGCGGTTTGCCGCAGTAGACCGACAACGGATCAGGCGATGCCGAACGCATGCGCCCGTGTCCTGTCTCAACGAACCCAGTCGTTCTGGCTTTCGTACCAGCGAACCTTCGTCTCCGCCCTCATCGCCGGCGGAGCAAGCGTCAAGCAGGTCCAGCTGGTCCTCGGCCACGCGTCCGCCGTCATCGCGCTGCGGATCTACGCGCACCTTTGGCCGGGCGAAGAAGACCGCACCCGGACCGTCATGGACGCCGTTCTCGGCGGCCTGCGGGCCGGGTGCGGACGGGTAGGCGATGCGACCCGCGAAACCGCAGGTCAGACGGCCTAGCCATAGATCAAGCCTTCTTCGTCTCCCAGAAGATCTTGTCGATCTGGGCGATGTAGTCCAGGGCCTTCTGGCCCGTGGCCGGGTCCTTCGAGCCCTTCGCGGTCGACAGCGCCTTCAGGGTGTCGTTGACCAACTGGTGCAGCTCCGGGTACTTCTCGAAGTGCGGGGGCTTGAAGTAGTCGCTCCAGAGCACCGAGACATGGTGCTTCGCGAGCTCGGCGCGCTGCTCCTTGATGACCGTCGCGCGCGCCTGGAAGTGGGCGTCGTCGTTGCCCTGCATCTTCTCCTGGACGGCCTTGACCGACTCGGCCTCGATGCGGGCCTGGGCCGGGTCGTACACGCCGCAGGGGAGGTCGCAGTGGGCGCTGACCTTCACCTTGGGGGCAAACAGGCGGGAAAGCATGGAGCTGTCCTTCCTCGTGATCGTCTTCTCAGGTGGGACATTACTCCGTGAGAAGCCTGTTTTCGCGGGTGCCCCCTAGGGCTTAGGACAAAAGTCCGGGGTCAGTATGGGACGCGTGGCGGAACGTACCGTGGGACCGGGAGGTGCCGAATGGAGGAGCACGGGCGTGAGCCGAGGGTGTCGTTGGGGATCGCTGAGGTGATGGGTCCGTCCATGTATCCGACGCTCAGGCATGGCGATCAGCTCCTCGTGCACTATCGCGCTCCCCTCAAGCCGGGCGATGTGGCGGTGCTGAAACATCCGCTGCAACAGGACTTGCTGATCGTGAAGCGGCTGGTGGAGCGGCGCGACGGTGGGTGGTGGGTGCTCGGGGACAATCCGGGGGCCGAGGGGGACAGCCGGGTGTTCGGCGCGGTGCCCGAGGAGCTGCTGCTGGGGCGGGTCCGGGCGCGGTACCGGCCGCTGGGGGATCAGCGGTCGGCGCGCGCCGTGGTGTCCTGGCTGGTGTCCGCGGTGCGGCCGGTGCTGGCCGAGCGCTCGGTCTCCAGGCGTTTGCGGGCCCGGTAGGCGGCCACGTTGGCGCGGGTCGCGCAGCGGTCCGAGCAGTAGCGGCGCGAGCGGTTGGTGGACGTGTCCAGATAGGCGTTGCGGCACGGCGCCGCCTGGCACAGGCCGAGCCGGTCGACGCCGTACTCCGTCAGATGGAACGCGAGCCCCATCGCGGCCGTCGCCGCGAAGCCCGCGGTCGCGTTGGAGGGGTGGTCCGCGAGATGCATGTGCCAGCGCGGATGGCCTTCGTCGTCCAGGAAGTCATGGCCGGAGATCTGCGGGCTGACCGGGAATTCGAGCAGCAGTGAGTTGAGCAGGTCCACCGCCTGGGTGGCCTCGCCCTCGTCGGCGGCGGTGAAGACGGCGCGCAGCCGGGCCCTCACCGACCGGAAGCGGGTGACGTCCGCGTCGGTGGCGCGGCGGGCCGCCTGGGAGCTGGGGCCGAAGAGGGCGCGGACGGCCTCGACCGAGGTCAGGGTGTCCGTACCGCGGGCCGGTTCCTCGGTGTTGACCAGTCGTACGGCGGAGTCCGAGTAAGAGGCCAGTTCCACTTGTAGTCCTTACGGAAGCGGTCTAAGGTCTGGAGGGAAATCGGTGTAATGGCTGGTTGTGCTTCTAGGGTATTACAGAGGGGGCTTTCCATGACGGAGACGGGAACCGCTAGTACGGGAACCGCGAGTACGGGGACCGCGAGTACGGGAACCGCGAGTACGGGAACCACCGGTACGGGGACCGCCGAGTCGGCGGCGACCGACTGGCGCGGCTGGCAGGAGAGCTGGGACCGCCAGCAGGAGTGGTACATGCCCGACCGCGAGGAGCGCTTCCGGGTCATGCTGGACATGGTCGAGGCCGCCGTGGGCCCCGAACCGAGGGTGCTCGACCTCGCCTGCGGTACGGGAAGCATCACGGACAGGCTGCTCCGCCGGTTCCCGGGAGCGACCAGTACCGGAGTCGACCTCGATCCCGCGCTTCTCGCCATCGCCCGCGGCTACTTCGCCGGCGACGGGCGCGTGAGCTTCGTGACCGCCGACCTGAAGGACCCGGACTGGACGGCGCTCCTGCCGTACGGCTCGTACGACGCCGTCCTCACCGCGACCGCCCTCCACTGGCTGCGCGCCGAACCGCTCGCGGTGCTGTACGGGCAGCTCGCCGGCGTGGTCAGGGACGGCGGCGTCTTTATGAACGCCGACCATATGACGGACGGGTCCACCCCCAGGATCAACGCGATCGAGCGCGCCCACCGGCACGCCGGAATGGACCGCGCCAAGGCCGCGGGCGCCGTCGACTGGGCGGACTGGTGGGAGCTGGCCGACCGGGACCCGGTCCTCGCGGAACCGACGGCCGAGCGCTTCAGGATCTACGGCGAACACGCGGAAGGCGATACTCCATCCGTGGACTGGCACGCGCGGAAGCTGCGTGACGCGGGCTTCGACGAGGTACGGGCGGTCTGGTCCTCGCCGTCCGACTCCCTCGTCCTCGCGCTCAAGTAGGGGTGAACCGAGGCCGGGTTACGGGTGAGGGCGGTACGGGCGGATCCGTACCGCCCTCACCCGTTCCGCACCACCTTCTACCGCACCTTCTACAGCACCTTCGACAGGAACGACTTCGTCCGGTCGTGCTGAGGATTCGTCAGTACATCGCGCGGATGGCCCGATTCGACGACCACGCCGTCGTCCATGAAGACCAGCGCGTCACCGACCTCGCGCGCGAAACCCATCTCATGGGTGACCACGATCATCGTCATGCCGTCCTGTGCCAGATCGCGCATCACATCGAGCACATCGCCCACCAGCTCCGGGTCGAGCGCCGATGTGGGCTCGTCGAAGAGCATCAGCTTGGGCTCCATCGCCAGCGCGCGGGCGATCGCCACCCGCTGCTGCTGGCCGCCGGAGAGCTGCGAGGGATAGCTGCCCGCCTTGTCGGAGAGCCCGACCCGGTCCAGCAGCCGCTCGGCGCGGGCGCGGGCCACGGCCTTCGCCTCGCCGCGCACCTGGATCGGCGCCTCCATGATGTTCTCGACCGCCGTCATATGCGGAAAGAGGTTGAAGCGCTGGAAGACCATGCCGATGTCCCGGCGCTTCCTGGCGACCTCGCTGTCCTTCAGCTCATACAGCTTGTCGCCCTTCTGGCGGTAGCCGACCAGCTCGCCGTCGACCGACAGCCGGCCCGCGTTGATCTTCTCCAGATGGTTGATGCACCGCAGGAAGGTCGACTTGCCTGAGCCGGACGGGCCGATCAGACAGAAGACCTCGCGCGGGGCGACCTCCAGATCGATGCCCTTGAGGATATGGGCGGCGCCGAAGGACTTGTGTACGCCCTCGGCCTTCACCATCTGGGTCATGCCATGCCTCCCTTGGGCCGGCCGAGGGACAGCAGGTTGACGCGGACGCGCTGGAACGGGGTCATCGGCAGGCTGCGGCTCGAACCACGCGCGTAGTACCGCTCCAGGTAGTACTGGCCGATGCTGAGCACCGAGGTCAGGATCATGTACCAGGCCGCCGCCAGGAACAGCATCTCCACCGTGGCGCCCGAGGTCTGCGCCACGTTCTGGGTCGAGCGCAGCAGCTCGGTGTACTGCACCGCCACCGCCAGCGAGGAGGTCTTCAGCATGTTGATGACCTCGTTGCCCGTGGGCGGCACGATCACGCGCATCGCCTGGGGCACCACGATCCGGCGCAGCGTCTTGAAGTGGCTCATGCCCAGCGCGTGCGCGGCCTCGGTCTGGCCCTCGTCGACCGCCTGGAGGCCCGCCCGGCAGATCTCCGCCATGTACGCCGCCTCATTGAGCCCGAGGCCCAGCAGCGCGCACAGGAACGGCGTCATGAACGAGGACCACTCGTCCTTGTAGATCGGCCCGAGGTTGATGTACTCGAAGACGATGCCCAGGTTGAACCAGACGAGCAGCTGTACGTAGACCGGTGTGCCGCGGAAGAACCAGATGTAGAACCACGCGATGGCGGACGTCACCGGGTTCTTGGAGAGCCGCATCACCGCCAGGACGATGCCGAGGACCACTCCGAGGAGCATCGCGAGCACCGTGATGATCACGGTGTTCTTGACGCCGGTCAGGATCTGGCCGTCGAAGAAGTAGTCCGGGATGGCGCCCCAGTTCACATCCCCCTGGGCGAACGCGTACACGAGCGCGACCAGCACGCCGATCGCGACGACCGCGGACACGTACCGCCCGTAATGCCGCACCGGAATCGCCTTGATGGATTCCGGTGCGGTGGACGACACGGCCCGTGGGCCTTCCTTGGGGTCGTCCGACTTGTCGATGTCAACCGTCACGGATGATGCCTCTGCCTTTCAGAGCCTTCGGAGCGAACGCGAATCAGGAGCCGCCGTTGAGCTTGGCTTCCTTGACCGCGCCGTCCCCGACACCCCACTTGGCGATGACCTTGTCGTACTCGCCGTTCTTGATGATCGCCTCCAGCGCGGACTGGAGCGCCTTCGTCAGCGGGTTGTTCTTGGCGACGGCGATCCCGTACGGTGCCGCCTCGACCTGCTCGCCGACCAGCTGGAAGTCATTGCCGCCGCCCGAGGTCTTCACCGCGTACGCCGCGACCGGGAAGTCACTGGAACCGGCGTCCGCGCCGCCTCCGCGCAGCCGGGTCTGCGCCTCCAGGTCGTTGTCGAAGGCCTCCAGCGTGATCGCGCCCTTGCCGCCGTCCGTGCACTTCTTGCTCTCGGACTTGGCCAGATCGTGCGAGACGGTGCCGCGCTGGACGACCATCTTCTTGCCGCAGAGGTCGGACCAGGTGGTGATTCCCTTGTCGTCGCCCTTCTTGGTGTAGATCGAGACACCCGCGGTGAAGTAGTCGACGAAGTCCACGCCCTCGCCGACCTTCTTGCCGGTGTCGCCGTCCACACCGTTCTGCCGGTCCTTGGTGTCCGTCATGGCCGACATGGCGATGTCGTACCGCTTCGACCGCAGACCGGTCAGCAGCGTGTCGAAGGTGCCGTTCTCGAACTCGAACTTCACGCCGAGCTGCTTACCGAGCGCGTCGGCGAGATCCGGGTCGATGCCGACGGTCTTGCCCGACTTGTCCTTGAATTCCACCGGCGGGTACGCGATGTCCGAGCCGACCTTGATGACGCCCTTGTCCTGGATCGCCTTCGGCAGCTCGTCGAAGAGCGGCGCCTTGGCCTCGCTGGAGGAGCCGCTGTCCTTCTTGGCGCCCTCCGTCTGGTCGCCGCAGGCGGTCAGCAGCAGGGTGCTCGCGACCGCGAGCGCGCCGACCGCGGCGATCCTGGACTTCGCGACGGTCGTCCGGCGGGTGGTGCTTGCGGTCATGATCAGGATCCTCCGGCGGATGAGGGAGCTGCCAAATGGCCGAGCACGCGTCTTCGAGTGTCGCGACCGAGTGTGATTAGGGCATCTTGCCATTCGGACTGGCCCATTCAGGGGACCGGTCATGTCAAAATCGGGTAACGGGAGACCCCCTGACCCCGGCATGGCGGAACATCAAGACCGGACCATCTGCTGGAATACCTTCTTCCGGCCGGACAATCTCCGGTCCGTCTCCTTTTTAGGGCGTGATTCATGCCGCTTACCGGAAGTGTCCGAATATTCGGCTATGAGTCATCTCACCGCGGATATATGGACTCGTGGACGACGCGGTCCGTCCGGTAAGAAGAACGATTACACCCCTCATCCGGGGCTCGGGGCGCGTGTGCGGCGCGCCCGCGCGTACGTATCACCTTCCGGGCCGAGCGGACCAACCGCCGGCGCGGTCGCGTACGCGGTGCCCACCCACCCCTCCTCAACCAGGAGCGGCAACCCTCAACTGATGAAGACTTAAGGGGTCATCCACATGGCAGCGGAGATTTTCAATCCTCGCAGCGACAGCGACAGCGACAGCGCCACCGACAGCGCCACCGACAACGGCAGCGGCACCGAGAGTGCTCCGGACGAGCCCTTCGATCCGGCCTTCGCGCTGCACCGCGGCGGCAAGATGGCCATCCGGGCCACCGTGCCGGTGCGGGACAAGGACGATCTGTCCCTCGCGTACACCCCCGGCGTGGCGAAGGTGTGCAGCGCGATCGCCGAACGGCCCGAGCTGGTCCATGACTACACCTGGAAGTCGCAGGTCGTCGCCGTCGTGACGGACGGTACGGCGGTGCTCGGACTCGGCGACATCGGACCGGAGGCCTCGCTCCCCGTGATGGAGGGCAAGGCGATCCTGTTCAAGCAGTTCGGCGGGGTCGACGCGGTGCCGCTGGCGCTCGCGACCACCGACACGGACGAGATCATCGACACCGTCGTGCGGCTCGCGCCCTCCTTCGGCGGCGTCAACCTCGAAGACATCTCGGCGCCGCGCTGCTTCGAGATCGAGCGCAGGCTCCAGGAACGGCTTGACATCCCCGTCTTCCACGACGACCAGCACGGCACGGCCGTCGTGACGCTCGCCGCCCTGCGCAACGCGGCGAAGCTGACGAAGCGTGAGCTGGGCGACCTGCGCGCCGTCATCTCCGGCGCGGGGGCCGCCGGGGTCGCCATCGCCAAGTTCCTGCTGGAGGCGGGCATCGGCGATGTCGCCGTCGCCGACCGCAGGGGCGTCGTCAGCCGCGACCGCGACGACCTCACCGACGTCAAGCGCGAACTGGCCGAGATCACCAACCGCGCCGGGCTCTCCGGCTCGCTGGAGTCCGCCCTCTCCGGCGCGGACGTCTTCATCGGCGTCTCCGGCGGTACGGTCCCGGAGCCGGCGGTCGCGTCGATGGCGCCGGGCGCGTTCGTCTTCGCGATGGCCAACCCGAACCCGGAGGTCCACCCCGACATCGCGCACCAGTACGCGTCCGTCGTGGCCACCGGGCGCTCCGACTACCCGAACCAGATCAACAACGTGCTCGCCTTCCCCGGCATCTTCGCGGGCGCGCTCCAGGTCCGGGCGTCCCGGATCACGGAGGGCATGAAGATCGCGGCGGCGAACGCGCTGGCCGACGTGGTCGGCGATGAGCTGGCGGCGGACTATGTGATCCCGTCGCCGTTCGACGAGCGGGTGGCGCCGGCGGTGACGGCGGCGGTGGCGTCGGCGGCGCGATCGGAGGGCGTGGCCCGTCGTTAGCCTCCCGGTCGGGGGTCGTGGTCACGGTTCGTCCCGGCCGGGGCCGGTGGTCGTGTGCGGGCTGTCGCCGGGTGGCGCTCCGGGGCCACCCACCGCGCGCCGAACCACGGCCCGAACCACGGCCCGAACCACGGCCCCGCCCGGGAAGTTTGGTCACGGGCCGCCCCTGGTTCACGCCCGCCTGTTGTGATGCCCTGGGACAGCAACCGACACAGGAGGCGCTTGTGAACCTGCTCGTCAACGGTGACGCCGAGCGTGGGCCCGGAGGGAGCGCCGAGCCCGTGCCCGCCGTGCACGGATGGGTCGTACGGGACGGCGCTCCCGCGCTCATCGGGTACGACGTCGGCAACGGCTACCCCACCCCCGCCGACCCGGGCCCCGCCCCCGCGCACCGTGGCAGCCGGTTCTTCTCCGGCGGGAACAGCCCGCGCACCGCGCTCGTCCAGGACGTCACGCTGCCCGTCGGCGGGCCGGTCGGCCACGCCGCCGTGGATGCCGGGCGGGTGCGGTACGCCGTGTCCGGGTGGCTCGGTGGGTATGCCACGCAGGAGGACGGCGCCAGGCTGTCGGTCGAGTTCCGCGACGGCCGGGGCACACCCGTCGCGCTGTCCGTGCTCGGCCCGGTCACCGCGGCCGAACGCGGTGGCCGTACCGCGCTCGTCGAACGCACCGCCGAGGCCGCCGTACCGCCCGGCGCGCGCTCCGCGCGGGTGCTGCTCGTCTTCACCCGGGCCGGCTCCGGGGTCTCCAACGACGGTTACGCCGACGCGATATCGCTGACTCTGGGGACCTCGGGGGGACGGGCATGAAACTGAACCGACGCGATCTGCTCAAGGCCGCCGGAGCCGCCGGAGCGCTCAATGTGGTCTGGCCGCTGAGCGCCGGGCTCTCGCCCGCGCAGGCCCGTGAGGCCGCCGAGGCGCTCGGCTCGTCGTACGACGCCGCGCCGTTCACGCTCGGCGTCGGCTCGGGCGATCCGGGGCCCACGAGCGTCGTGCTGTGGACCCGCCTCGCGCCGGAGCCGTTCGCCGAGCCCGGCGAACAGCCGCTGCCGGAGGTCGTCGAGGTGCGCTGGGTCGTGGCCGAGGACCGGGCGCTGCGCCGGGTCGTCGCCCGGGGCACGGCTCCCGCCTCCGCGACGCTCGGGCACAGCGTGCACGTACCGGTCCATGGCCTGCGTCCGGGCCGCGAGTACTGGTACGCGTTCACCGCGCTGGGCCGTACCAGCAGGCTCGGCAGGACCAGGACCGCGCCCTCGGGCCGCGTACGGAGCGCCCGCTTCGCCACGGCCAACTGCCAGAACTACCCGCAGGGTTACTACGCGGCGCTGCGCGGGATCGCCCGCGAGCGGCTGGACTTCGTCATCCATCTGGGCGACTACATCTACGAGTACGGGCCCGAGGGCGGCGATGTCGTCCGTGACAACAACGGCCCGATGATCTACACGCTCGCCGACTACCGCAAGCGCCACGCGCTCTACAAGGGCGACCCCTCGCTGCGGGAGGCGCACGCCGCCCACCCCTGGTTCCTGACCTGGGACGACCACGAGGTCGCCAACGACTACAGCGGTACGGGCGGCGGGGCACCGTTCCTCCAGCGCCGGGCCGCCGCCTACCAGGCGTGGTACGAGCATCTGCCGCACCGCGACGCCGGGGACTCCGCCCTGCCCGACCCGGACATCCACCGGGTACGCCGCTGGGGCGATCTGCTGGAGCTGGCCGTGCTGGATCTGCGGCAGTACCGCTCGGCGCAGAACCTCCCGGACGGCACGATCCTCGGCGCCGACCAGAAGGCATGGCTCAAGCGGACCGTCGACCGCGCCCCCGACTCCTGGCACATCTGGGCCAACTCGATCATGCTCAGCCAGCTGCGCGGCAGGCCCGGCGGTTCGTATATGTTCACCGACCAGTGGGACGGCTTCCTCACCGAGCGCAGGGAAGTGCTCGAACACGTCCGTACGAGCGGCCTTGAGGACCTCGTCGTCCTCACGGGTGACTGGCACTCCGCGTTCGTGGACGACATCAGGCCGGACTACGACAACACGGAATCGCCCGTCATCGGTACGGAGTTCACGGCGCACTCGGTGACCTCCAGCGCGTACGACCCCGGGTGGAACGCGACCAATGGGCCGCTCATGGGCCAGGCCAATCCGCACCTCCAGTACTTCGAGGGGAACCGTTACGGCTACGACGTGTACGAGGTGACACCGGAGCGCTTCACCACCCATATGCGGGTCATCGAGGACCGCCGGGATCCGGTCTCGGCCGTCTCCACGCTGACCACCTTCCATGTGGACCGGGGGACGGCGGGCGCGTACGAGGACCCGGCGACCAGGAACTCGCCCGCGCAGTACCGCAGGGACTGATCCGGGGCGCGGGACGCG
This sequence comes from Streptomyces sp. NPDC051662, assembly GCF_040681655.1. Classification (NCBI taxonomy): domain Bacteria; kingdom Bacillati; phylum Actinomycetota; class Actinomycetes; order Kitasatosporales; family Streptomycetaceae; genus Streptomyces; species Streptomyces sp. NPDC051662. Next base: position 123,435 of record NZ_JBFAZD010000017.1, read on the forward strand.
TGTCACACGCGTGTACGGTTCCTCCGCGTCCCGCTCCCGCCCTATCGTCAAGGTCATGTTCGCCGCCTACGCAGCCCGCATTGACCGCGACCACCCCCTCAACGGCCTTGAGCTGGGCGAACGCCCCGCGCCCGAGGTGCGCCCCGGCTGGACCACCGTCAGGGTGAAGGCCGCCTCGCTCAACCACCACGATCTGTGGTCGCTGCGCGGGGTCGGCCTGCCCGAGGGCAACCTGCCGATGATCCTCGGCTGCGACGCCGCCGGTCTGGACCCGGACGGCAACGAGGTCGTGGTGCACGCGGTGATCGGCGGCGGCGATCACGGCACCGAGCCGCGGTCGATCCTCACCGAGCACTACCAGGGCACGTTCGCCGAGCAGGTCACCGTGCCCGTCGGGAACGTACTGCCCAAGCCGCCGCAGCTCACCTTCGAGCAGGCCGCCTGTCTGCCGACCGCCTGGCTGACCGCGTACCGCATGCTCTTCACCAACGCCGGTGTACGGCCAGGTGATTCGGTCCTCGTCCAGGGCGCGGGCGGCGGGGTCGCCACGGCGGCCATCGTGCTCGGCAGCGCCGCGGGTCTGCGGATGTACGCGACCAGTCGCGACGAGGCCAAGCGGGCGCGCGCGGTCGAACTGGGCGCGCTGGAGGCGTACGAGCCGGGCGCGCGGCTGCCGCACCGGGTGGACGCCGTCATCGAGACGGTGGGCGCCGCGACCTGGTCGCACTCCATCAAGTGCCTCCGGCGCGGCGGCACGCTGGTGATCTCGGGCGCGACGAGCGGTGACCGTCCGGCGCACGCCGAGCTGACCCGGATCTTCTTCCTGGAGCTGAGGGTCGTCGGCTCGACGATGGGGTCCAGGGACGAACTGGAGGACCTGCTCGCCTTCTGCGCGGTGAAGGGCGTACGGCCGGTGATCGAAGAGGTGCTTCCGCTGGAGCGGGCGCGGGAGGGCTTCGAGCGGATGGCGGCGGGCGAGCTGTTCGGCAAGGTCGTGCTGACTCCCTGAGACTGTCAACTTCTATTGACATCATCTCCTCTGTCAACGTACGTTGACGTCATGACCGAAGCAACGGATCTCGCCGAGCGGGCGGGTGACCGCGACCCCCGGGTCGGGCTGAGGGCGGTCGCCGCGCTGCGGCGGCTGCTGGAGCGGCTCGAAGCCGTACAGGTACGCGGCGCCCGCGATCAGGGCTGGTCGTGGCAGGAGATCGCGGACGAGCTGGGCGTCAGCCGGCAGGCCGCGCACAAGAAGCACGGGAGGCAGTGATGTTCGAACGGTTCACCAAGGGCGCTCGCGGTGTGGTCACCGGCGCCGTCGGACACTCCGAGCGCACGGGCGCCGACACGGTCACCGACGAGCACCTTCTACTGGCGCTGCTCGACCAGCGGGGCACCCGCGCGTCCTTCGCGCTGGCCGCGCTCGGTGTCACCGGCCGGCGGGAGTCCCTGGAGCGCGCGTTCGCGGAGGCGCGCAGGCGGGGCGGCCTGACGAAGGCGGACGCGGACGCGCTGGCCGGGATCGGGATCGACGTCGGGGAAATCGTCTCGAAGGTCGAGGAGGCGCACGGAGAAGGCGTGATGCGGGTCGGGAGGGGGCCGAAGCGATGGTGGTCGGGGCACCGGGGGTTCGCCCCGACGGCGAAGGCCACGCTGGAGAAGTCGCTGCGGATCGCGATCGGCCGCGGCGACCGGCACATCGGCGATGAACATCTCCTGCTCGCGCTGACGGCCCGGCCGGGGCTGGTGGCGGAGGTCCTGGCGGACCACGGGGCGACATACGCGACGGTGGAACGCGCGATGTTCGGCGGCCTGTCGGAAGCGAGCTGAGGCCCGACCCCGGGCCCCAGCCGAACGCGCCCCGGACACGCACCTCAGACACGCATCTCGGACACGCACCCCGGACGCGCCCCCGCCGGAGGGCGCACGTCAGCCGTCGTGCGTGCGCAACACCTCGCCGATACGCTTCGCCGCCGCCGACAAGTGCCCCCGGGCCTCGGTCAGTTGCGCTTCCGTCACCCCGTTGTCCCGCGCCGCGTCGCGGATGTCGTCGCGGAAGCGGTCCAGCAGCCGGTCCAGATCGCGTGCCGGGTCGCCCGTCCGCGGGGTGTCCTCCGCCCAGACCGGTTCGGGCTCCGGCTGCGGGGCCGGGGCCGGGGCGGGCGGCGGTTTGCGGGTGGACCATGCCGTGCCGGCCAGGCCGCTCAGCTGGTCGGCCAGCTCCGACATGCCCTCGCGCAGACCGCTCGGCCAGTCGCCCCGTACGAAGTGGTCCTGCACCTGGTCCTGGACCTGCTTCGCGATGCGCTGCACCGTCTCACGGGTCTGCTGCGCGTCCTCGCGGGCCCGGCGGGACTCGTCCTTCGCCCGGCGGGCCTGCTCCTTCCACTCCTGCTGGGCGCGCTTGAGCTCTTCCTTGGCCGCGCGCCAGGAGTCATGGTCCCCGAAGGCCGATTCCCAGCCCGTCCGCGTACCGCCCGTGCGGGTCTCGGAGGCAGCCGCGCGCATCTCGCTGCGCAGCCGGCCCGCCGCGCCCTGTACGTCGTCACGTATCTCCGCGGCCAGCTCGGCCACGGACTCACGGATCTCCAGCTCCAGATCGGCCAGCTCGCCGCCTCGTCCCGCCAGTTCGGCGCGGCCCGCGTCGGTGATCGAGTAGACCTTGCGGCCACCCTCGGTGGCATGCGTGACAAGGCCCTCGGCCTCCAGCTTGGCCAGCCGGGGGTAGACCGTGCCGGCGGACGGCGCGTACAGGCCCTGGAAGCGTTCCTCCAGGAGGCGGATCACCTCGTAGCCGTGGCGCGGCGCCTCGTCGAGGAGCTTGAGCAGATAGAGGCGGAGGCGGCCGTGGGCGAAGACCGGAGGCATGGTCAGAACTCCTTCGTGTCGGTCGGCGCCGTGCCGGCCGTGGAGGGGGCGGGGGAGTCGTACGGGCCGTCCTCCGCCGGCGGCCTGCGCAGCAGCGCGATCGAGCCGGACACCGTGGTCGCCTTGAGCGTGCCCGTGCCCGCCCCCAGCGTGCCGGTGATCTTGTGTGCGCCCCAATGGCCGCTGACCCGCAGATCGTCGAAGGCGTTGGAGACGGCGCCGCTCGCCGTGTTCACCTCGACCCGCGCGTCCGCGGGGTGCGGCAGCCGGATCGCGATCTCGCCCGAGACCGAGGTCAGCTTGATGTCGGTGGGCGCGCCCGCCGGGTCGAGGTCCACGACCATGTCCCCGCTGACCGAGTCGGCCCGTACGGAAGATCCCGCGCCCTCGACGACCGTCAGATCGCCCGAGACGGAGTGGAAGCGGAGGCCGCCGGTGACCGCCTGGGCCTCCACATTGCCGGAGACCGTGTCGGCGCGTACCTCGCCCGACAGCCCCACGAGTGTCGTGTCGCCGCTGACGCCCCGTACGTCCGTACGCCCCCGTACCCCCGAGACCACGGCTCCCGCGCCGACCACCCCGACCTCGACCTCGGTCCCGGCGGGGACCGCGACGGAGACGACGGCGCTGCGGTGCCTGCCTTTGGGGTCAAGCCACTTGAGGAAGTCCTTCCAGGGCAGGTCCTCGTAGGCGACCGTGAGCGTGGAACCGCTTCTGGTCACGATCAGCGGCGGGCCCTCGATCCGCGAGATCTCCAGATGGGCGCCGCCCTGTTCGTTCAGTACGGCCTCGTCCGTGCCGACGACGTTCACGGTCCCGTTGACCACGCGCACATTGAGCGAGGTCACCGGGTCGTCGAAGGTGAGCTTTCTCGGCTCGGCGACTTCCCACGTCGACTCTGCCATGGTGCTGACCTCCTGAGGCCCGGCTTAACGCAACATATCGCGTCTCTTGAAGGACACGATATATCGCGGATAACGGAAGTCAAGGCCGGGTGGCCGAACCCGCCCGGCCCCCGATGGTCACAGCGCCCAAATCCGGGCAAAGTGCCCTAGCGTAAGGCTATGAACGCGACTTCCGTGGGGGCTGTGCTGCTCTGCCGGGCCGAGCCGGTGGTGGTACGGCCCGCCGCCCATCTGCTCCGCGAACGGCTGCTGCTCGCCCCGGCCGGTGCGGGCTGGACCGTGCTCGTCCCCGAGGGCAAGCCCTGGCTGCACGGCGGCGAACCGGTCGACCGGGTGGTCGTGAGCTGGGCCACCGCGCTCGCCGTCGGCTCCAACTGGCCCGTTCTCGCCCTGTGGTGGGACGCGGGCCGGGCCGGCTACACCCTGGCGGCCGGCTTCCGGCGCACCGTCGGCTATGTCTGGCTCGCGGACGGCACGCCCGCCGGGGAGGACGAGGCGATGCGTACGTTCGCGGCCCGCCTCGGCCTCGATCCCGTACTGGATCTCCAGGCGCTGGAGCGGCTCACCCACCAGGACCCGGAGGCCGATTCCAGGACCAGACTCCGGGCGCTGGCCGCGTTCCTCGCTCGTACGGGCCTCATGCTTCCGGCCGGTCTCACCCCGGGCGAACCGGCCGACCGGCTGCGCGAGGTCGCGCGCGTCCAGCCGGGCGCCGAGCAGCTCGAATGGGGTGGCTGGCGCGACACCGTACGGGCCGAGCTGGATGTGGTCGAGGACGGGCCGCTGGGCCCCTGGCTGCGCGGCCCCAAGGCCCGGCTGCTCGCCACCGTCCAACTCGCGACGGGCGTACCGCTGGTCCTCTGGGGTGCCCGCCGGCGGAGCGCGGGCTGGGCCTTCGCCGGCACGCTGCTCGTCACACACGGCGTGCTGGGACTCGCGTACGACCGGTTCCGCGCCCAGGAATGAGACCGGGGCCTTACGGGTCCTGGTAGGCCGGGCGAGCCGGGTGGGCCGGGCAGGCCGGGTGAGCCGGGTGAGCCGGGTAAGCCGGGTGGGTCGGCTAACGGGGCGAGAGGGGCGCCGTACGGGCTATTCCTCGCCGTCCTCGTCGTCCAGCCGCGCCAGCCAGGTCGCGAGACGTTCGACCGGAACCTCGAAATCGGGATTGAGGTCGACAAACGTACGCAGCTGTTCGGCCAGCCACTCGAAAGTGACCTCCTCCTCGCCGCGCCGTTTCTCCAGTTCCTCGATACCGCGGTCGGTGAAGTACATGGAATCAGCCTAATGCCTGGTGAGAGGGGTGGGGAGAGCGGGAGCGAGGTCCTCTCCGCCGCCGAGAACCGGCCGGGTGCGCCCTGCCGTCCTTTCCCATGACCCTCGCGCCGGCTCTCTACTGCCGTTAACCTGCGGGGAATTGGGGGAACGGGGGAAGTCATGGGTGATGACGAGGCGAATGTCACGCGCATCGAAATGCCGGACGGTACGCCCGTATGGGCCCGGATCTCCGGGGCCGAGGAACTGCGCCGGCCATCGGGGGGCCTGACGTACGCGGACACCGGGTTCGCGGACCAGGTGCAGGCGCGGGTGGAGAGCCTTCAGTCCGTCGTGACCAGCGTCGCGCGGTCTCTGGCCGGGCCTCTACGCGCGGTGCGTCCCGACGAGGTGAGTGTCGAGTTCGGCATCGAACTCACCGCCAAGTCCGGCAAGGTCGTCGGACTGCTCGCCGACGGTGAGGCCAAGGGGGGCATCAAAGTCACCCTCACCTGGAACGACGGCGGTCCGCCCGCCGATCTCGCCGCGCCACGGCCGACGGTGCCGCCGCAGACCGCGCCGCCGCCACGGCCCACCGCGCCGCCGACCGTCCCGTCCGCCGCGCCATCCGCCGTCCCACCCGCTGTCCCGCCCGCCGTTCCGCCCGCCGGGGGCACGCCCGGCGCATCCACCGGCGCACCGGCGCATCCCGGCGGTCCCACGCCCCCGGCCGGGAGCGGAGCATGATCGACGGGCTCGGCCGGGGTGTGCCCGGGGCCTTCGGCGACGGCGGACTCGCCCTCCGCGACCTCGTCATGGCCGCCACCGTGCGCATCCATGGCCCGGAGGGCGGGTATGACCCTGATGGGCCAGGCGGAAGCTTCCTGGGGAGCGGCTTCTTCATCGCCCCGAGCTGGGTTCTCACATGTGCGCATGTGGCGTTGCAGGGGGAGGGGCGGGACGTGACCGTGGTCTTCGAAACCGGTCCCCGAAGCGGCGAGACGGCGGTCGCGGGGGCCGTCGTGGCGGCGCTTCCCGAGGCGCCCCCCGGCGGTCCCGGCGTGGGCTGGCCGGCGCCCGATCTCGCGCTCGTCCGGCTCGGCAGGCCCGTCGACCACGCCTGTGTGTACGTCAGCGAGCGCCCCGCGAAGTTCTTCGGCGGCGAGCAGGTGCTCTACTCGGGCTGGACCGAGGTGGGCGGCCGGCTGAAGCGGCTCAGCGGGCAGTGCGCCGTGCAGGGCACGGTCGGCGGCTGGGCCGACTCCGACGAGCAGATGCGGCTCGGCGGGGATGTGCTGCCGCCCGGGGTCTCCGGCGGGCCAGCCGTCGATCTGCGCCGCGGCGAGGTGGTCGGGGTGCTGAAGTCCCAGCTCCTCGGCGCCATGGGCGGGACGTCCATCGCCATCGACCGGCTGCGTTCGCTGCCGGTGCCCGCCGCGATGGCCGGGGCGGAGTCGGACGACGACTACCAGGCGGTGTTCCACGCCCATGACCGCTACCACTCCGACCGGCACTTCAGCCGGGTGGGCACCGGCCCCACGTGGACCGATGTGCAGAGCTCCCTCGCCACCGGCGCCGCCACCGGTGCCGACCGCGCGCTGACCCCGCAGCAGCGCGTCACGCTGCTCGGCAGGCTCGCCGAGCTGCCGCCGCCGGTCTCCACCCACAGCCTGCTCGATCTGCTCATCCGGCTGCCCAATGTGCACTCCGTGGACCGCTATCCGGCGCCGCGCAGCTGGCGGGACGGGCTCGGCGCGCTCTACGAGACCCGCGGCGGGGAGGCCGCGCTCGAACTCGTCCTGCGCTACTGCATGAGCGTCATCTCCGCCGAGCGCCCCTATGTCACACAGACCACCGCGGCGGCCGAGCAGGCGCTCTGGGACTGGGTGAAGGTGCTCGCCGACGGCCAGCTCTCACGGGAGTTCCGCAACGAGATCACCCGGCTGTGGTCGGCCGGACGCCACCGCACGGACCGCGAGCAGCGGCGCGCGTCCCCGGCCTACGGGGAGCGGCCCAGGGAGGGCGAGCGCCCCTTCGTCCTGCTGGAGCTGGAGCCGCGCGGCTGGGAGCGGGACAGCTATGACTGGCGGGTGGGTGTCGCCCGCCACAGCGGAGAGGTGGTGCCGGTCGCGGAGGACAGCAGAGGCACCCCCGGCCACTCCCTGCACGCGCGCCTCACCGCCGCGCTCACCGAGGCGTTCCGCCGCTGCGACGAGCCGGACAGCCCCGCCATGCTCCAGGTCGCCGTCGTACAGGCGCTGCTCGGCCTTGAGGTGGACGGCTGGCAGCTGTCGCCCGACGAACCGCCGCTCGGGGTCACGCGTCCGGTGGTCGTGCGCTGTTCGGACCAGGAGCCACCGCTCTCGGAGGACGAGGCCCGGGAGCGCAGGGCGCGCTGGAACCGTACGTGGAGCGCGGCGATGCAGGCCGAGATCATCGACTGCGAGGACGGATTGCGGGTACCCGTTCCGACGGAGGAGGAACTGCGCTCTCTGGCGTACGAGACGGTGCCCGTGCTCTGTCGCTACGGCGACCGGCCCGACGGCGAGACCGCCGCGGGACTGACCCGGGTGGTGCGCGGCGGCTTCCATGTCGCCCTGCTGCGGCGCGGCATGGACCGTCCCGACGTGGTCTGCGCGGACTTCCACCGGCGCGCGGTGGCCACGGTCGCGGAGGCGGGCACGGCCGACCAGCTGCCGTGGAAGATCCAGGAACTGAGACGGGGAGTGCGCGCGGGTCGCACGGAGATGTTCTGGTCGGACGGCGTGGCGCTCTTCTACGACGATCCGCACCACCCGCTGCCCGGATCCGGCCAGTTGCTGGAGGCGCCGTGAACCGCCCCGGCCGTCGGCCTCTTACGGGGTCGGCGGCGGATCGCTACCGTGTGGCACGTTCGGCGGTTGCTGCCCCTGGCGGACGAGTGATGACGAGGAACACGCAATGAGTGAACCCAGCGAGTGGCTCATCTATCGAGGGGCCGGCGAGCCGCACGGAGGCATCACCCAACTGCCTCCGCCGCCTCCCTGGCGGGACTTCGCGGGACGCGGCGACAACTCCCCGGACGGCGAGGGCGTTACGGGCGACGGCAGGGACGGCTCGGCCGACCGGCGGCTCGGCGGCTACCGGCACGAGGCGGAGCTGCACCGGCCCGGCGCCGAGGAGCTCGAAATGATCAACGCGGCCCTCTACTTGAGGCGTCCGCTGCTGGTCACCGGCAGCCCCGGCGCGGGCAAGAGCACCCTGGCCCACTCCGTCGCGCACGAACTGGGGCTCGGCCGGGTGCTGCGCTGGCCCATCGTCAGCAGGTCCGCCCTCCAGGACGGGCTGTACCACTACGACGCGATCGCCCGGCTCCAGGACGTGCAGCTGGCCGCACACAGCGCCACGGGACGTAACGGCGCGAACGGTACGGACGGTGCGGACGGTGCGTACCGCCACGACCCCTCGGCGGACATCGGCAGCTATATCCGGCTCGGCCCCCTCGGCACCGCGCTGCTGCCCTCGGAGCAGCCCCGCGTCCTGCTCATCGACGAGCTGGACAAGAGCGACATCGATCTGCCGAACGACCTCCTGAATGTGCTGGAGGAAGGGGAGTTCGGCATTCCGGAGCTGGAGCGGATCGCCGACCGGCTGCCCGACGGCGAGGCCGAGGTCCTGACCGACGACGGCAAGAAGGTCCGGATCAAGGGCGGCCGGGTGCAGTGCCGTGCCTTCCCGTTCGTCGTCCTCACCAGCAACGGCGAACGGGACTTCCCGGCGCCCCTGATGCGCCGCTGTATCCATCTGGAGCTCGGCCGCCCCGACCACCAGCGGCTCGCCACGTTCGTACGGGCACATCTCGGCGACGAGGCCGCGCGCGCCGGCGACGATCTGATCAGCCACTTCCTGGAGCGCTCGCGCAGCGAACTCATCTCCACCGACCAGCTGCTGAACGCCATCTATCTCACCGACGCCGCCGCCCCGGCGGGTCGCGACCGCCTCGCCGATCTGCTCATCCAGCGACTCGACCGGCCGAGGTGATGCGCTGATGGCGGGCGGTGCGGCGGACCGTACGACGGACGGCCCGGCCGGCGGGCGCGCGCCGTACGACGGCGCTCTGCTGACCGCGCTCGTCGCCCGGCTGCGTGAGGCCGGTCTCGACCCCGATGCCGAACAGCTCTGTGACGCCCTCTGGCTGGCCGAACAGACCGGAGGCGGCCGGACGCGGCAGGCGCCGGGCGAGCACGGCGAGGAGACGACGGACAGCGCCGAACGGCCCGCCGTCACCGGCGCGACGGCCGTCGCGCCTGCGGTCCTCGCCGACTCCGTCCAGGAGACCGAGCCTGAGGACGGTCCCGAACCGCGGCCGGATCCCGGCGAGGAGGACGACCGCCGGATCTCCCTCTATCCCGTACCGAGCCACGGCGGACCGCGCACCCGGCACGGGCGCGGCGCCACCGCGCTCACCCTCGGGGTGCCCGCCGCTCCCGCGCTGCCCGCCCCCCTCGAACTCCAGCGCGCGTTGCGGCCACTTCAGCGTTACCGGCCCGCCGCCCCGCCGTTGCGCCGTACCCTTGACGAGGTGGCGACAGTGGAACTCAGCGCTCGGGCCGGCGGGCTGATCATCCCGGTATTCCGCGGGGTCTCGCGGGCTGACGCGCTGCTCCAGTTCGTCATGGACGCCTCGTCCTCGATGCGCGTCTGGGAACGGCTCTTCGGCGAACTCCAGCAGATATTCGGACAGTTGGGCGCCTTCCGTGATGTGCAGGTGCGCTATCTGCACCAAGGCCCCGACGGCGCGCCCGCCGTCAGCAGAAGCCCCGACCCGGCCGCCGCGCCGCTCAGCTCCGCCGACCGGCTGAGCGATCCGACCGGCCGCCGCGTCACCGTCGTCGTCAGCGACTGCGCGGGCCCGCTCTGGCACAGCGGACGCGCCCACCGGCTGCTCCACCAGCTCGCCCGCCAGGCACCCACCGCCGTACTGCAACCGCTGCCGCAGCGTATGTGGAACCGCACCCGGCTGCCCGTCACCTACGGCGCGCTGTCCCGGGGCGAGGGGCCGGGCGGCGCGGCCGTGCTGAAGGTCGGCGGCGGCGCCGCCACGGCACCCGCCGCGCATCCGGGAGCCCTCGCGATCCCCGTACTGCCGCCGGTCGCGGGCGCGCTCGACGCCTGGGCACGGCTGCTGTCGGGCACCGGCGCCGGCCGGATCTCCGGCGCGGTCGGCTGGGTGCGCGCCGACCATCCCGCCGCGCCCGCGCCCCGAGGGGGCGACCGGATGTCCTCGCTCCAGCTGGTCAGCCGGTTCCGCTCGGCCGCCTCGCCGGCCGCCGGGCAACTGGCCGTCTATCTCGCCGCGGCCCCGCTCTATCTGCCGGTGATGCAGCTGGTGCAGCGCACGATGCTGCCCGACTCAGGACCGTCGGAACTGGCCGAGGTGCTGCTCAGCGGGCTGCTCTCGCGCAGCAAGGGCGACGGCGCGGACGACGGGCAGTGGTACGAGTTCGCGCCGGGCGTCCAGGACGCGCTGCTCGGACCGCTGGGCCGGGACGAGGCGCTGCTCGTGCTGAAGCACTGCTCGGAGTACATCGAGCAGCGATTCGGCAGGGGCGGCCCCAACTTCCCGGCCCTGGCCCTGGCCCAGCTGGGCGACAGCAGCCCCGGCCCGTTCCTCCCGCGCGGCGGTCTCGACGACGGCGCGTTCCGCGGCGAGGGCGAGACGGAGATCGAACCGGACGGCGAGAACGGCGACGCCGGGGAGAGCGGCGGGCCTGAGGGCGGCGCCCGACGCGCCCCGGATCCCTTCGCCGAGGTCGCGGCCCGGGTGCTGGAGCGGTTCATGCCGCTGCCGGACCAGTTCGCGCCGTACGGCGGCGGCCAGGTCCTCGACCCGCCCACCAATGACGCGGTGGAGAGCGCCCGCGGGCTGCTGCGCCAGTTCGAGTCGGACAGCATGGTGCAGTATCTGATCGACGCCGTACAGCTGCTGCGTGGCGCCACCGAGCGCGAGGAACCGGCGTCCGGCTCCGACCCCGAGCTGTGGGCGGAGTTCGCCCGCTGTCTGCTGCGGCTGTGGGAGGTCCAGGGCGGCGGCGGACTGCTGCGCGAGGCCGAGCGAGCCGCCGAGAAGGCCGCCGCGCACCCCCGGGCGGTACGGGAACGGGCCGTGCTCGCCAAGGTGCTGCACGCCGCGGCCGACGACCGGCGGCGGCGCGGTGACCGGCGCGCCGCGCTGGAGCTGCTGCGCCGCGCCGACCGCGAGTACACCGTCGCCTGCGCGGCCCCGGGACTGGAGCCGGGCGAGGCGCTGCGGCTGACCCTGGAACGGGTGCGCGCCCTGGAGGCGCAGTGGCGGCTGGGCGGCGACAGCGCGCTGCTCCAGGGTGCGATCGGCATGCTGGAGGCGTTCGCCGATGTCTGGCCCGACCAGGAGAACCGGCCGCCCGGCCTGCCGCTGGCGCACGGCCGGACGCTGCTGCGGCTGTCCGGCGCGACCGGCGACCCCGAACAGGCCCAGGTGTACGCGGGCCAGGCGGCGCGCTCGCTGCGCAGGGCGCTCGCCCCCGGCGGCCACACCGTCGGCACCCAGGCCCGGATCCTGCTCGATCTGGTGGACGCGCTGCTGCGGTCGGGCGACGGCCTGGACGAGGCGGGGACGCTCGTCGACCAGTCGCTGGTGACCGTACGGGACGAACGGCTGCTCGCCTCGCTCAGGACCAGGGCGGGCCGGGTGCGGGCCGCCCGGTACGAACGCTCAGGCGACCCGGGCGATCTGGAGGAGGCCGCGGAGTACTTCTCCCGTGCCGCGCGCGGAGTCCCCCGTGACTCCCGGGCCCACGCGGATCTGCTCGCCGAGTGGGGCACGACCCTGCTGAGGCGCGCGGAACTGCCGGACGGCAGCCGGTACATCGGCGCGGCGGTACGGGTCCTGCGTGACTGCCGTACGGAAACGGTGCCCGGCATCCGGCAGGCCGACCGGCTGCTGATGCTGGGAAAGGCCCTGATGCTCCGTCATCGGCTCGGCGGCGACCGAGTGGATCTGCGGGAGGCGGAGCATCTCTTCGGGCTCGCGGCGCAGGAGGCGCGCGATCCGCTGACCGCCGCGCGCTGCTGGCTGGAACTGGGCCGCTCCCACTTCGACGCACACCGGATCCTGCACCGGCCGGCCCGTCTCGACGAGGCGGCCGAGGCGTTCCGGGGCGCGGCGGACTCGGCAAGGATGGCGGAAGCGGAGCTGGACAATCCGCGGCAGCGGCTGGAAGCCGTGGCCCTGCGCGCCGAGGCCAGTCACTGGCGGGGGATGACCTACGAGGAAGCCGGCCGGCCCCGGGCCGCGCGCGAGGCGTACCGCGCGGCGCGTACGGAGTGGGGCAGGCTGCCGGCCGGCGGCGGCGACCGGGCGCGTGCGACATCGGACAGGCTGGCCGAACTGGAGCGGTGAGGAACGGGCTCGTACGGGGTACGGGAAGGGGGACAACCGATACGACGCACGCGCACGGCAACGGGGAGGCGTGATGGACGACTTGACGCGGACGGCGCACACGACACGGCCGACGGACGGGGGAGCGCCGGACGGATCCGGCGGTCTGCCGGATCTGCTGGCGCTGGACCTGGCGGAGCTGCGCACCCTCGACCACCCGGTCCTCGCCGAGGTGGTGGCGGATCTGCGCGGCCGGGCCCTTCAACCGCGCGAGATGCTGTGGGGATTCACCAACGCGTTCTGACGGATCCCGGACCCTGCCGGGGATCCGCGGGCGTTTTCGGCCCGGGGCGCTTTTGAACAGGACAACCTGTCGCGCCCCGCGTTTGCCCGCCCGGTCATCCAGGGAACCAGGCTCGGTGTCCTTGGCTCTGTCCGGGCGATCCCCGGCCGTCCCGGACGCCGTACAGCATCGGGGGTGTGGAGTGTCTCGACAGGCGGTGCCGCGCGGGCCGACGCCCGTGGTGGCACCGGTGGTCCGGGGGGCGTCCGCCGCAACCCCCGTTCCCGTCCCCATGCCCGTACACGTTCCGGCCCCCGTCCCCGCTCACCCACCCGCTGTCCCCGCTCACTCACCCGTTCCCTTCGGGCAGTTCATCGTCAAGGTGCACGGCCGCTGCAACCTCGCCTGCCGCTACTGCTACCTCTACGAGGGCCCCGACCGCACCTGGCGCGAGCGCCCGGCCGCCGTCGCGCCCGCCGTCCTGGACCGCGCCGCGTCCCGGATCGCCGAGCACGCCACCACGCACGCGCTGCGCGACCTCTCGCTCGTCCTGCACGGCGGTGAACCACTGCTCGCGGGCGCCGGCCGACTGGCCGCCTTCGCCGGGCTCGTACGCGAACGGGTACCGCGCGGCTGCACCGTCCACGCCACCGTGCAGACCAACGCCACCCTGCTCACCGAGGAACGGATCGCCACCCTCGCCCGGCACGGGATACGCGTCGGCATCAGCCTCGACGGCGGTCTGGCCGCCCACAACACCCTGCGCGTCGACCACGCGGGCCGCCCCTCCTGGCCCGCGGCCTCGCGCGGCGCCCGGCTGCTCGCCGAGCACCACCCCGAGGCGTACGCGGGCATCCTCACGGTCGTCGACCCGCGTACCGACCCCGCCGAGGTGTACGCGTCGCTGCTGGCGCTGCGCCCGCCCGCCCTCGATCTGCTGCTCCCGCACGGCAATTGGTCCGCACCGCCGCCCGGTCTGCCCGCCGCCGATCCCGGTGACCCCGGTGGCGCGGCCGGCCCCGGTGGCCCCGGTGGCCCCGCCGGCCCCGACCGCCCCACCCCGTACGGCGACTGGCTGAGCGTGGTCTTCGACCGCTGGTGGTCGGCCGGGCGCAGGGAGACCCGGATCCGGCTCTTCGAGGAGTGTCTCGCCCTGCTGCTCGGCCTGCCCGGCGCCACCGAGTCCCTGGGACTCGACCCCGTCAACGCCATCGTGATCGAGACGGACGGCGCCATCGAACAGGTCGACTCCCTGAAGTCCGCCTACGACACGGCCGCCGCCACCGGACTCGATATCTTCCGGCACACCTTCGACGACGCCACCCGCCATCCCGGCATCGCCGCCCGCCAGTCCGGCGCCGCGTCCCTCGCCGCCGGCTGCCGCGCCTGCCCACTGCTCACCGTCTGCGGCGGCGGCCACTACGCCCACCGCTACCGCGCGGGCCACGGCTTCACCAACCCCTCCGTCTACTGCGCGGACCTCCAGCGGCTGATCGTCCATGTGGCGGCCAGGCTCGCCGAAGCGACGACACCCCGGTCGGCGAGCCAGGGAGGCCCCGGGTGAGCCCCGTCGTACCGGAGCCGCTGCTGCGTGAACTCGGCCGTACCGAAGGCGGATCCGAAGCCCTCGGGCTGCTCGTGCGCGACCAGCACACGCGCCGGCTCGTACTGCTGCGGGCCCTGCTCGACGCGGCGTCCGCCGCCCCCGCGGCCGTCTGTCCGCCCGGCCGGCTCGACCGGCTGCGCCAGGACTGGGCGCTGCTTGAGGCCGCCGAGCGCGCCGACCGGGCCGCCGCGCGCTCCGTCCTGCTCCATCCGCTGACGGGCCCCTGGGCACAGCGCTGTCTGCGTGGTCTCACCGCCGCCGCGCCGACCCCCGAACTCGCCGCCGATCTCGCCCACTTCAGCGCACTCGCCGCCGCGGCGGCGAGCCGCGCCGGGCTGTCCTTCGAGGCGCGTCTCACCGCCCCCGACGGGCTGCTCGTGCTGCCCACGCTGGGCGCGCTCCGTACCGGCCCGAGGACGCGTACGGCGGTCGATATCGCCCAGTCGGAGGGGCACGTGACGCTGCGTCAGGAGGGCGCGGACGTCATCACCGTACGGCTCGGCGAGGACGGCGCGCGCTCGGCCGACCCGCGCTGGCTGCCCGTGCTCACCCTCCCCGGCGTCCTGCCCGGCACCGCGCCCGTACCGCTGGACGACCTCGATCCGTACCGCACCGCCGGCAGCGGTCTCCAGCGGTTCGGGCTCTCCTCCGTCGCCGGCCTCGACGCGGGCGAACGCGCGGCATGGCGGGAGCTGTGGGCCGGGGTGGCGCCCATGCTGCGGATCGGCGGCGCCCACCGCACCGCCGAGACGGTGGCCCTGCTGCGCTGTCTGGTCCCGCTCTCCCCGCCGCCCGGCTCCACCACCGTGGGCACGACCGCCGCCGGCTCCCCGTCCCCCGGCGAGGGCGCCGCGCAGTGCAGCGGGACCCGGCGCGAGGCGTTCGGCGCGATCCTGAGCAGCAGGCCCGCCACGGCCGCCCACTTCGCGTCGACCCTCGTCCATGAACTCCAGCACACCAAACTCGCCGCGCTCGCGGACCTCACCCCGCTGCACCACGAGGACGCCACACCACGGCACTTCGCGCCCTGGCGCCCCGACGCCCGGCCCTTCGACGGGCTTCTCCAAGGCGCCTACTCGCATATCGCGCTCGCCGACTACTGGCAGCGCTGCGCCCTCGGCACGGACCGCCCCTCCGCCCGCGATCTGGCCTGGGCCGAGCACGCCCGCTGCCAGGAGCAGGTCGGCGCCGTCCTGCCGGTGCTCGCGGCGTCCGGCGCGCTGACCCCGGCGGGCCGCGTACTCGTCAACGAGATGATCTCCACACACCACCGGCTGGCCGACACCCCTCCGCCGCCCGGACATCTCGCCCGAGCGGTGGCGTACGTACGCACCACGCGCATGATCTGGCGCCAAAGGAACGCAAGTTAATGCGGCGCGCACCCGGATGGATTCAGCCGCCCCGGGGGTATGTTAAAAGGGCGTATGACGAAGCAGGGAGACGGTCGAATGCCCGGAGCGCGTAAGCCAGTTGGAGCAACCGGGACGCAGGCTGTCACCATCAGTTTCGCCGGTTTCAACCGGGCCTGGGCGGCCTGGATCGGGGACCGGCTCCAGCGCCGCGGGCTCACGGTCGTCTACCAGCGGTGGGACCCGCCGGTGGAGACGTCGCTGGAGGAGTCGCTCCAGGATCTGCTGCTGGCGCCCGGCCCCGTTCTCGTGATCCTCAGCGACTGGTACTTCCAGCTCGGCCCGCGCAGCCACGACGAGTGGAACCGCGCCCTGCGCCAGGTGGTCGCGGCCCAGCCCGACCGGTTCGCGGCCGTCACGGTCACCACGTCCGCGCTGCCGGGCGCCACCGCCGTCTTCGCCGCCGCCGATCTGACCACCGTCGGGGAGTCGGAGGCCGAGCGGCGCGTGCTGACGCGCCTCGGACTGCCCACCGACCCGCTGCCCGATCTCGGCGAGGCGCGGTCCGGCCCGCGCTATCCCGCCGACACCCCCGATGTGTGGGGTGGCGTCCCCCGTCGCAATACGCGCTTCACCGGCCGCGAGACGCTGCTCAGCAACGCGTACGAAGCGCTTCAGGAGGCCGCGGGCGGCGCCGGCGTGGTGACGCTGCACGGCATGTCGGGCGTGGGCAAGACCCAGCTGGCCGCCGAGTACGTGTACCGCTTCGGCGCCGAGTACGACGTGGTGTGGTGGGTCTCCGCCGACAAACGGGTCACCTGCCGGCAGAAACTCGCCGAACTCGCCCCGGCGCTCGGCCTGTCCACCGGTGTGGAGTACGGCGAGCGGCTGCGCGCCGCCCGGGACGCGCTGCGCCGCGGCGATCCGTACCGGCGCTGGCTGCTCGTGCTCGACGGGGCCGACGAACCCGACCAGATCTGGGACCTGGTGCCGACCGGGCCCGGCCATGTGCTGATCACGGCGCGCAACCCGGAGTGGGGCGAGCACAACAGCGCCCTGATGGAGGTGCCGGTCTACGACCGCGACGAGTCGATCGCGTTCATCCGCCGCCGCGCCCAGCGGCTGACCCATGGCGAGGCCGACCATCTCGCGGAGGCGCTGGAGGACCTGCCGCTGCTGCTCGACCAGACCGCCGGCTGGCTCAATGACTCGGACATGTCGGTCGACGAGTACATCGCGCTGCTGGAGGACGGCATCGACCAGGATGTCGTGCGGGTCTCCGCCGACTTCCCGCTCGCCTTCCAGACCGGCTGGTCGATACTGCTCAACAAACTCCGCGAGACCGTCCCCGAGTCCATCGATCTGCTCCGGCTGTGCACGTTCTTCGCGCCGGGCGCCATCCCCGTACGGCTCGTGCGCGATCTGCCCGTGGACACGCTCCCGGAGAAGCTGCGCGGGCTGGTGGACGACCCGGTGCGCTGGGCGCGGGCGATCAACAAGCTGCGGCAGTACGCCGTCGTGCGGGCCGCGGGGGTCGGTGAGCGCGAGGTCTACGACTCGGCGCCCGACGCCGGTTTCTCCGGTGCCGCGGGCGACACCCTCTATATGCACCGTATGGTCCACCAGATCGTCCGCCAGGACATGCCCGAGCGGGATCAGCGGGAATTCATCGAGGTGGTGCGCCGGGCGCTGGTGGCGGCCGATCCGGGCCGGCCGACCGACACCCGGCTGTGGCCCAGGTACGCGGAGATCACCCCGCACCTCAAGTGGGCCGATGTCCTCAAGAGCACCGACGCGGGGATGCACAGCCTGGTCCTCAACTGCCTGCGCTACATGTATCTCTCCGGGGAGTACCGGGCGGGCATCAACCTCGGCCGGCGCGCGCTGGCGGCGTGGCGGCGGCTCCTCGGCGAGACGCACCCGAGGATCTGGGACGTGAGCTACCACTACGCCAACCTGATGCGCGCGGTGGGCGACTACGCGGGCACGGAAGCCATTGAGCGCGCCGCCGTGGAGCATCTGCGCGCCGAGCGCGGCCCGAAGGACCTGGAGCATCTGCGGGCCTCCGGAGGGCTCGCCGCCGATCTGCGCGGACTCGGCCGGTACGAGGAGGCCCTGGAGGTCTCCTCCTGGATCCTGACCTGCTACCGCGAGCTGCTGGGCGAACAGGACTCCCGTACCCTCAACGCCCAGAACAATCTGGCCGTCTCGCTGCGGCTGCTCGGCCGGTACAAGGAGTCCCTGGACCTCAACCGGCGGACGCTGGAGGCCCGTCGGCAGACCTTGCGCCTGCGGCACAACTGGACCCTCTTCTCCGAGATCAACTACGCCACCGACCTGCGCCTGCTCGGCCGCTACAACGAGGCCGAATCGCTCCAGTCGCAGAGCGTGCGCGTCCACCGGAGGGTGCTGGGCAGGGACAACCCCCAGACGCTGCGCGCCGAGCACAATCTCGCGCTCTGCCTGTACCGCTCGGGCGAACGCGGCAAGGCGGCCGTGCTGTTCACCCAGGTCCTGGAGAACTGCGAGCGGGTCCTCGGCGAACACGACCCGCTCACCATGATGTTCGCCGCCGGCCAGAGCTGCTTCGCCCGTGAGCACGGCGACATCGACCAGGCCATGGGCATAAGCGACAAGGTCGTCCACGGCTATCTGGGGATGCTCGGGGAAGGCCATCCGTTCGTCGCGGGAACCCGCGCCAACCACGCGCTGATCCTGCGCAATGTGGGGGAGCGGGAGCAGTCGCACGCACTGATCGAGGACTCCCTCGCCGATCTGACCCGGGCCGTCGGCGAGCGGCATCCCTGGACCCTGGGGTGTGCCATCAACGCCTCGGCGCTGCGCAATCTGGTGGGCGACCCGGAGGGCGCGGCGGCGCTGACCGCTGACGCGGTCACCCACGCCACCGAGACGCTCGGCAGGACCCATCCGCTCACGCTCTCGGCCAGGATCGCGCACGCGGCGGATCTGCGGGCCCTGCGGGAGGGGCAGCGCGCCGAGAAGACCGAGGGGGAGGCGCTGGACGATCTGGCGGCCACCCTGGGCGCGCAGCATGTCCACACCGTCGCGGCCCGCTCCCGTAACCGCCCCTACTGGGACTTCGAGCCGCCGGGCGTCTGACCACCCGGGCGTCTGATCACCCGGGCCGTGTGCACGGCCCGGAAAAGCCGGAGGGCCGGCCCCGCGCGGATCGCGGGGCCGGGCCCTCCGGTCGGTACGGCGGGTCCGTCAGGCGTCGAAGACCTCGTTGACCAGCTGCTGCTGCTCGGCCTGGTGGCGCTTGGCCGAGCCGACCGCCGGGGACGAGGAGTGCGGACGCGAGATACGGCGCAGCCGCTCGCCGTGCGGCACATCCGCGCCGACCGCCAGGTCCAGGTGGTCGATCAGATTGAGCGCGATGAACGGCCAGGCACCCTGGTTCGCCGGCTCCTCCTGGGCCCACAGGTACTTCTCGGCGTTCGGGAACTTGGCGATCTCGGCCTGGAGTTCGGCACCCGGCAGCGGGTACAGGCGCTCCAGACGCAGGATCGCGGTGTCCGTCACGCCGCGCTTCTGCCGCTCGGCGTCGAGGTCGTAGTAGACCTTGCCCGCGGTGAAGACGACCTTGCGCACGGCGCTCGGGTCCACGCTCGGGTCGCCGATCACCGGGCGGAAGCCGCCGGTGGTGAACTCCTCGGCCTTGGACGCCGCGGCCTTCAGCCGCAGCATCGACTTCGGGGTGAAGACGACGAGCGGCTTGTGGTGCGGGTTGTGGACCTGCCAGCGCAGCAGGTGGAAGTAGTTCGACGGCAGGGTCGGCATGGCGACCGTCATGTTGTTCTGCGCGCACATCTGGAGGAAGCGCTCCGGGCGGGCGGACGAGTGGTCCGGGCCCTGGCCCTCGTAGCCGTGCGGCAGCAGCAGCGTGACGCCGGAGGTCTGGCCCCACTTCTGCTCGGCCGACGAGACGAACTCGTCCACGACGGTCTGCGCGCCGTTGACGAAGTCACCGAACTGGGCCTCCCACATGACCAGCGCGTCCGGCCTGGCCAGGGAGTAGCCGTACTCGAAGCCCATCGCCGCGTACTCGCTGAGCAGCGAGTCGTAGACGTTGTAACGGGCCTGCTCGTCGGTGAGGTACTGGAGCGGGGTGTAGTCCTCGCCCGTGCCCTGGTCGACCAGGACCGCGTGGCGCTGGCCGAACGTACCGCGGCGGGTGTCCTGGCCGGAGAGCCGGACCGGTGTGCCCTCCATCAGCAGCGAGCCGATGGCGAGGGTCTCGCCCATGCCCCAGTCGATCGTGCCGTCCTCCACCGAGGCGGCCCGGCGCTGCATCTGCGGCATCAGGCGCGGGTGGACGGTGACCGTGTCGGGGATGTTGACCTGCGACTCGGCGATCCGCTTGACGACCTCCTGGGAGACCGCGGTGGTGACGGAGACCGGGAACTCCGCCTGGGCGTCCGGGACCTGGGCCGTGGCCCGGTGCGAGGTGGCCTCACGGACCTCAGCGAAGACCTTCTCCAGCTGGCCCTGGAAGTCCTGGAGCGCCTGCTCCGCCTCTTCCAGCGTGATGTCGCCGCGGCCGATCAGCGACTCGGTGTAGAGCTTGCGCACCGAGCGCTTCTTGTCGATCAGCCGGACCATCTGCGGGTTGGTGAACTGCGGGTTGTCGCCCTCGTTGTGACCGCGGCGGCGGTAGCAGATGAGGTCGATCACGACGTCCTTGTTGAACGTCTGGCGGAACTCGAAGGCGAGCCGACCGACGCGGACCACGGCCTCCGGGTCGTCACCGTTCACATGGATGATCGGCGCCTCGATCATGCGGGCGACATCGGTCGCGTACATGGAGGACCGCGACGCCTCGGGCGCGGCGGTGAAGCCGACCTGGTTGTTGATCACGATATGGACCGTGCCGCCGGTGCGGTAGCCGCGCAGCTGCGACATGTTGAGCGTCTCGGCGACCACACCCTGGCCCGCGAAGGCCGCGTCGCCGTGCAGCGCGAGCGGCAGGACCGTGAAGTCCGTACCGCCCTTGTTGATGATGTCCTGCTTGGCGCGGACGACGCCCTCCAGGACCGGGTCCACCGCCTCCAGGTGCGAGGGGTTGGCGGTCAGCGAGACCTTGATCTGCTCGCCGTCCAGACCGGTGAAGGTGCCCTCGGCGCCCAGGTGGTACTTCACATCGCCGGAGCCGTGCATCGACTTCGGGTCGAGGTTGCCCTCGAACTCCCGGAAGATCTGGGCGTACGACTTGCCCACGATGTTCGCGAGGACGTTCAGCCGGCCGCGGTGGGCCATGCCGATGACGACCTCGTCGAGCCGCGACTCGGCGGCGGAGTCGATGACCGCGTCGAGCAGCGGGATGACGGACTCGCCGCCCTCCAGCGAGAACCGCTTCTGGCCGACGTACTTCGTCTGCAGGAAGGTCTCGAACGCCTCGGCGGCGTTGAGCCTGCGCAGGATCCGCAGCTGCTCCTCGCGCTCCGGCTTGGCGTGCGCCCCGCGCTCGATACGGTCCTGGATCCACTTGCGCTGCTTCGGGTCCTGGATGTGCATGAACTCGATGCCGGTGGTGCGGCAGTACGAGTCGCGCAGCACGCCCAGGATGTCGCGCAGCTTCATCATGGACTTGCCGGCGAAGCCGCCGACCGCGAACTCCCGCTCCAGGTCCCACAGCGTGAGCCCGTGCTCGGTGATGTCCAGGTCGGGGTGCTTGCGCTGGAGGTAGTCCAACGGGTCGGTGTCGGCCATGACATGGCCGCGGACCCGGTAGGAGTGGATCAGCTCGAAGACCCGGGCGGGCTTCGTGACGTCCTCGTCGTGCGAGGCGTCGATGTCCTTGAGCCAGCGCACCGGCTCGTAGGGGATGCGCAGCGACTTGAAGATCTCGTCGTAGAAGTCGTTCTCGCCGAGGAGCAGTTGGCTGACGATCCGCAGGAACTCGCCCGAGGCGGCGCCCTGGATGACCCGGTGGTCGTAGGTCGAGGTCAGCGTCATGACCTTGGAGATGCCCAGCTTGTTCAGGGTGTCCTGCGAGGTGCCCTGGAACTCCGCCGGGTAGTCCATCGAACCGACGCCCATGATGACCGACTGACCGGGCATCAGACGCGGCACGGAGTGGACCGTGCCGAGACCGCCCGGGTTGGTCAGGGAGACGGTGACGCCCGTGAAGTCGTCCATCGTCAGCTTGTTGTTCCTGGCGCGGCGGACGATGTCCTCGTACGCCTGCCAGAAGTCGAAGAAGTTGAGGGTCTCGGCCTTCTTGATGCCCGCCACGACCAGCTGGCGGTCGCCGTTCGGCTTCACCAGGTCGATGGCCAGACCGAAGTTGATGTGCTCCGGCTTGACCAGGGTCGGCTTGCCGTCCCGCTCCGCGAAGGAGTAATTCATCGACGGCATGGCCTTGATGGCCTGCACCATCGCGTATCCGATGAGGTGCGTGAAGGAGATCTTGCCGCCACGCGCGCGCTTCAGATGGTTGTTGATGACGATGCGGTTGTCGAAGAGCAGCTTCACCGGGACCGCGCGCACGGACGTGGCCGTCGGCAGCTCAAGCGAGGCGTTCATGTTCTTCGCGACGGCGGCGGACGGGCCACGCAGCGTCACATACTCCGGGCCCTCGGGCGCCGTGGTGGCCTCGCCGCCGTTCGCGGCGGGCTTGGCCTTCGCCGGGGCGGGGGCCACCGCGGGCTTCGCCGGAGCGGCGGGCCGCACGGGCGCCGGGGCGGCGGCAGCGGGCTTGGCCGGTGCGGCGGGGGCCGCGGCCGGGACGGCGGGCGCGGCGGGGGCAGGGGCGGTCGCCTGGGGCGCGGGCACCGCAGCCCCCGCGGCTGCGGTCGCCGTGGCCTCGTCGGACCTGTCGGACCTGTCCGCCGTACCGGGGGTGCCCGGCTTGTAGTCGGCGAAGAAGTCCCACCAGGCACGGTCGACCGAATTCGGATCCTGGAGGTACTGCTGGTAGATCTCGTCGACAAGCCACTCATTGGCACCGAAGGCCGCGGCAGGGTTCTTGCCCTGCCCGTCTTCGTCGGTCGAGATGCTCGCGTTACTGGGGGACTGAGACGACACGGCGTGAACCGCCCTCTTCCGCTTCACAAGGTGATGGACAGCGGGAATCAAGGCTACGCCTACCAGGCCAGGAGGTGCAGGCCGGGCGTGCCATCGTCGTGCAAGTCACATCGGACGGCGAGTTTCAGCGTAACAATTGGCGGGAAACAAGCCAGGTTCCGACTGTGCCGGGAACGCGTGACGCTCCGGGTACGGCCGGTACACGGCTGGTTGCTCGCCCGTCCCCGACTCCGTGTCCGGAGATCGTGCGCTTTCGCTTCGAACTCTACGTCAATGGCGGGGGCGCGGTGTTCCCGGCAGAGTGACCCGTATCAAGCATCCGCGGGCGGATTCGGCCACGCCTATCCGCCCGCCGTGCAGCTCCACGGCCCAGCGGGCGATCGCCAGGCCCAGGCCCGTACCGCCGTCGCTGCCGGGACCGTGCGGGTACTGCGCGGTGCCCCGGTTGAACCGTTCGAAGACGCGGTGCCGCTCCTGCTCCGGGATCCCGGGACCCTCGTCCTGCACCTCCAGGTCGAGCGACTCGGGGCCGGCCCCGCGCCGGGCCCGTACGGTGACCCGGCCGTGCGGCGGGCTGTGCTTGACCGCGTTGTCGATGAGGTTGGCGACGACCTGGTGCAGCCGCTCCGCGTCCGCGTGCGCGGTCAGCTCGGGCGGTGAGACATCCAGGTGGAGATGTACGTCCGTACGGGTGTGATGGCCGGAGCCGGAGATCGGCCCGCGCCGGGAGGAGGCCAGATTGGCCTCCTTGAGCACCCCGGAGAGATACGGCCAGACCTCGAAGCGCTGTGACCGAAGCGGTACAACCCCGTTGTCCAACCGGGACAGATCGAGCAGCGTCTCCGTCAGCCGGCCCAGCCGCTCGGTCTGCCGCAGGGCCGTGAGCATGGTCTCGGGGTCGGCGGGCGAGACCCCGTCCACGACGTTCTCCAGCACGGCGCGCAGAGCCGCGATGGGCGTGCGCAGCTCGTGCGAGACATTGGCGATCAGCTCCTTGCGGTGCCGGTCCTCGGCCTCCAGATCGTCGGCCATGCGATTGATCGTGGAGGCGAGGTCGCCCAGCTCGTCCCGGCGGTCCGCACCGCTGACCCGGCGCGTGTAGTCGCCGTGCGAGATGCCCTTCGCGACCGTGTTCATCTCGTCGAGGGGCGCGGTCAGACCGTGCGCCACGAACTGGGTGATGAGCAGGGTGGCGATCATCGAGAAGACCGTGATGAAGCGGAGCTCGGTCTCGGTGCGCAGGGCCACCATCAGCAGCCCGGTGGTGATGAAGACGGAGATGACGACGAGGGTGCCGAGCTTGGCCTTGATGGAGAAGGGCCGCAGCCCCGAGCCGTCGAGGCCGCGGGGTCCCGGGCGGAATTCCAGGGCCGGCGGGCGTCGGGCGCCGCGGGTGTCGCGGCCTCCGCCGGTCCCGGGCCGCCGGGGGGAGGCGGCGGCGGACGACGGAGTGCCTCCTGCGGCGCCGCGGCCAGCCGCGGCTCTGTCCCCGTCGGCGGCGCGGCCCTCACCCGGCGGGGTCATGGCGCCGGGGTCTCCAGCGCGTAGCCGACGCCATGGACGGTACGGATCCGCTCGGCGCCGATCTTCCGGCGCAGCGCCTTGATGTGGCTGTCGACCGTACGGGTGCCCGACGCGTCCGCCCAGTCCCACACCTCGGCGAGCAGCTGTTCCCGGGAGAGCACCGCACGCGGTGTGTTCGCCAGACAGACCAGCAGATCGAACTCGGTGGGGGTCAGATGGACATCGTCACCGCGCACCCGCACCCGGCGCTGCGCGTGGTCGATCTCCAGCTCGCCCAGCCGCAGGATGCCGCTGCGCGGCGTCACCGCGGCGAGCGCCGCCCGCTCCACCCGGCGCAGCAGCACATGCACCCGCGCGGCCAGTTCCCGCATCGAGAACGGCTTGGTCATGTAGTCGTCGGCACCGACCCCGAGTCCGACCAGCATGTCGGTCTCGTCGTCGCGCGCCGTCAGCATCAGCACCGGGACCGGCCGTTGCGCCTGGACGCGACGGCAGACCTCCAGGCCGTCGAAGCCCGGCAGCATGACGTCGAGGACCATCAGGTCCGGCTGCCAGGCCTCGGCCGCGTCCACCGCCGCCGGTCCGTCCAGCGCCGTCTGCACCAGAAAGCCCTCGGCCCGCAGCCGTGCGGCGATGGCGTCGACGATCGTGGCGTCGTCCTCGACGACCAGCACCCGGCGCTGGGCGCCGGGCGTCGCCGCGACTCCGTTGTGGCTGGTGTGTGTCTGCTCCATCGCCCCGCCCCTGGTACGCGTTCCGCGATCCTTGATCCGCGATCTGCATGAAGTATGCAGATCCGTGTGTGTGGAGCAGCGTAGAGGCAGCGGGAGCCTTCCGGCTACGCAGTGCGAACAGCGAGATGGACCACGTCGGGTACGCCTCGGGCAACTTGGATCTCTTCCGCCCTTACCCCGCTGAATCCGGCATTCCCCAACGCTTCGGCAAAGGCGGGGGACGGATTCGCCGACCATACGGCGAGGACACCGCCCGGATTCAGCCGCGCACGGCAGGCGGCCAGTCCGTCCGGCGAGTACAGGCTTTCGTTGTCCTCGGTGACCGTCCACTCGGGTCCGTTGTCGATGTCCAGACAGAGGGCGTCGTAACGGTCCGTGGTCGTCCGCAGATACCCCACAAGATCGGTGTGCAGGATCACAGCACGCGGATCGGCCAGCGCCGCGCCGGAGATCCGCCGCAGCGGCCCGTCCCGGTGCCAGTCGATGACGGCCCGCTCGCGCTCGACCACCACGATCCGGCCCCAGCGGGGATCGGCGGCGGCGTGCGCGAGCGAGAACCCCACCCCCAGGCCACCGACCAGAACGGCGGGCCGGTGCCGCTCCTCGGGGAGTGCCGCGAGGGCGGCGTCGATGAGCAGCCGCTCGGAGCGGCCGTCCGAGGTGTCCATCAGGAAGCACCCGTTGGCGATGATTTCCAGCCGTTCACCGCGCCGACGCAGCACGATCTCGCCGTAGGGTCCGTCACGCCGGTCGAGCGTGACGGGACCGAGGTCGGATGCGGACGCGGAGCCGGGTGAGAGTACGGACATGCTGGGCCTCTCCGTCGGGTGGCCGATACCGCTGACATCCTGCTCGCAGGGGGCGGACCAGGACAATCCGTTTCCACCGCACCCCCCTGCGGTCCGGTCCCGCCCCCGCCCCGGTTCAGCGCCCGTCGGGCCGCGCGCCGCGCGCCGCGTACACCGCCGCGCCGACCCCGTACGCCGCGACCGCGCTCACCCACGCGCCGGCCTGCGGCCCTGGCTGTACGGGCCAGGCCCAGAAGGCCGCCGCGCCGCCCGGCGCTCTCGGCGCCGACAGATAGACGGCGCTCAGCTGGACCGTCATCGGCAGCCAGCTCAGCCGTGCCCCGAGCAGGGCCGCCGACGCCGCCGCGATCCCCGTCGCGCCGAGCACATTGCGTGTCATCGCCTGGGCCCCGAACTCGTCCGGACGGCCGGGGACGGCGAGCGCGAGCAGCGCCGCGGCGAGCCCGGTCAGCACCAGCAGATGAGCCAGCCGCCGGGGCCACCAGGGGCGCACGGCCGTACGGTCGAGCTCGTCGCTGTGTGTGTACAGACCGGTCCCGATCACTCCGGCGGCGAGCAGCGGGGCGAGCACCACCACCGGGACCCGGGCGGTGTGATCGAAGTACGGCTGTGCCTGGAGCCACCACGCCGCCCAGGCGGCCACCAGCGCGGTGCCGGTGAGCGCGCCCAGGGTGGCGGGGAGGACCCGGGAGCGGGCATACAGGCGCGGAGCGAGGGTCACGGGACGGGCACCTCGTCGGGGTCACAGCGGTCGGCGGCGAGATATCGGGTGAGATAGGCGCGGCCTTGGTCATGATCCATCGCTTCCAGGTGCTTGAGCTCGGATGACGCGGCGGGCCATGGGAACTCGTCGAAGTCCGGGCGGGGGGCGAGCCATTGCTGTACGGCGTCGTTGACGGCGGTGGCGCGCTCCGAGCCGGGGGCCTCGGAGTCGAGCGGATCGCAGGTCTCCGAGAAGAAGTATCCGACCGCCCAGGTGGCGTAGAGAGCCGGATCGGGGAGTCGGCCGCGTACGGCGATACCGGCGGGGCTGGGCAGTTGTGCCTCGCCGCGCCCCAGCTCCCTCGGCTCGTCCTGCCCGCGCACGACCGCGCCGGGCGCGGCGGTCAGCTGCTCCCGTCCAGGTCCGGGAGCACGCGGGCCGTCGATCCAGCGGCCGGGCGCCCCGGGGACGCCGCGCAGCTTGGCGTTGAGACCGGTGAGCGCGGCCGACACCTCCGGCAGCAGTTTTCGGTCGATCGCGGTGACGCACACCTGGGGTGTGCCGTCGTCGCAGACCAGCCGGGCCGCCTCCGGGTCCGGGCGCCACAGGTCGTCACCGGTCCGCGCGATCGGTACGGCGACGGCGACGGCGAGGGCGAGCGGCAGCAGCGCGACGACGCGGTGCCTGGCGGCGTACGCGAGCAGCGCGGCGGCTGCGAGACCGCCGGTCCACAGGGCGCTCGCCGGCCCGAACCACCACACCGGCCGGTCCCAGAGATAGAAGTGATCAATGGCGGGATCCAGCCAGCGGGCACCGGACTCGCCGTACGTAGGAGTGGCGAGCCCGGCGTAGATTACCACGGCGAGCAGGGGCGCGGTCAGCCGCCACCCGACGAGCCGGCCGACGACGTAACCGATCGTGCCGAGGGACGCGAGGGCCACGGCGTCCGCGGCGATCAACGACACGAAGGGATGCCCTCCGCTCGTATACGGCCACGTGGCCAGCAGACAGCCGGCCGCGCCGACGAGATACCCGGCGGGCGGCCAGAGCGCGGCGGGTGCGACGGCGTGCAGCGACCGGCGCAGCTGGGTGCGGGGGAGCGAGGCCAGCAACTCCCCGGTGCGTCGCCGTCGTTCACGTCCCCCCTGCCAGCAGCCGGTGGCGACGGCGAGAGGCCCGCAGAGCAGCAGCGCCGTGACCCGCAGCAGATCAGTGGCCTCCACCCAGCGTCCCTGCCAGCCGGGGGCCTTGCTGTACAGGGTGACCGCGATGACCACGGCGGTCGCGAGCCCGGTCCATGGCCCGACGCCACGGAGCAGTTCCGTACGGAGAGGATGGGCGGACGGCCGGGTCCGGGACGGACGACGGACCGGGCGGACCAGGCGGACCGGGCGGAACCGGCGGACCAGGCGGACCGGGCGGAACCGGCGGAACCGGCGGATCCGGCCCGTACGGCTGCCTCCGGGGTGGTCGTCGCGGAGACGGTCGTCCCGCAGACGGAGGGCGCTCATCGGGGCCCTCCCGCCGCGGTCCCGGAAGGGGCCGCCCCCGACGTCCCCGCGCGGTGGGCCCGCAGCGCCGCCGTGTAGCCGCGTTCGATCGGGTTGTCGCCCGATCCGCCCGTGTCCCCGCCGAGCCTCGTCAGCTCCGTCGTCGTCCCCCGGAACGCGACCCGGCCCGATTCCAGCAGGGTCACCTCCGAGCAGGCCGCCGCGACGTCCTCCACCAGATGGGTCGAGACGATCACCGTGGCGGCGCTGCCGACATCGCGGAGCAGCGCTCTGAATTCGACCCGCTGCTCCGGATCGAGACCGGCCGTCGGCTCGTCGAGCAGCAGCAGTTCCGGCTCGTTCACGATCGCCTGCGCGATACCGACCCGTCGCACCATCCCGCCCGACAGCGTCTTCACCTTCGCGTCGATACGATCCGCCAGCCCCACCCGCTCCACCGCGTGCTCCACGGCCTCGGGCACCCCCGCCGCGGGCATCTCTTTCAGCCACGCCACGTACGAGACGAACTCGCGCACCGTGAAACCGGGGTAGTAGCCGAACTCCTGCGGGAGATAGCCCAGTCGCCGCCGTACCGCCGCGCGGGCGCGGTGCTCCGCGACGTCCTGGCCGAGCAGCTCCACCCGCCCTCCGGCCGGCGCGGCGACCGTGGCCAGCACCCGGATCAGGGAGGTCTTGCCCGCGCCGTTCGGACCCAGCAGACCGTGTACGCCGGTGCCGAAGCCGAGATCCACCGCGTCGAGCGCGACCGTCCTGCGATGTCTGACCGTCAGACCGTGTACCGCGGCTGTCATGCCGCTCGCCCCCTCTTCCTTCTTCTCTTCTTCTGTGCTGACTCTTCTGTGTCGACCGTTGTCTCTCGTCGTCGCGCGCTTCGCCGTCACGCGCGCGCCGTCAGCCGTGCTCCCACGCCCGCCCCCGGCCGTCGAAGGCCGGCCGGTCGAACGCGCGCCGCCGCAGGATCAGCAGCCCCGCGCACACCGCCGCCGCCGTGGCCCAGCCGCTCTGCGCCGCCGTCCCGGAGAGGAACCGCGTGAGGTGCTCGGACAGCTCGGCCGCCGACAGCGGCGGGTACCCGGCGCCGTCCGGGCGCGGCGTCCCCAGTGCCGGTACCGCCAGGGCCACCGTCCAGACCGCGCCCATCGCGCCCGCCGCCGTACGGCAGCCGACGTACGAGCCCAGCGCCAGCGCGGCCAGCGTCAGCGCCAGGCCCGGCAGCAGCCAGGCCGCCGCCCCCGGCGCCCCCGCCGACGCCGGCAGCAGCGCCCCGGCCAGCGTCAGCACGGGAAGGCTCGCCGCCAGCACGGCAGCCGTACGTGTCAGCAGGAGTCGCAGTCCGCCGCCCGGGGTGGACGCGCCGATCTCGTACATCGGGTCGGCGTACCGCCCGTACGACACCGCCACCCCGGCCAGTGGCACCACCGGCGCCAGCGCCAGCAGTACCGGGCGCGCCCCCGCGAACCCCGCGCCGTACGCGAGACCGACCGCGGCGGCGGCCACCAGCACCAGCGCCACCAGCCAGGAGCCGCGCAGCGCGGGCCCGGCCGCCCACAGGACACGGGATGTGAACCCGACCCGGCGTGCCGACCCCGGCCCGGCGGACGGGGCAGGGGCCACCGCCGCCAGCACCGCCCCCCTTATCTCCGCGAGTACCGGGCCGGCGGCGGACCCCTGTACCGCCGCCGACACCCGTACCGCGCAGGCTCCGCACGCCTCGATGTGTCTCTCCAACGACCAGGCGTCCGGCTCGGGCGCGGAACCGGCCGCGTACCGGTCCGCCAACGCCTCGCTCACATGCCAGCTCCGCCGCTCGGTCCGCCGCCAGGTCCGCCGCCCGGGGTGGTGGCTCATGCCTCTCATGCCGTACCTCCCAGCGGCGCGCTCCGGCCCAGTGCGGCTCGCAGCTCCTTGCGGGCCCGCATCGCGCGGGTCTTGACCGTGCCCTCCGGTATCCCGAGGAGCTGTGCGGCCTCACGGGTAGTCAGTCCGTCGACGACCGTGGCGCGCAGCACCTCGCGCAGCTCGGGCGAGATCCGGTCGAGGGCGGCGCCGACATCCCCGTACTCCAGCCCGGCCAGCACCCGTTCCTCGGCGGAGGGGGCGGCGGGGCGGGGCTCGTACCGCACCTGGTCCGTGCGCTCGGCCCGCGCCCGTACCCGCTGCGCGTCGACCAGCCGCCGCGCGGCGATCACCCACAGCCAGCCCCCGGCCTCCCCGCCGCGATGGGTCGCGGCCGAGCGCCACACGGTCACGAAGGTGTCCTGGAGGACTTCCCGTACGGTCTCGGGGTCCGCGCACCGGCGGCCCAGCCGGGCGAGCAGCCAGCCGGCGTGCCGGTCGTAGAGCACGGCCAGCGCCTCCGCGTCCCCTTTGGCGACGGCGCGCAGCAGAGCGCCGTCGTCTCGGTCTGCCCCCACGGGGCGGAACAGTCTCACGCCCTCTTTATCGACGGCGCCGAGGTCACCGGTTCACCGGCGGCGCCGTTTCGCTCCGGTAGGTGTGGCCGCGCTCCGGGCCGAGGCCGAAGTAGTGGCGGAAGTTGTAGATGAGCGGACTCCATGCGCCGGGATCGACGTGATCGGTGCCCGGCACGACGATGTCCGGGGCCGCGTGCACCTTCCTCACGACCGCCTCGACGATCAGGAAGTCTCCCGAGACGTCGGGTCGTACCCGGTCGGCATACGCCTCCAGCTGGAGGGGGCACTCGGCGACGCGCGGCGGCCCGACCAGATGGGAGGGCGTGGGGCTGAGGCCGGACGCGGCGAACTTGTCCGGTTCGAAGCGGCAGCCGCGCGGCTTGCTCGCCGGGACGGGATCGCGTCCGGTGAGCGGAGCCAGCCGTTCCACCGCGGGCCACTGGTCCGGGGCCGGCAGGCTGATCACCAGCTCGCGGCGGGGGCCGGGCCCGGCGCTGAGATTGTGCGCGGTCTGCCCGTCGGCACCGAGCCCCAGCACCACCACCTGCCCGAGCGCCCAGGCCGAGGAGATCGGGGCGAGATTGGCCGAGCCGTCGTCGTTCTCGGTGGTGAGCAGGACGACGGGGGTCCCGAAGTAGAGAATGCTCGGTTCGATGACCACATGGCGGGTTCCGGCCGCCGCCGGGGACTCCGTCCCGTGGTCGGTCGGGGAAACCGTCGGGGAGACAGCCGGGGAATCCGTCAGGGTGTCCGTCGAGTTGTTCATACGTCGACGCTAGGACGCGGACGGTTCGGCGACGGCCGAAGGATCGGTGGAGGTCAGCGCTTCGAGCCCGGTGATCGCTCAGAGCGAACGGAGCCGGGGGAACATCCTGGGACTCAGCTGCATTGAGTCGGTATAGCTCAACTTGACTGCCGAAGGGGAGATCATGGCTGACACGTCCACACCGCTCACGCTTCCCGTGCTGCCGCTCGACGACGAGGTCGTCCTGCCCGGCATGGTGGTGCCTCTGGACCTGTCCGACGCCGAAGTCCGCGCCGCGGTGGAGGCCGCGCAGGCGGCTGCCCGCGATGGGGGCGACGGCGGCGGCAAGCCCAAGGTGCTGCTGGTGCCGCGCATCGACGGGACGTACGCCGGGACCGGTGTGCTGGGAACCGTCGAGCAGGTCGGCCGGCTCTCCGACGGAGATCCTGGCGCGCTGATCCGCGGCCGGGGCCGGGTGCGCATCGGCGCCGGTACGACCGGCCCCGGCGCGGCCCTCTGGATCGAGGGCATCGCCGTCGACGAGACGGCGCCCGATCCGCTTCCCGGATCCGTGACCGAACTGATCAAGGAATACAAGGCGCTCGCCACCGACTGGCTCAAGAAGCGCGGCGCCTGGCAGGTGGTGGACCGCGTCCAGCAGATCGATGATGTGTCCACGCTCGCCGACAATTCCGGTTACTCACCGTTCCTGACCACCGCGCAGAAGGTGGCGCTGCTGGAGACCGCCGATCCGGTGGCCCGGCTCAAGCTCGCCACCGAGCAGCTGCGCGAACACCTCGCGGAACAGGACGTCGCCGAGTCCATCGCGAAGGACGTCCAGGAAGGCGTCGACAAGCAGCAGCGCGAGTTCCTGCTCCGGCGCCAGCTCGACGCCGTGCGCAAGGAGCTGCGCGAGATCAACGGCGAGGGCGACGACGACGAGTCCGCCGACTACCGGACCCGTGTCGAGAACGCCGATCTCCCCCAGAAGGTGCGGGAAGCCGCGCTGAAGGAGGTCGACAAGCTGGAGCGCTCGTCCGACCAGAGCCCCGAGGGTTCCTGGATCCGCACCTGGCTGGACACCGTCCTCGAACTGCCCTGGAACGAGCGCACGGAGGACGAGTACGACATCAGGGGCGCCCAGGCCGTGCTCGACGCCGAGCACTCCGGTCTGGAGGATGTGAAGGAACGCATCACCGAGTACCTGGCCGTGCGCAAGCGGCGCGCGGACCGCGGCCTGGGTGTGGTCGGCGGCCGTCGCGGCGGCGCCGTACTGGCCCTCGTCGGCCCGCCGGGCGTCGGGAAGACCTCGCTCGGCGAGAGCGTCGCGCACGCCATGGGCCGGAAGTTCGTCCGGGTCGCGCTGGGCGGCGTACGGGACGAGGCGGAGATCCGCGGCCACCGGCGCACGTACGTCGGCGCGCTGCCCGGCCGTATCGTCCGGGCCATCAAGGAGGCCGGTTCGATGAACCCGGTCGTCCTGCTCGACGAGATCGACAAGGTCGGCTCCGACTTCCGCGGCGATCCCGCCGCGGCGCTCCTCGAAGTCCTGGACCCGGCGCAGAACCACACGTTCCGCGATCACTACCTGGAGGTCGAACTCGACCTGTCCGACGTGGTGTTCCTCGCCACGGCGAACGTTCTGGAAGCGATCCCGGAGGCGCTGCTCGACCGTATGGAGCTGGTCAGGCTCGACGGTTACACGGAGGACGAGAAGGTCGTCATCGCCAAGGACCACCTGCTGCCCCGGCAGCTGGAGCGCGCGGGCCTGGAGCCCGGTGAGGTCACGCTGGAGGAGGACGCGCTGCGCAGGCTGGCGGGCGAGTACACCCGTGAGGCGGGCGTACGAAACCTGGAACGCGCCATAGCGCGGCTGCTCCGCAAGGTCGCGGCCGAACACGAACTGGGCGAGCGGGAGCTGCCGTTCACCCTCGGCGCCGAGCATCTGCGCAAGCTGATCGGCCGGCCGCACCACGTACCCGAGTCCGCCCAGGACCCGGCCGAGCGCCGCACGGCGGTGCCGGGCGTGGCCACGGGCCTCGCGGTCACCGGCGCGGGCGGTGACGTCCTCTATGTCGAGGCGTCGCTCGCCGACCCGGAGACGGGTGGCTCCGGTCTGACCCTGACCGGACAGCTCGGTGATGTGATGAAGGAGTCGGCACAGATCGCGCTCTCCTTCCTCCGTTCGCGCGGCGCCGAACTGGAGCTGCCGGTGGCGGATCTGAAGGACCGGGGCGTACACATCCACTTCCCGGCGGGCGCGGTGCCGAAGGACGGCCCGAGCGCGGGCATCACGATGACGACGGCACTGGCCTCGCTGCTCAGCGGCCGGCTGGTCCGCACGGACGTCGCGATGACCGGTGAGGTCTCGCTGACCGGACGTGTCCTGCCCATCGGCGGCCTCAAGCAGAAGCTGCTGGCGGCGCACCGCGCGGGCATCACGACGGTCGTGATCCCGAAGCGCAACGAACCGGACCTGGACGATGTCCCGGCCGAGATCCTCGACAAGCTGGAGGTCCACCCGGTGACGGATGTCCGCCAGGTGCTGGATATCGCGCTGGCCCCGGCGGAGGTCCTGGTCTCAGCGGCGGCGTGACACACACGCCTCCGCGCAGGCACCTCCACACAGACGGGCTTCGCATGACAACGAGCCGACGCATGACAACGAGCCCATGACAACGCGGTCCCGACCGGCCCTCCGTTCCGGTCGGGACCGCGCGGTGTCCTGGGGCGTCGCGGGGGTCTCGCGGGATGGTGCGGTCAGCCGTTCGCCAGGGCCTGGACCCGGTCCAGGGCCCCGTTGAACCTGTTGTGGTCGCCGACGATGGGGCCCGTCGAGGTGTACTGCCAGATCGTCTGGAAGCCCCAGCCCGCCGGCAGCTCGCCGACCGTGGTGTTGTAGCGGGCGATCCAGAGCGGGTTCGTGGAGCCGAAGCCCGCGTAGTTGCCGGTGCAGGTCTTCCACCAGCTCGTGGCCGTGTAGATCACGGCGTCGCGGCTGGTCCGGGCCTTGTACGTGGTCAGGAAGTCCCGGATCCAGGCGACCATCTGGGCCGGCGTCTTGCCGTAGCACTGCTCGCCGTACGGGTTCCACTCGATGTCCAGCACGCCCGGCAGGGTCTTGCCGTCGCGCGACCAGCCGCCGCCGCCGTCCACGAAGTAGTTGGCCTGGTTGGCGCCGCTGGAGTCGTTCGGCGTACCGAAGTGGTACGCGCCCCGGATCATGCCGATGTTGTACGAGCCGTTGTACTGCTGTGCGAAGGAGGGGTTCTTGTAGTAGTTCCCCTCGGTGGCCTTGACGTAGGCCCACTTCACGCCGCTGTTCCACAGGGACGCCCAGTCGACGTTCCCCTGATGGCCGGAGACGTCCACGCCTTCCGTCTGGACGACGCGGTCCGCGCGGGGCAGCGGGCCCTGGCCGTCGTGCTCGATGACGCCCATGCCCATGTGGGCCGAGCCGCGTACGGGGGTGCCGGCCGGTGGGTCGGCCGGGGTGGTGGCGCCCGCCGCACCCGGGAGGGTGAGCAGGAGCGCGAGACTTGCGAGGAGAGCGCCGGCCGCGGCGGCGAATGAACGGCCGGTCGTTCCGGATCTGTGCACGGGCATTGCGTGCCTCCGAAGACCTCGGTGGGGGGGATCTCATGATGGGTCCGACACGTCGACATGTAGTGCAATGGACATGCCAGCATTGACGCTACGCACGTAGAGCCCGGTGACGGAAGAGCGCCACGCTGCTTCCGTTGGTATAAACCTGCGAAATACTGACGGAGCTGCGGCAACGGTCGTCGGCGAAAGAAACTTTCAGGGGCGGAAAAGCGCGCGATGGGTGCTGACGTGCACGGAAATGATACGGCGGAAGGTCCCGGACTCGCCGGAGGCAGTGGTGTGGACCACGAATTCCTCGCGCTGGAACGGGAACTGGCGGTGTTTCTGCGCCGTGCTCGGGCCAGCTCCGGCGAAATGGCGCGGGAGGTCCACCCCGAGCTGGAGCCCGCCGCCTATGGACTGCTCGTACGGCTGGACGAGAACAGTTGCCAGCGGGCCACCGAACTCGCCGCCTATTTCGGGGTCGGTAAGGCGACGATAAGCCGTCAGCTGCGTGCGCTGGAGGAACTGGGGCTGGTGACGCGCGAGCCCGATCCGGCCGATGGACGCGCCTCGCTCGTCCGGATCACCGATGAGGGCCGTGCTCGTTTCCGGCGGGTCCGTGACGCGCGCCGCGAGCGGTACGTACAGAAGCTCGCCGACTGGGACCGCGCCGAGATCGCCGAACTGGCCAGGCTGCTCCACCATCTGAACGCCCGCGCCGAGAGCTGACCGGGGAGGGGGGCGCCCGCACCCGATGGGCGAGCCCCCCCCGCCCGCGTCCCCGTACAACTACAGCCCCATACAGCTATGGCCGGGACGGGACTAGAGCTCCACGTACGTCACCGTCGCGTCGTCGCTCGCCTTCCCCCGCCGGAACGCCACCCCGTCCGGGTCCGCCGACTCCGACGCCCGCACCCGGTCGATCAGCTCCTGCGCGCCGTTCTTGCGCACCAGCGCCAGACAGTCCGCCCAGCCGCCCTCCCGGAAGACCTCCACCCAGCGGGCCGCGCCGTCGGTCAGCGCCAGCAGGGCGCGTACCTCCGAAGCCTGCGTACGGCCCGTCACCGCCTTCGCCGCGACCGCCGGGTCCGCCGCCGCCGTGAAGAAGCCGCCCTCCGCGTTGCGCAGCGCGTCCGCCGTGGCCACCGAGCGCAGCGCCTCGCGCGGGACCCGGTCCAGACGGTCGTCCAGCACCGCGCGCACCTCGCCGTCGGGCGACTCCAGCAGCAGCGTCGAGTCGGAGAGCACCAGATGTTCGACGGTGTCCGAACCCCAGCGCGCGAGGACGACGGTCGCCTGAGGCGTGCGTACGTGAGAAAGGTCACAGGTCTCGCGGTGGGCGTCCGCCGTACGCGCGATCGATACCGCGAGGATCTCTGCCAGTGGCATATCCCGTCGTGAACCGGACAGTTCGGCGAGCGCGCCTCCCAGTCTGGCGGTGAACCAGGGCACGCCGTGTACACATCCGTCGTCCCCGGCCGGGGGCGTCACTCCGTCCAGCACGACCAGCACGCCGCCCTCGCCCTCGGCGGGCAGGACCACGGAAGTCCAGTCCTCATTGGGCCGTACGGCGGCGCCGGGTGTGGTGGCGAGTTCGATACGCATGCGCACCAGTGTGCATGACGTTTCAGGCTATCCGCATGAACTCTTCACGGTGTCTGCACGTCGTGCCGATCGGTCCGTTCTGCCAGGTCAACCGCTCTCATTCGGTCAGAATGAGTCCCGGACGAAGCCGGACGGAGGCCCGAAGGAGGCCGGTTTGAGGGGGTGGGGGAAGCTGCGGGCGCGCATCCTGCCAAAGCACGCGCGTAAGGTCCACCCGGCACGCCATGTTCACGACGGGACTGGAGTGGGAAGAGTTGTTCGTCAACTCCTTCTTGCTGTTCACTCGTTCAGGTGGCGGAGCGGCCGATGCGCGCCTTCCTCCCAAGGGCGCTGGAATGGTCGACAGCCGTGCCAGGGGTGGGGGTTCTCACGTAGTGACCGGTCGTCACCTCTGCTTCATGGGCGGACGAGTCAAGAATGCGAGCACCGGTGCAGAAGAAGCGGCCTCGGGGTAACGGTGTCGGGCGGGACGAGGCCACCTCGGTCACCACGCCCGGGACCAGTTCGGCCACTTCGGCCACGAAAGCCGGGAACACTAAGGCCGGGAACACCAAGGCCGGTAAGAAGAAGGCCGACAGGACGACGGCCGGGAACGCCATGGCCGGGAGTGTCACGACCGATACCGGCAAGGCTCAGGAAGGACGCCGAGTGCGGGTACGCAACCGGCTGGTAGCCGGTGTCGCGGTCCTGGGGGTCACCGTCATCGCGGCAGGCACCCCCGCCGTACTCACCGCCTCCACCGAGCTGAACGATGCCCAGAACCTGGTCGTCCTCGCCGAATTGAACCGGCAGGCCGTGGTCCTCAGCCACTCCCTCGCGGACGAGCGCGACGAGGTCATCGTCTATATCGCCGCCGGCCGCGCCGAGCAGCCCGACGGCTCCGATGGCAAGGGCGACAAGGACAAGTACACGATCTCGGACACCCGCAGCACCCGGGTCGACCGCCAGATCGACGAGATGCGGGCCACCGCGTCGGCCTCGCCCGGCCTGCTGCGCGACCTCTCCACCGTCCCCTCCATCCGCCGCACCGCCCTGACCGGCGAGGGCTCCGCGCTGGAGGCGTACCGCGCGTACTCCGAGGTCATCGCCAAGCTCCAGGCCCTCGCCGACGAGCTGGCCGAGCGGACCCCCGCCGAGGCCGCCGACGGCACCCGCGCCCCCGCCGCGCTCTCCCGCGCCGTCGAGCAGGCCTCCGCCACCCGGGGACTGCTGCTCGCCGCGCTCGCCGTGCCCGGCCCCACCGACACCGCGCCGCAGTACGACCCGATCACGGGCCTCCCCGTCGAGTCGGGGACCGACGCGGACAGCAAGAAGAACGACCAGCTCCGCGACGACCTCAGCGCCGACGCGCAGAAGGCGCACGTACGCGAACTCGGCGCGCTCGCCGACTTCGACCAGAGCGCGGACACCGAGGCGCGCGAGTCGCTCACCGGCACCGTCACCGGGCCCGAGATCAAGACCGCCGAG
Organism: Streptomyces sp. NPDC051662; assembly: GCF_040681655.1. Classification (NCBI taxonomy): domain Bacteria; kingdom Bacillati; phylum Actinomycetota; class Actinomycetes; order Kitasatosporales; family Streptomycetaceae; genus Streptomyces; species Streptomyces sp. NPDC051662. Next base: position 161,243 of record NZ_JBFAZD010000017.1, read on the forward strand.
GGATATCTGACCCGGCTCACCGACCGGCCCCAGCTCTCCGACTCCGACCGCGAGGCCGACCAGGAGAAGGTCGAATCCGCGCTCTCCGCCAGGATCGACCAGATGCGCGGCGTCGAGTCCGGCCTCGGCACCAGCCAGCTGGAGCGGCTGGAGGGCCTGCGCGACGACGCCGTCACCGGTCTCGAACTGCGGATCGCGCTGCTCGGCGGCTGTCTGCTGATCGCTGTCGGGGTCTCGACCGCCGTCGCCCGTACGCTCACCCGGCCGCTCGCGGTCGTACGGATCGGAGCGGCCCGCCTCTCGGCGGCGCCGGAGACCGAGGACCCGGTTCGGTTCACCGGCCGCAACGATGAGTTCGCGCAGGTCGTACGGTCCCTCAACAGCCTGCACAGCAAGCTGCTCGATCTCTCCACCCGCGCCGGGGAGCTGGACAGGGAGCGGCTCGGTCTGATCGGCGCGCGCGAGAAGATCGTCGCCCAGCGCGCCGAACTCCAGGAGCGTACGGCCGAACTCGCCGCCCAGCTCCAGCGGCTGCGCCACACCGTGCACCACACCTTCGTCAACCTCTCGCTGCGCAACCTCGGCCTCGTGGAGCGCCAGCTCGGTGTGATCGAGGGCCTGGAGGAGCGCGAGCAGGACCCCGAGCAGCTGGCCACCCTCTTCAAGCTCGACCACATGGCCACCGTCATGCGCCGGCACAGCGAGAATCTGCTCGTGCTCGCCGGCCATGAGCACGGCCATGGCTCGACCGGGCCCGTACCGCTCGTGGACGTCCTGCGCGCGGCCGTCAGCGAGATCGAGCGGTACGAGCGGGTCACGATCCAGTCCCTCCCGCCGCACGCGCAGGTGGCCGGGTTCGCCGCGGACGACCTCAGCCATCTCGTCGCCGAGCTGCTGGAGAACGCCACCGCCTTCTCGCCGCCGGACGCGGAGGTCCAGCTCTCCGGCTGGCTGCTGGAGACCGGCGAGGTGATGCTCTCCGTACAGGACCAGGGCATCGGCATGTCCGCTGACCGGCTCGGCGCGCTCAACGCGCGACTCGCCGGACCGGAAGGCCCCGAGGGGCTCGACGACGCTCCGCGCAAGCCGTTCGTGAGCGACCCGGAGGGCGAGGGACTCGGTCTGCGCGTCGCCGGGCTGCTCGCGGCGCGTCATGGCGTACGGGTCGAGCTGCGCGAGCACCAGCAGGGCGGCGTGGCCGCGGTCGTCGTACTGCCGCAGGCGCTGCTGCCGACGTCCCCGCCGGCCGCCTCACCGCACCGGGCACGGGCGGCGGGCGCGGCCCCCACGCTCCAGCTGCCGGGCTCGACGGCGGAGGCCAACTCCAATACCCTCCCCGGCCGTTCCGAGCCGGGCAGGCCGACGGCGGACGCCGGGACTCCGGCGGAGCCCGCGGGTCCCGCCGAAGCCGCTGCCCCGGAAGTCGACCCGCTGGTGGTGGCCGCCGAGGCGGCGATCCGCCGGGCCGAGGCCGAAGAGGCCCATGGAGCGGGCCCGGCCGAGCGCGAACGTACGACCGAGCGGGGACGTACGGCGGACACCGGCGGCCTCGCCGCGTACGGGACGACCACCCCGGACCCGGACACGGCCGTCGGCCCGTACACCATCGGCCCCGATTCCCATGAACGTGTCCATGACGGTGAGCCGCTGACCACCGGCCCCGACCAGGACACTTTCGCGATGCGGCTGCCCCGGCAGCCCGAATCCGCCGAGGCGGAGCCGGCCGCGACGACCGACGCGGCCGGACCGGAACGCATCACCGACAAGGGGCTGCCCAAGCGCACCCCGAAGATCGTCAAGCCGGCCTCCGCGCCCACCGGGCGTACCGGCAGTGTGGACGCCGAAGCGCTGCGCCGCAGACTCGGCGGTTTCCACCGGGGGGCCAAGGAAGGCCGGCGCGATGTCGAGGCCGAACTGACGGAGCAGTCGGAACAGTCTGACCGGACCGAGCACGCGGAGCCCATGGCCTCCGCGGCACGGACCGAGGTACATCCCGGAGAGACGGGGGAGACAGTCGAGGAGGCACGCAGTTGACTGCGACCGGCACATTCGGACTGAGCAGCGAGGCCCGCAACCTGCACTGGCTGTTGAGCAACCTCGTCGAGGAGGTGCCAGGGGTGCACTCGGTCGCCGTCGTCTCGTCCGACGGACTCCTGTTGCTCTCCTCCGACCCGGGGCTGAACACCGAGGCGGCCACACCCGTGCGCAGGGAGGGCCCCCGCGGCTCCAGCGCCGATCTGGCCACCATCGTCTCGGGCATCGGCAGCCTCACCGTCGGAGCGGCGAAGCTGATGGACGGCGGCGGGGTCAAACAGACCATGGTCGCCATGGAGGAGGGCAGCGTCTTCGTCATGGCGATCAGCGACGGCTCGCTGCTCGGGGTGCACGCAACCCCCGACTGCGACATGAGCGTGGTGGCCTACCACATGGCGCTGTTCGTGGGCCGCGCCGGACATGTACTGACGCCCGAACTCCGCGAGGAGTTGCGCAAATCGATGGAGAGCGCCACATGACGCCGTCCGCCGATCCCGCCCGGAGGCTGCCCGTGCGCGGCGCCGACCGCAGGCCCGCCCGGGTCCGGCCGTACTCGCTCACCGGCGGACGTACCCGATTCGGCCATGTCCTGCTGGTCGAGACCTTCGTCGCCGCGCTCGAAGCGGCCGACGAGCGCAAGGAACTGACGGACGGCGGGGGCGCGGCCCGCGTCATGCCGGAGATGCTGGCCATCGTCGAGCTGTGCCGGCGCATGCGTACCGTCGCCGAGGTCTCGGCGCTGCTCAAGATGCCGCTGGGGGTGGTGAGGGTGCTGCTCAGCGACCTCGCCGACCAGGGAAAGATCCGTGTGTACGGGACCGGGCACGACACCGGCCAGCCCGACCACGCACTGCTGGAAAGGGTGCTGAGTGGACTCCGCCGCCTCTGACGTCATCGCCGCGTTCGGCGTCGCCGGCTCACCGCCGACCGCCGTCGAACCCGAACGTCAGGTCGAGCCCGAACGTGAAGAGGACCTGCGGCCCTGGCAACTGGACCGTACGCGCGCGCCGATCGCCACCAAGATCGTGGTCGCGGGCGGCTTCGGTGTCGGCAAGACGACCTTCGTCGGGGCGGTCTCGGAGATTCCGCCGCTCCAGACCGAAGCGCTGATGACCCAGGCCAGCGCGGACGTCGACGATCTCAGTGCGACGCCCGACAAGCTCACCACGACCGTGGCGATGGACTACGGGCGTATCACCCTCGATGACGACCTGGTCCTGTACCTCTTCGGCACCCCGGGCCAGAAGCGCTTCTGGTTCATGTGGGACGACCTGGTGCGCGGCGCGATCGGCGCTGTCGTACTGGCCGATACCCGACGGCTCCCTGACTGCTTCCCGGCGCTCGACTACTTCGAGAGCTGTGGACTGCCGTATGTCGTCGCCGTCAACCACTTCGAGGGAACACCGGCGTTCCAGCCGGACGATGTGCGCGAGGCCTTGACGATTCCGCCGGACGTGCCTGTACTGATCATGGACGCACGCAAACGGATCACGGCGGTCGAGTCACTGCTCGCGCTGGTGCGGCATGCGCTGGAAACCTCTCCGGAGTAGCCCCGTCCGGCCGGAGAGGACGTGGCCGGTAGCCTGAGCCGACGTCAGTTATCAGCCACCTCAGGCCACGTCAGTCGTCGCTACGCGCGCAAACGGAGAACCCCGCCATGCGGAAGATACTCATCGTCGGAGCAGGCCAGTCCGGGCTCCAGCTCGCCCTCGGACTCCAGTCGCGGGGGTACGAGATCACCCTGATGTCCAACCGCACGGCGGACGAGATCCGGTCCGGCCGGGTCATGTCCACGCAGTGCATGTTCCACACCGCCCTCCAGCACGAGCGCGAACTCCAGCTGGGCTTCTGGGAGTCCCAGGCGCCGAGGATCGAGGGCCTCGGCGTCTCGGTCGCCGCCCCCGACTCCACCCGGGCCGTGGACTGGGTCGGCACGCTGGACGGCTATGCCCAGTCCGTCGACCAGCGGGTCAAGATGGCCGGCTGGATGGAGACCTTCGCGCAGCGCGGCGGCCAGCTGGTGATCCATGGCGCGGCAGTCTCCGACCTGGACTTCTTCTCCCGTACGTATGACCTGGTCCTGGTCTCCGCGGGCAAGGGCGAACTGGTCTCGATGTTCGGCCGCGACGCCTCGCGCTCCCCATACGACGCGCCGCAGCGCGCGCTCGCCGTCGCGTATGTCCACGGTCTGGGGCCGCGCCCCGAGCACCCCGAGTACGACGCGGTCCGCTGCAATCTGGTGCCGGGCGTCGGCGAGCTGTTCGTGATGCCCACCCTCACCACCTCCGGCCGCGCGGACATCCTCTTCTGGGAGGGCATACCCGGTGGCCCGCTCGATGTCTTCCAGGGCATCAAGGACCCCGCCGAGCATCTCTCGCTGACGTTGGAGCTGATGGAGCGCTTCACGCCCTGGGAGTACGCGCGCGCCACGAAGGTCGAGCTGACGGACGCCAACGGCACGCTGTCCGGGCGCTACGCGCCGACCGTACGCAACCCGGTCGGGCGGCTGCCGGGCGGCGGTCTCGTGCTCGGCGTCGCCGATGTCGTCGTCGCCAACGACCCGATCACCGGGCAGGGTTCGAACTCGGCGTCCAAGTGCGCCGCCTCCTATCTGGACTCGATCGTGAGCCATGGCGACCGGCCGTTCGACGAGGCGTGGATGCGGTCGGCGTTCGACCGCTACTGGGACACCGCGCGGCATGTCACCAAGTGGACGAACGCGATGCTCGGTGTCCCGCCGGAGCATGTCCTCAACCTGATCGGCGCGGCGGGTCAGCTGAAGCCGGTCGCCGACCGGTTCGCGAACGGCTTCAACGACCCGGCGGACTTCGAGAACTTCTTCTACGAGCCCGAGAAGACGAACGCCTTTCTGAAGGAGGCGGCGGACGCGGCCTGACGCCCGTCCGGGCCCCGGCCACGGCTCCGAGCCCCGGCTCCGAGCCCCGGCCTCGACTCCGGGCCCCGGCCTCGACTCCGGGGCGGGGTCGGAGCCGGGGCCGGGTCAGACCTCCGGTGCCGCTTCCTCGCCATAACCGGAGTCCGAGCCGTCCAGGGCACCCGGGGGCAGCGCGGGCGGCTCGTACGCCCCCGGGTCCAGCGCCCCGGCCTCCGGGTCCGGACGTACCGCGCCCAGCAGGGGATTGGCCGCGATGGGCGAGACCTTGACGTTGGTCCCGGGGCGCGGTGCCTGGATCACCATCCCGTCGCCCAGATAGATCGCCACATGCGTGGCCCCCGGGAAGTAGATCACCAGATCGCCGGGGCGCAGCTCGCGCAGCGAGACCTTGGGGAGTTCGCTCCACTGCTCCTGGCTGGTACGGGGGATGGCGAGTCCGGCGCGTGCCCAGGCCTCCGAGGTCAGTCCGGAGCAGTCGAACGAATCGGGCCCCTCGGCACCCCACTCGTACGGCTTGCCGATCTGCTCGACGGCGTACTCCAGGGCCGCCTGGCCCGCCCGTGAGGGTGCCTTACGGACCGCGGTGCCGGCCGGCCCGCCCGCGCCCCTGGCTCCGCCCGCGCCCTGCGGCGCGCCGTCGCCGAGGGCGCCGGAGGCGAGCAGTTCGCGCTGGGCCTTGTCCGTACTGGCCCGTTCGAGATCGTTCAGCGCCGTGATCTGAGCGCGACTGAGGGAGGCGAGCAGCTTCTCGACCTCCAGGAGCCGGGATCTGACCATGTCGCGCTGTCTCCTCTGCTTCGTCGCGAGCGCCTGCTGTCGGTCGAGGGCTTCGCGGGATGCCGTGGCGAGGGCTCGGGCGCGCTGCTCGCCGCCCGTCAGCCGGTTCAGCGTCTCCGCCCTGCCGCGCGCCGCGCGCGCCAGCAAATACGTCTCGTCCAGGGCGCTCTGCGGGTCGCGGGCGAGCAACAGCCGCAGATAGCCGGAGAGTCCGGACTGCCCCTGGTACTGCTCGCGGGCCAGCCGGCCGGCGTTGACGCGGCTGAGGGCCAGCGCGGTGCGGGCGCGGGCGAGTTCGGAGTCCACCCTCTTGGTCTCGGCGCGCTGCCGGGTCAGCTCGGCGGCGGTGGCGTTGTACTCCTCGGTGGCCTTCTCGGCCTCGCGGTAGAGCTGTTGGAGCCGGGTCAGCATCTCCGCGACGGTATTGGGCGGGGCGTCATCGGTGACATCGGTTGCGTCGAGGCCGCCGGGCCCGGCCGAGGCCGAGGCCGAGGGAGCGGGGGCGGGCGCGGGGGAGGGAATCGGCGACGCCGACGCGATCGGCACCGCCGCGAAGACCGTCGCGGTGGCCAGCGCCGCCGTACAGACGGATCGCAACAATTTGCCTGACACGTCATCACCTCCGGTTGTGGAACGGGCGGTCCAGCCCTAGGTGATGATGGCGATGATGAGGTGATATGGGATGTGAAGAGCTCATTAATGGGCTCAGTGGCGGAACAGCATCATCCCTGTGAGGGACGGTCGCCCCGCTCCGTACCGTCACCGGGCTTCGACCAGGGCCACTTCAGCGTGCGCCGCTCGCGGCCCTCGGCCACGTACTCGTACTTCCAGCCGCGCTGGATCCCGAGCCGCTTCGTATAGCCGGCCGGCGCGCGCCGGTAGGTGAGGACGGTGGGCGGCCCGCCGCCCGCGTCCGGCACCGGGACCTCGTACCACTTGGGCGGCTGCCCGGTCGGTCCGGTCAGTACGGGCAGTACGCGCCCGTCCAGCGGCCCGCCGACAAAGGGAGTGTCTTCGCTTCTCACGCCCCCAGTCTCACCTACGGGAGGTGCGCCGCCGCGTTCACCAGGGGCAGCACCCGGCGGGCCAGCGTTCCCACGGGGCCGTCCGGGTGTTCGTACGCCACGAGCGCGCCGGCCGCCGCGGCGGTCTCCTCGTCGGTGGCGGCCGTGACCACCAGCAGCGCGATCAGCTGGTCGACCAGCCAGTCCCGCAGCTCGCCGGCGGGCGGGCTCTTCTCCTCGTCCAGCCATATCAGTGAGGCGGATTCGACGGCCGCGATCCAGGTGCGCACCAGCATCCGCAGACGCCCGCCGGGGGCCGCCGGGGCACCCGCGCCGGCCGTCCCGCCCGTCCGGAGGTGCAGCAGGATCTGCTCGGCCGCGGCGCGCCGTACCTCGTCGACGATCGCGGTCGTCCGGGACGTCTCACAGACGCTGCCGCCCCGGAGCAGCGCGCTGAACCCGGTGTCGTGCTCGTCGACGAAGGCGAGATAGCGGTCGAGGACCCGCCCGAGCCGCTCGGTCGGCGGCCCCACCGGCGGCTCGGTGAAGCACAGTTCCAGCTCGTCGGCGGCGGAGCGCAGCGCGTCCTCGTACAACTGCTGCTTGCCGCCGCTGAAGTAGCGGTAGACGAGCGGCCGGGACACTCCGGCGGCGGCGGCGACATCGTCGAGCGAGACATCCTCGGGCGCCCGGTGGGCGAAGAGGCCGAGGGCCGCGTCGAGGAGTTGCGTACGGCGCTCCTCGACACTGAGCCTTCGGTACGCGGGCGTTGCGGGCGCGGTCATGTCCGCAGCGTAACCGCCGGGCGGCGGCCGGGGTGCGGGTCAGGCGAGGAGGCCGGAGGACTTCCAGAGCCTGCGCCCCGTCCCGCGCAGGACACCGATGTCGTCCAGGAAGTCGGTGAGCCGCTCGGCGCCCGACCGCATCACCTCCCGGCGGTGGCCGCTCTCCCGCACCTGGGCGACGGCCTGCCCGCGGTCCAGGCCGACGTTCTCGTACACCTGTGGATTGATGAAGCAGACCGAGAAGACCCGGGCGGCCTCACCGCAGCTGAGCCGGGTCAACTCCCGCTCCCAGCGCGGCGCGGTCACCATCTGGCGGCGCAGTTCCTCGCGGGCGTACCGGACATGACGCGCCTCCTCGATGACATGGATACGGGTCACCCCGCGCACGAGGGGCTGGATCCGTTCGTCCGGGAAGGTCAGCCGCTGCATCCAGTCGAGGATCTCCTCACCGAGGAGCGTGGCGGCGAAGGACCCCGGGGTGGTGGAGGCGGTCTTCAGCACGCGCGCGAGATTGTGGTAGAGCCGTGGCACGGGGTACTCCGGGGCCCCGCCCTTCCGGATCAGCCGCGCGAACATCATCGAGTGCCGGCACTCGTCGGCGATCTCGGTCAGGGCGTAGCGGACGTGACTGCTGGTCACGGGCTTGTCGTAGATGTGCCGGACCAGCAGCTGCATCAGGATGATCTCGAACCAGATACCGAGCGAGGCGAGCGACGCGGCCTCGTGCCTGGCCAGCTCCATCCGGCGCTCCTCGGACATCGTCCGCCAGAGCGGGGTGTCGTAGAGCGAGACCAGTTCCGGCGGCCAGAACCACTTGCCGTCCTCGGCCGGCGCGTCCCAGTCGAGTTCCTTGTCGGGGTCGAAGGAGTGCTTGGCGGAGGATTCGAGCAGCCGCTCGGCGACCTTCTCGCGGTCCCGGAGCGGCCCGAGTGCGTCGCGGAGCAGCCGCACATCGCGTTCGGTCACTGTCGTCATGGCTGAGCGCACCTCGTGGCTGGATTGCGGGCTGTGTGACGCGGCGGATCCGGTCGACACGTCGGGCACCGCGCCGGGTTACCGGCGGTCACCCCTTATGAGACCGCTCGTCAACAAGGGCGTCAATCCCTTGCGCGCGACTTGTTGACGATGTGTCTACCAAGGGGACGCCGCCAGGCGCGTCGACGGGCGCGTCGACGGGCGCGTCGACGGGCGGTGAGACGCATGACAGGTAACGGATATACGCCCGAACCAGCCGCGTAACACCGTCTCGCACGGCACCATGGCGCGTATGACCGCCCCACACCCCGGTGCCGACCGCGCGGCGGCCCGCCGCAGCCTCGAAGGGCTCGCCCTGGGCGACGCCTTCGGCGAACGCTGGTTCCCCCTCTTCCGCGAGCGTCAGCGCGCGTACGCCGAGATCAGGGCCAGGATCACCCCGCCGGAACTGGAGTGGCACTGGACGGACGACACCGCGATGGCCCTCGCTGTACAGCGCGTCCTCGACGAACGCGGCGCCATCGACCAGAACCGGCTCGCCCTCTGCTTCGCGCTCACGTACGACGCCGATCCGGCCCGTGGTTACGGTCACGGTATGCACATGCTGCTGCCCGCCCTGCTGGCGGAGCCGGCGAGCTGGCGCACCCTGGCCCCCGGGCTGTTCGAGGGCGGCAGCCTGGGCAACGGCGCGGCGATGCGGGTGGCGCCGCTGGGCGCCTGGTTCGCGGCCGACCTCGACCGCGTGGTCGAACAGGCCGTGCTCTCGGCCGAGGTGACCCACGCGCACCCGCAGGGCATCGCGGGCGCGGTGGCGATCGCGGTGGCGGCGGCGCTGTCGGTACGGTCCGAACTCTCCGTGGCGGCGGTGGCGGCGGCCACCCCCGAGGGTCCGGTACGGGACGGCCTGGCGCGGGCGGCGGAGCTGCCCTTCACCACCGAGCCGTGGAGGGCGGCCGATCTGCTCGGCAACGGCCAGCGGATCCGCGCCGACGACACCGTGCCGTTCGCGGTATGGACGGCGGCCCGCCACCGCGACGATCTGGCCGCCGCGCTCTGGTCGACGGCTGAGGGCTTCGGCGACGTCGACACGACCTGCGCGATCACGGCGGGTATCGTCGCGGCCCGCACCGGAACGGGCGCGGTCCCTACGGAGTGGCGGGAGCGCCGGGAGGGGCTGACGGCGTAGGCGGCCGACGAGCAGGGGCAGGGGCGGAGGCAGGGAAAGGAGGGGGCGGGGCCGGGGCCGCGAGGGCGATGTCGGGGAGCGAGGCGTCCGCCCCGCGCGCCACCACCAGTTGCAGCCCCACCGGACATCCGTCCGCCGTGAAACCGGCCGGAATGCTCGCCGCCGGATGCCCGCTCAGATTGAACGCCCAGGTCAGCGCGGTGGAGTACAGCTCGCCAGGACCCTCGTGCCCATGCGGCCTGTTGGGGGTGACCGGGGTGAGCAGCAGAGGGGTACGGGCGAAGAACGCGTCGAGCCGCCGGTCGTTCTCCGCCCGCACCCCCGCCGCCGTCTCCGGGCCGCCGCCTCCCCGTATCGCCATCCACGCCTCGCGCGGATCCAGCAGCGTGAACGGCCGTCGCGTCGGCACAAGTCGTACCACCCCCGCCGCCACCAGCCGGTCCACCGCCGCCCGTACCACCGCCGCCACCTCCGGGTCAGGCCGCGCGTACCCCAGGTCGGGGGAGAAGACGGCGGGCACCGGGAAGGCCGGCGGCGGCTCCTCGTCACCGCCGAGCACACACCGCAGATACGCCCGCGCCTCCGCCGCCGACCGCGCCAGCAGCCCCGCCGAGGCCAGACCGGTACGGTCCGGGGACGGCAGCAGCCCGTTGGTCGTCTTCAGCCCGAACACTCCGCACCAGGCAGCCGGGATCCGGACGGAGCCGGCCCCGTCGCTGCCGGTCGCCAGCGGCACCATGCCCGCCGCGACGGCCACCGCCGACCCGGCGGAGGACCCGCCGGGGGTACGGTCCGCGCGGTAGGGGTTGACCGTACGGCCGTGCCTGCCCTGCCCCCAGGTCTGCCAGTACGTGCCGGGCCCCGGCACCGCCGTCGACCCGACCGGCACCGCGCCCGCCGCGATCAGCCGCCCCGCCGCGTACGACCGGATGCCGGACGGTCCCTTCACCGCGAACGGCACGCCGGCGAGCGGCAGCCGGCGGTCCACCGCCCGCGCCCGTTCCCTGGCTTCCGCGTCCCACACCTCGATGAAGGCACACAGCGCGGGATCGAGCCGTTCGATCCGCGCCAGCGCCTCCGCCACACTGTCCGCCACAGACATCCCCCTCGGGCCCGCCCTCCGGGCGGACGACGACGCTCCTTCGGACCAACACGCCCTAGTCTCGCAGCGCCGCGCGCATCACCGCCCGTGCGATCGGCGCCGCGTCGCCGCCGCCGCTGACGTCCGACCGGTTCGCCTCCGCGGCCTCCACGACCACCGCCACCGCGACCGCCGGGCGGCTCGAATTGCCCGCCTGTGCCCAGGCGATGAACCAGGCGTACGGCGTACCGGCGTTGCCCACCCCGTGCTGCGCCGTCCCCGTCTTTCCGCCGACCGTCGCCCCGTCGATCCCCGCGTTCGATCCCGTACCGTCCTCGACGACCCCGATCATCAGCTCGCGCAGCCGCTGGGCCGTGGCCGGGTTCACCGCCCGCCGGTAGGAGCGTTCGCCGGTACGGGAGACGACGTCGCCGTTCGCGTCCGTGGTCCGGTCCACCAGGAAGGGGTACTTGAGCTCCCCGCCGTTCGCGACCGCCGACGCGACCATCGCCATCTGGAGCGGGGTGGCCCGCGTGTCGAACTGCCCGATCGAGGACAGCGCCAGCTGGTCGTCGCTCATGCGGGTGTCGAAGTGGGACGCGGCGACCCCCGCCGGGATCGTGATCCCGGTGTCGTTGAAGCCGAACTTCCGCGCCGTCTCCACCATCGCGGACAGCCCGGTCTTCACGCCGAGCCCGGCCATCACCGTATTGCAGGACCATCTGATCGCGTAGTCCAGTGACGCCTCGTCACATCCGTCCGCCTCATTGGGCAGCGCGGTCCGCGTGCCCGGCAGGAGATACGGGTCGGGGATGCCGGTCGGGGCGTCGACATCGGTGACCGTTCCGGAGTCCAGCGCTGCCGCCGCCGTCACGATCTTGAAGGCGGAACCGGGCGGATAGGTCTGCCGGATGGCGCGGTTGAGCAGGGGCTGCGCCTCCGAGGCGGTCAACCGGGCCCACGCGTCATTGACGGCGCCGCCGGTGCCCGACAGCTGTCCGGGGTCGTACGAAGGGCTGCTGACCAGCGCCAGGATCCGGCCGCTGAACGGCTCGACGGCGGCCACCGCGCCGCGTCTGCCGGCCAGTCCCTCGTACGCGGCCCGCTGCATGGACGCCTTGATCGTGGTGGCGACGTGCCCGGCGGGGCGCCGGCCGCGGGTGATCTCGTTCCAGAAGGGGAACGGGGCGAGCATCGGGTCCGTACCGGAGAGGATGTCGTCCTCGGCGTTCTCCAGCAGCGTCGTGCCGTAGGTCTGGGAGGCGTAGCCGGTGACGGGCGCGTACAGCCGGCCCTGCGTATAGGTGCGCTCGTACCGCAGTTGCTGTCCGCTGTCCCTTGAGCCGGTGACCGACTTGCCGTCGATGAGGATGTCGCCGCGTGGCTGGGAGTAACGGGCCACGGTGTCACGGCGGTTGGCGGGGTTGTGATCGAGGGAGTCCGCCTCGATGACCTGGATCCTGGCCGCGTTGACCAGCAGGGCGACCAGCAGGAGGAGACTGAAGACGGCGGTCCGCCGGATGTAGCGGGTCATCGCTGGTCCCTCCGCCGGTTGTGGTGGGTCATGGCAGCTCCCTCCAACGGCCATGGCGGGTCATCGCTGGTCCCTCCAGGCGTTCCCGTTCTCCTCGGCCGGCGCGATGACGCCCGGCTCCGCGGCCTCCGGGCGCGGGCTGCGGGCCGAGTCGCTCAGCCGGATGAGCAGCGCGACCATCACCCAGTTGGTGACGACGGACGAGCCGCCCTGGGCGAGGAAGGGCATCGCCATGCCGGTCAGCGGGATCAGCCCCGTCACCCCGCCGGCGATGACGAAGACCTGGAGGGCGAGGATGGCGGAGAGCCCGACGGCGAGCAGTCGGCCGAAGGGGTCGAGCAGGGCGAGGGCGGCGCGGTAACCGCGGGCGACCAGCAGCGCGTACAGCAGGAAGAGGGCGGTCAGGCCGACCAGGCCCAGTTCCTCGCCCGCCGTGGCCAGGATGAAGTCCGACTTGGCGGCGAACCCGATCAGGATGGACCGGCCGAGCCCGAGCCCGGTGCCGAGCATCCCGCCCGCGGCGAACGCGAAGAGGGACTGGGCGAGCTGGCCGGGCCCGCGGCCGGCGGCGATGGAGGCGAAGGGGTCGAGCCAGTCCTGTACGCGGCTGTGGACATGGGGCTCCAACGAGCCGACGGCGAACGCGCCGACCGCGGCGAGCAGCAGCCCGACGGCGATCCAGCCGGTACGTCCGGTCGCGACATAGAGCAGGATCACGAAGAGCCCGAAGAAGAGCAGCGAGGTGCCCAGATCGCGTTCGATGACGAGGACGATGACGCTGAGCAGCCAGATCGCCACGATCGGCCCGAGCACGCGGCCGGTGGGCAGTTGGAGCCGCCAGACCTTGCGGCCGGTGTAGGCGAGGGCGTTGCGGTTGGCGGCGAGGTACGCGGCGAAGAAGACCGCGAGCAGGATCTTGGCGAATTCGCCGGGCTGGAAGGAGAGTCCGCCGAGCCGGATCCAGATCTTGGCCCCGTTCACGGCGGGGAAGAAGATCGGCACGATCATCAGCACCAGCGCGGTGGCGACCGACAGATAGGCGTAGCGCTGGAGCAGCCGGTGGTCGCGCAGGAACACGACGACGGCGATGAACAGCGCGACACCGAAGGTGGACCAGACCAGCTGGGTGGGCGCGGCCTTGTCGCCCGGAGTATCCAGATCGAGACGGTAGATCAGCACCAGACCGAGGCCGTTGAGCAGTACGGCGATGGGCAGCAGAAGGGGATCCGCGTACGGCGCGCGCAGCCGGACGGCGATATGCGCGAGGAGGGCGAGCATGCCCAGACCGGCGCCGTATCCGCCGGCGTCGGGGGGTACGACGTGGTTTCTGCCGAGACCGACGCCGATGTAGCCGAAGACGGAGATGAGGACGGCGCAGACGAGGAGCGAGAATTCGACACCCCGGCGCTTGGGGTGGCGAAGCCCGGGGAGGGGAGCGTCCGCCGTCGTTGCGGTCATGCGTCGAAACGTAGCAAGGCGAAGTGCGTTATGTCCGTTTATGTAGGGACATGAGGCATGCCGGACTTACTCGCTGAACCCGGACTCATCTGTCGGGCCGACCCGCGGGGCCGAGCTGCGGGGGCTCACTGCTGATAGGGGTTCCGCTGCTGCGGCTGCCCGTACGGCTGACCGCCGCCCTGTCCGTACCCCTGCCCCTGCCCGTTCCCGTATCCCTGCCCCTGCCCGTATCCCTGTCCGCTCGGCTGCCCGGCGCCCTGGGCCATGAGCTGGTCGGCCTGCTCCTTGGTCACCTGCCGCTCCGCGCCGCAGAACGTGCACTGGGTCGCGAACTTGGTGGAGAACGGGAACAGCGGCACGAAGAACAGCGTGAACTTGCTGACACGCTTGCGGAGCGTGTGCGCGGAGGGATTGCCGCACTGGCCGCAGACCAGCGTCAGTATCGCCAGTTGGTAGAGGTAGCCCTTGGTGCCGAAGATGATCATGAGTGGGATTCCTTAGGGAGGCCGGCGCGTGCTGAGGGAGAGTCTGCCCCACGACAGTGACAACTGGCCCGCGATAAGGGGCCGGAATGGTCAGGTGGGGATGCCGGGCCGGGGGCCGAGGGCTATTGCCCCGTGGCCCGGGTGCTGTTCCCATGGTCGTGGGGGTGGTGGGGCATGAGCCGATTACGCGTCACGCCGACGCGCGGGCAGGGCCGCGACCGGCTGTACGTCACTCTGCGGGACGGTACGACCGTCGCCTGGTACGACAAGGACATCGGCCGGGTGAGTGTGCTGTCCGGCGCGGGGCGCGAGGAGGTGCTGTCCGCGCTGGCGCCGTATCTCACCGGTGAGGTGGCCGTAGGTCCGCCCAGGGTGCCGACCCAGGCCGATCTCGACCGGCTCTCGCTCCACCCCGATGACGATCTGGCTCCGAACCGACCGGGCGAGGCGTTGCACGCGGAGCTGGACGCGCTGGGGGACGCGGGGTCGGACCGGTCGTCCGGGTCCGGCCGGTTATCCGGGTCCGGCCGGTTATCCGAGTCCGGGCGATCCTCCGGGGCTTCCTCATCTCTCCTGCGACGCCGATGGCAGCATCGGGACCCCCGGCAGGCGGAACTGCTCGCTCAGGAGACCGTCGGCGACCGGCTCGACCGACTGGAAGACGCGGGCTGGCGGGTACTGCACTCGATACCGCTTCCCGGCGCCGCCCATATCGACCATCTGGCGATCGGCCCGGCCGGGGTCCTGGCCGTACGGACACTTCCGGCCCGAAAGCGCCGGGTCGCCGTCACCGACCCGCTGGTCCGCGTGGGGCGTGCCGCGCCCGCGCCCCATCTCCGCTGGGCGCGCCGCGCCGCGGAACGCGCCTCGCGCGCCCTGGCGGCCGAAGTGCGCCCCGTACTCGCCGTGGTCGAGCCCGTACGCCTGGACGCCCTGCCGGCGCCGCGGGACATACGGATCCTGCGCGACACGGAGATCGCGGCGCTGGCGTCGCTCGGGGGCGTACTGAAACCGGCGGACATCGAGTCCCTGTACGCGACGGCGCGCGACCGCCACAGCTGGCTGAGCGTGTAGGGGGTGTCGCGGAAGGGGGCCGGCCGCGAGAGGGGGCCCCGGGCTCAGGGCGGAGGGCGGCGACCTTGAGCGGGCCGCGAGAGCGGGGCCCGGCTCAGGGCAGCGGGGCGGCGCGGGCGGGGTCGGTGAGCGGGCCGAGGAGGTCTCCGTACCGCTCCAGCCGCCCCTCGATGTCCCCCAGCCGGAAGACCAGCTGCTCGGCGTCCGTACAGTCGGCGACCTCCTCCCAGGTCACGGGCGTGGAGACGGTGGGCTCCGCCTTGGCGCGCAGCGTGTAGGGCGCCGCGGTGGTCTTCGCGGCGGCGTTCTGGCTGTGGTCGACGAAGACCTTCCCGGGCCGCAGCGAGCGCCGCATCCGATGGACCACCAGCTCCGGCAGCGCCGCCTCCGCCTCGACGGCCAGACCCTTCGCGTACGCCGAGACATCGGCGGACGGAGCGCGCTCCAGGGAGGCGAGGACATGCAGGCCCTTCGACCCCGAGGTCTTCACGTACGCCTCCAGCCCGTCCGTACCCAGCCGCTCGCGCAGCCAGAGCGCCACCGCGCAGCACTCCACGGCGGTGGCGGGCGCCCCGGGGTCCAGATCGAGCACGAGCCTGTCGGCGTGCTCGGGCGCGAGGGCACGCCACTGATGCGTGTGGAACTCGACGACCAGGTTCGCCGCCCACATCAGCGACGGCAGATCCTCCACCACCACCTGTCTGCCGGTGTCGGCCGTCCTTCTGGGCACATCGGCGATCCGCACCCAGTCGGGCGTACCGGGCGGCGGGTTCTTGGTGAAGAAGAGCGGCCCGTCGGGCCCGTCCGGATAGCGGAGGAAGGAGACGGGGCGGTCGGCGAGATGAGCCAGCAGCGGGGCCGCCGTACGGGCGTAGTAGTGCAGGACCTCGCCTTTGGTGGTGCCGGTGGCGGTGTACAGGACCTTGTCCAGATTGCTGAGCGCCAGGCGTCGCCCCGCCACCTCTGTGATCGGCGTCATACGATGAGAATCCCATATATTTCGTGAATCTCGGATGAAAGGGATGGAACGTGCGATCCATATGGAACGGCGCGATCTCCTTCGGGCTGGTCAGCATCCCGATCAAACTGGTCAACGCCACCGAGAACCACTCGATCTCCTTCCGGCAGATCCACAAGGCGGACGGCGGCCGTATCCGCTACCGGAAGGTCTGCGAGCTGGACGGCGAGGAGGTGTCGACGCCGGAGATCGGCAAGGCGTACGAGGACGCGGACGGATCCATGATCCAGATCACCGACGACGATCTGGCCGCGCTGCCGCTGCCGACGGCGAAGACGATCGAGATCGTCGCGTTCGTCCCGGCGGACTCGATCGATCCGCTCCAGATGGACACGGCGTACTACCTCTCCGCGGGCGGCGTGCCCGCGGCCAAGCCGTACACCCTGCTGCGAGAGGCGCTGAAGCGCAGCAAGAAGGTGGCCGTCGCCAAGTTCGCCCTGCGGGGGCGGGAGCGGCTCGGGATGCTGCGGGTGGTCGGCGATGTGATCGCGATGCACGGCCTGCTCTGGCCGGACGAGATCCGCGTCCCGGAGGGCGTCGCGCCGGAGACCGACGTCACCGTACGGGAAGCCGAACTCGACCTGGCCGACGCCCTGATGGACACGCTCGGCTCGGTCGACCTCGACTCGCTGCACGACGACTACCGGGAGGCGGTCGAGGAAATGATCGCCGCGAAGGCGGAAGGCGCGCCGGCGCCGGAACGGGAGCCGGCGGCGGGCGGGGGAGGGAAGGTCCTCGACCTGATGGCGGCGCTGGAGAACAGCGTGCGCGCGGCGAAGGAGGGCCGGGCGGAGGGCGACGAGGTCGCGGAGGTGACGCGGCTCCCGGCGAAGAAGACGGCGAAGAGTGCGGCGGCGAAGAAGACCACGGCGGCGGCGAAGACCGAGTCCAAGCCGGCGGCCAGGAAAGCGGCGGCGAAGAAGACGACGGCGAGGAAGACCGCGTCGAAATCGGCGTCGAAGACAGCCGGGAAGACCGCGACCAAGTCGGCGTCGAAGACAGCCGCGACGGCGTCGAAGACGGCCTCCGGCGGCCGGAAGCGCGCCTCGGCCTGAACGGTCTCCCCGGCGGCGTCCTCGCCCCGGATGGCACACTGCGCGAGTGGACCGAACGCTGCGTATCGTGCTGGCCGAGGACAGTGTGCTGCTCCGAGAGGGCCTGATCGCCCTGCTGGACCGCTTCGGCCACAAGGTCGCCGCGGCGGTGGGCGACGCGCCCGCCCTGCTGACGGCGGTGGCGGAGCACACCCCGGACATCGTGGTCACCGACGTACGGATGCCCCCCGGCTTCCAGGACGAGGGCCTCCACGCGGCCGTCCGCCTCCGCGAACGGCAGCCCTCGCTCCCGGTGCTCGTCCTCAGCCAGTACGTCCAGCGCGCCTACGCCGCCGAACTCCTCGACTCCGGCGACGGCTCCGGCGTCGGCTACCTCCTCAAGGACCGTGTGGGCCAGGTCGAGGACTTCGAAGCCGCCCTCCAGTCCGTGGCCTCCGGCGGCACGGTCGTCGACCCGGAAGTGGTCCGCCAACTGCTCCGCCGCCGCAGAGACCCCCTGGACCGCCTGACCCCCCGCGAGCACGAAGTCCTGGCCCTGGTGGCCGAGGGCAAGTCCAACGCGGCGATAGCCCGCCAACTCGTCGTCTCCGAGGCCGCCGTGGGCAAACACATCGGCAACATCCTCGCCAAACTGAACCTCCCCCCGGCGGACGACACCCACCGCCGCGTCCTGGCGGTCCTCACCTACCTCCGAGCCTGACCCCCGCTCCCACCCGCCCCGCCCGACCTGGAAATACCTGTTCACGGCCACCCCGCGGAAGCTGGTAGGGTTTCCTTCGTCGCCAAGCACCACGGCGACTCGCCCCCGTAGCTCAGGGGATAGAGCAACGGCCTCCGGAGCCGTGTGCGCAGGTTCGAATCCTGCCGGGGGCACCTTTCATGAGGTGCCCAAAGACCCCGTGACCAGCCTGAACGCTGGACGCGGGGTCTTCTGCATGCGCAACCGTATGCCGCTGTGAGCAAGGCCATGCCGCCGGTCGCGGCCTATTCGCGGCCAGGCCGGGCGGGTCATTCGCGCAGGTCAGCGCCGGAAAACACGAAGGCCCCCGGACAGATCCAGGGGCTTCATGATGGCGCAGGTCGTCAGTCGTCGTCACCGTCAAGGAGACTCTCGATCCGGCGGTTGGCGACGTGTTGGCGGCCGTCGAGGCACTTCGCGTACCGGGACAGCAGCACCTCGATACTGTTGCCCGCTCGTTGTGCTACCTCTGTGGGATCGACGCCCGCGTTGAGCCAGGTGGACAGGGCTGCGTGTCTCAGGTCGTAGGGGCGTTTGGCTAGCGGCGACTCAACCTGTTCCGGGGTAAGCGCGAGTCGCCGGGCTTCGTCCCAGACGCGCCAATAGGCCGTTGAGCCGAGTACACCGCCCCGCTCGTTGCGGAAGACCCGTCCATCCTTCGCCGTTCCGAACTCGGCCAGGTGCGCATGCAGGATGGCGACCAGGCCCGGGGGGATCGGGACGCGTCGGGTTTCTTCGACAGCCCGATTCTTGAGGCCCCGATGGTCGTGCACCTCACGCGTGTCGGTCCACCGTGTTCCGGCGGCCGGCCGGGTCTTGCGGAGGGTCAGGAGCCCCCAGCCCTCATCCGGCAACGTGCAGTCCGCACGGCGGAGCCCGACCGCTTCCGCCGGCCGCAGCCCGCCGTAGTAGATGGTGGCAAAGAAGGCCACCTGACGCCGCCCACGGGCCCGTTTGTAGCCGCCGACGTAGGAGATCACTGTCAGGAGTTCCCGCGCCTGCCGGGGATTGACGACGACTCCGGGGTCTACGGTCTCGGCAACCTTGGGCGGGGTCCACTGAACGGCCGCCAACGGGTTCTCAGCGAACTCCCCCAACTCGATCGCGTACTTGACAGCATTGGTCAGAACGCGCCTCTTTCGCCGTGTCGTCTCGGCGCCGGCAGGTGTCCCGTCGAGCTTCCGCTTGAGCCGGTCGAGGACTCGCCGGGCCGTCGTCGCGTCCTTGAGGGCAGCCAAGGGCATCGACGCCTTTCCGATCCAGTGGAGAGCGTTGGCGACATCCTTCGGCGGTTCCGGCTCATCATCTGCCCGGACCACAAAGGCCCAGTTCCGCAGGGCAGCCCGCAGCGCCCTGTCTTCCGGGCGATCCGGCCTGTCGTCGCACAGAACCAGGGTCACTTCCGTCAGCGTCTCGTTGATGCTGTCGCGACTGTTCGGCGCCGCGTCCGGCCACTTCATGGCGAGGTAGGACGAGGCGAAGGCGAACCAGGACAAGGGCGGCGGTGCCTCCACCTTCTCCACAAGCGAGTCCGGCAACCCGGCTTCCGTGTCGAAGGGCTCACCGGACTTGGCCGCCGCAACGAGCTTGGACCGCCAGCCGTCCGCAAGCCCCTTTGTCCGGAAGGTCTCCGAGAAGGGCTCGCCCGAGACTAACCACCGCACCTCATACGAAGTCTTCTTGGTCGGGCGCTTGCGAATCTCCCAGATTCGCACGTCGAAGGACTTCACGCGGCACGCTCCAACGTGATCAGCCAGGCCCGGAAGTCACTACGCCAGATCCTCAGCTCCCCGTTGGGCAGCTTGAAGGCGGCCGGAGCCTGACCCATCTCGCGCCACCGGTAGAACGTGCGCCTGGAGACCCCTCCCAGCTCCGCAAGCACCTGCGGGACCGTCATCAGCTCGTCAGTTCCGGCAGCCACGCGGCATCCCCCTCCTGTTCGCGGAGTTCAGCGCGGACCTGTCGGGCGGTTTCACGGCCGGCTTGGATGTCGCGATGGATGTTGGCGGCGAGCCAGGATTCGCCGGGGGTGTGGCCGTGCCCGGCGTAGGCCCAGTGGGCGACCGTGAGCGTGGTGGAGTCGGGGTGGTCGTCGGGGTCGGGCAGGCCGAGCGAGGCGCGTTGCTGTGCTGCGCGGTAGTCGGCACGGACCTGTCGCAGCGCACCCAGGGTGGTGGAGTAGCGGCGGGACTTGGTGGAGAAGTGGCCCCGGAAGCCGAGCATGTGAGCCCAGGCCCACAGCCGCCGGTCCGGGTAGGCGTCGTCCAGGTCTTTGCAGGCCCGGATGAGGCGGCGGGTGTGGTCGGGCAGATCGGGCAGCTTGTCGAGTTCGGCCATCTCCCCGATGCGCCGGTCAACGGTCCCGGTCGTCTCAGCGGCCTTGGTGGCGTACTTGGCGACGTAGGACGCAACGGCCTGTTCGGTGAGGTCTTCGCCGTTGCCGAACGCGCCGATGGGCTGGACGTCGAGCTGCGTGCCCCAGCGCAGAGCCCTGGCCGGATGCTCACCGGAAGCGGGCAAGGCGACTTCGGCACGGGCGGCGGCGGCGCGCAGTGCGTCGGTGAGCAGATCGTTGGTGGCCCAGGCCGGGGGTGGGGAGTCGGGCCCGTCAGGTCCGTCGAAGCGGATCACGGCATGGAAGTGGATGGCCCCGCGCTTCTGGTACTCGGCAACCTTGCCGTACGAAACCCGCAGACACTCACGTAGTTCACGCTGTGTAATGCCGACGCGGGCGGCCAGCTCACGCGGGAGATAGATGGTCACGTAGCGCCACAGGTTCCCGGCGTGGTTGTTCCACAGGACCGAGCCCGCATAGTCGTACGTGGCCGGGTCGAGGGCGGTGCCGAGTTCGGGCGCGTCGTCGGCGTGGACGGTGCCGCAGCGGCAGGGGCGGGTGCCGGGGCGGTTGTGGACGGGGCCGAAGGACGGGGCGGTGAGGGTGGCGAAGACGCGGGGGTGTTCGCGCACGGTGTGCGGGGTGCCCTTGTTCGGGTCGCCGGTCAGTCCGGCGCGGATCAGGTGGTAGGTGTCTCCGGCGTAGGTCCAGGCGCAGGAAGGGCAGCGGGAGGCCCGCCGGTTGCCGCACGCGACCCGCAGTCGTCCACCGGGCTCAGCGTCGGTCGTGTAGGCGTGGAAGACCGTGCCGGTGGCGGGGTCGAGGGTCTTGGTCGAGCCGGTCAGGTGGATCGGGTCGGAGCATCCTCCGGTTCGGCGGATCTGGTCCTGCCAGCGGTCGAAGCCGTCCGACCCGGCCACCCTCAGGAGATCCCCGAGGGTGGTCGGGTCCAGGCCCGCCGCGAGGGCGGTGTCAGTCACTCGCCCTCCTGCGTGGCGGGGTGCGCGTCGATCCACGCTTCGGCACAGACCTTGTGGACGGGCTTGCCCCGATCGGAACGCAGCGGGGTGGGTGTGCCGCAGCACACGCACGGCTTGTCGCCGGAGTGGTCGAAGTGGTCGGCGGAGCGCCAGTCGAGGAAGGCCATGGCGGTCACCGGCCGACGCGGACGAGGGCGGCGGCGGGGATGTGGCCGCTGCCGTTGCAGGGGTGGCAGGTGGCGGTCAGGGTCTGGCGCCGACCGTCCGGGGTGCGCTGGCCGGTGGTGATGGCGACGAGCGGGAAACCGTCGCAGTCCGGGCAGATACGCGTCCGGGCAGGGGTGTGCTGGGGCATGATGGGATCTCCCTTTCGGGGTCTGCGGATCACGGATGGGTGATGGCGCCCGGGGCGGCGGAAGTTTGGCGACCGAGGCCGCCCCGGGGGCCGGTTACTTGCTGCGCCGGTTGCGGCGCCAGGTGGGCACGGGCGGGATCGCGTCGTACGCGTCCTTGCCCTGGTCAAAAGCGGTGCGGTCGGAGTCCGAGACAGCGTCGGTGCCGAGCTTGCGTGTGATGGCCCGAACCGTCTTGCGGTCGCCGTGGCGCTTGGCGATGGCGTACTCACGGCCAAGTTCGACCATGGCCGGATCGGCGGGCGTGGACTCTTCCTGCTTGCGGCTGAACAGGTTCATGACGGGATTTCCCTTCGGCGGGGTCGTGACGGGGACGGACGTCATTTGCTGCGGGGCTTGGAGCGCTTGAGCGTGAGGCCCACGCCCCCGGTGGCCGAGAGAACGGCGACTGCCCCGGCGGCGGCGATGTGGAGGGTCACGGCGATCATCACGATGACCAGGACGAGACCGCCCGTGATCGTGAGGGTGAGCAAGATGGGCCCGGTGTAGGAGCGGGGCGCGGCCTGGACGATAACGATGCGGGCCGGGTCGGTGCCGGGCGGGAGCTGTCCCAGGAGGTCAGCGGGGATGTGTCCGGCGTTGAGCTGGTCTTCGGGGTAGCGCACGACGGGTCACCTCGTTCCGGGGGCGCAGCGGTGGGTGGTGGCGGCGAGTTCGGCGGCGGACCGGTCGCGGTAGTCGGCGGAGAAGCCGCAGCCGGGGGCCGTGCAGGCGGCGGTGTGCTTCGTGCGGCCCTGCCCGTCGTTGCGGGTGCCGACCTGGACGGGACCGATACGGATCACGTCGTGGAAGCGGTTCGGACGCATGGAAGGTCAACCTCCTTTCGGATCAGGTGAGTTGGGCGGCGATCGCGTCGGCCAGCAGCGGCGGGACACCGAGCCGGACGCGCAGGGTGCCGGGGTCGATCCGGTCGCCGGTCGCTGCGTGGTGGGTGTCGGCGAGCTTGCGCGCGTGGTCGAGCAGAGCCGGAGGCACAGTCACCGCCGGGACCGCCGGAACCGGGGCGCGCTCCGGCACCGGGGCGGGTGGCAACTCCGGAACGGGCTCGGGGGTACGTTCCACGGTGATCTCTGGCCCCGGCGCCGGTTCCGGTTCGATGGCCGGAGCGGGGGCCGTGTCCTCGGCAGGGGTGACCAGGTGGTGCACTTGTCGCATCAGCGCGCCGAAGGCCAGCAGCGCGGCGAACGGAGGCACACCGGCCACGACGTAGTGCAGGATGGGCGCGTCCGGGCCGACTCCGGCGACGTTGAGGCCGATCGAGCCGAGGGATCCGGCGACCGTGAGGCCGATGGCCCACCAGTCGGTCACGCCCCGCAGCGCGGCGCGGAACATCAGTACCTCACCGGCCACGATGAACAGGTCGAGGGTCGCGGGCCAGGCCCACGTCCGGGCGGGAGAGGCGGCGAGTCCGTTGGTCTTGGCCACGTCCGCCAGGTGTGCGTAGGACAGCCAGAACGCCACGGCGGTCAGAGCGAGGATCACGACTCCGGCCGTGAGAATCGCTGTGCGTTCGGCCTCCTGCTTCGTCATCAGAAGATCCCTTTCTTGTCGTGTGGGAAGCCGGGGCCGGGCGGGGAGAGCGGCGGTCCGCCCGGCGTCCGGGGCAGTGGTCAGGCGGACGCGGCGGTGCCGGTGCCGAAGCAGTCGAGGCAGAAGCCGTCCTGGTGGCCGACGGTGCGGCGCTTGCGGCCGACGCGGACCGTCGAGGAGACGGTGCCGGTGCCCCCGCATGTCCCGCAGTCGGCCGGCGCCGGGGCCGGGGTCTTGGTGGTGCGGCGGATGGTGGTCCTCTTGGCAGCCATGGCGGTCACTCGTCCTCATCCGGCTCGATCGTCTGCCCGTACCAGGGGCAATCACGTTCGTCGTGATCGATGCCGGTCTCTTGGCCGTCGAGATCTCCGCAGTGCTCGCAGAACATTGGTGTCCTTCCGTTTCAGGCATGGGCGGGGTAGGGACCTGGCGTGAAGCGGTCACGCCGACCGGGTTGAGCCGGGGGTGCTACTCGGTCACCGGGAACGGTTTGACCTGCGGGGATGCGTCGGCCGAGGCCGGGGCCTGTGCGGGGTCGGGCAGGGCCGGGCGGAACGGGGCCAGAGCCGGAATGTCCGGGGTCAGGTGCGCGTACTGCCGACACACGGCAACGGCATCCTCCGGGCTGGTTTCCGGGGTGCGGATGCGGGACCAGCCGCCCGAGGAGTCACCGGCCACCGCCACACCGGGCCTGTCCGGCGCGATCAGCGTCACCGCCGACACCGCATCCGGAGCGATGTCCCCCAGGCCCATTTCGGCGGTCTGCTTGTCGTTCACCCGGTGCACCACACGCCCGGTGAGCTGGGCACGAAGCATCGTGGCGCCCTTGCCCAATTCGGAGCCGAAGCGCTGCCCGCAGACCTCCAGGTAGATACCGATCGCGCGGGACATCTGCGCGAGACGGATCAAGCCCGTCACGAGCCGTTCGCGGCGCTCCTCATCCTTCTTCGATGCGATCAGGAAGAGTTCCGAGACCTCGTCGACCAGGACCACGAGCGGGACCGGGCGCACCTTGCCGGGCAGGCCCCACAGGTCCGAGACGCCATGCTCGCTGAGCAGATCGAAGCGGGATTCCATCTCCCTGATCAGCACGTCAACCAGCGTGGCGGCGTCGTCCGGCGTCGTCGCCAGCGCGGAGAGCCGGGGCGCGTACCCGTTCTGCTCAACACCCCGCTTGCAGTCGATTCCCGCCAGCGCGACCGGAAGCCGGGCAAGGCCCTTGACCAAGTTGCGCTGGTACATCGACTTCCCCGACTGATTCGCGCCCAGCGTCAGGGCATGGGGAACCTTGCGGTAGTCACGGACGAACACCGAGCCGTCCTCGCGCACCGCGACCGGTACCACCATCGGGCCGGACGGGACCCGGCGAGGCATCCGCACCCGCCGCAGCACGTCGTAGCCCGTCATCCGCAGTTCCACGAACCCGGGCTTGGTCTCCACCACGTTCACGGAGTGGACGCCCCACGCGTGCCGCAGACGCTCGGAGGCGGCGGCCACGTCAGCGGGCTCCAGACCGGCCGGAAGCCGCAGCGTCACCCGCATCCCCGTCAGCGAGCCCCGCACCCGGCGCACCTTCGGCGGGACCGGCTGAACATCCGGGCGGCGGGCCACCGTGCGGACCATGAACGCCCGCAGACGGGACGGCTGAACCGTCAGCCCGCACACATCCATGGTCGAGCGGTACGAGGACGCGAACCGGACCCGGGCGACCGGCAGACCCACCAGCGACCAGTACACGCGAGGAGCGTGAACCTTCGCGTAGCCGAGACCACCAGCAGCCGCCACGGCCCCCGACACCTCTATCAGCGTGGACAGGTCCGACATGGGATCAGACACCCGCCGTGATCGCGACCGCACGGAAGCTGATCCCGTGCCGCGTCTGCCCGTTGAACGTGTTCTCCCAGTCCCGCGCCCGCAGGCCGACCACCGACACCGGCATACCCGGGGACAGATTCGCCGGGATACCGGTCTCCGGAACGGTCACCTGGTAGAGGTTCCCCTCCCCCTCATCCGAGATCAGCAGGCCCACCGTGGACAGCCCCGCGCCGGTCTCCCGGTCAACAGCCCGCTCCCCGGTCTGCTTGCTCACCAGCTTCGGCGTCGGCGCCGTCGCCACGAACACCACAGCGGTCGAAACATCGATCTTGAAGGACGGCATGGGTAACTCCCTTGTCCAGCGGAAGAGTTGAGCCTTTCCGCTCGCGAACAGCTTGCATATCCAAGCTGTGCCATCACTGTAGGGGCGTCAACTTGGATATGCAAGTGGGCAGTTGAAAAAAGGAGGACCCGAAGGCCCTCCTTGGTGTGCTCCGTGCGCCGAGACGTCAGGGCACGTCGATCACGTACCGAAACGCGTGCCGGTCGCAAGGGATGCGCGAATCGAGCACTTCGACCGTCTGACCTGCGGCGGTGTGTGCAGTGCGGAAGACGCGGGCCAGGGGCACGCCGGGCGGGATGTTCAGCGCCTCGATCTCGTCCGGACTCGGCATGCGGATCTCAAGATCCTCAACAAATTGGGTGATCCGCTGCCCCACGGGCCCTTCGGGGTCTTCGATGAGTCGACTCACGCCACCGCGAATCCGGCGCGGTTCTTCGACCTCGGTGCCGCCGAACAGTTCGGCCGGGTAGTACCCGTCAACCAGTTGCATAGGGTCGTCGTTCACGAAGTACGCGCGCCGGCGGACGATGACTGTGGTGCCGTCGTCAACGCCGAGCAGTGATGCGACCTCCGCAGGGGCCGGTAGTCGTTCGACCCCCAGGATTCGCTGTTCGGGACGCAGGCCCTGTGCCGCTGCTTCGGCGTTGAAGTTGCTGACACCGGTCTCGCGGCGCTTCCGGAAGTTCGCTCCCGTGGTGAGCATCTGGACGTTCGGGCGGGGGCGCACGAAGACGCCTCTACCTTGTTCGCTGATCAGGAGGCCGTCCGCCTTGAGTAGCGCCAGTGCCTTTCGCACAGTCACTCGCGTCGTGCCGTACTGATCTTTGAGTTCATTCTCCGACCGCAGCTTCTCGCCGGGAACCAGCTCTCCTGACAAGATCAACGTGCGTAGGTCGTCGGCAATCCTCCTGTACGTAGGAAGATCTCTTTCGGGCATCTCGGGTCACCTCGACTTGGCTATGCAAGCCAGCTTACGCGGCCCCAGCGACAGCGTCACTCTGTGAAGGCCCACCCGCTCCACTGGTCAACGTGGATCGCGACGATCGGCCCTGCGGGGGGCTGATCCCGGTACTGCTCGTACTTGTCTCGCAACAGCTCAACCGCCTCGGTCCGGTCATGACCGCCTTCCCAGATCTCCGCACGTCCATCGGCCCGAACCCACCAGAGTTCTGACCAGTCAGCGGCGTAGTGGTCGACCAGTACGGACACTTGGGGGTTCTCGCGGATGTTCCGCAGTCGGCGAAGGTTCCACGTGCTCTTGGGCTTGTGGTCGATCGCGAAGAACAGGACGTCGTGACTGATCGCGAAGGTGATCGGGACGGCATGAGGGGCGCCATCAGAGCCCGCAGTCGCCAGCCGTGCCACCGGCGACGAGGCAAAACGCCCCCGACTGTCATCAGAAGCAAGCTTCATGGGATCACCGTACCCACAAGAGCAGCAAGTAGCGCAGAAGCTTCGTGGGGATGATCACGTGCTCAGCCAGGTTCGGCGGTTTCGCGCGACGGCATAGACGGATTCGATCCCCGCCGGGTGAAGAACAACACTTTGCTGCCGGAAGGACGAGAGTTCTCGATGCTTAATCGCACGCACATCATGCAGCGATGGGGCAATGTCGAGCCTGGCTGGCGATACGAACACCAGTATGGGAGTTACTGAGACAGGGAACCCACATGCCCTTGTCAGTGCCGTCGATGCCTTATGGCCCTCAAGCCGACTTTTCCGCACGTAGGGGCGACCCGGACCGCCATTGACCTTCACTACGTCGTCCCCCACCCAAACCCGGGCATCGGAAAAGTTCTTAGTGTTCAAGCAGAAGACACCACCGGGTCCAATCAGTAAGTGATCTAGGTCCGCTCCACTCGGCAGGGGGATGGAGTGCAGGACCATCCAACCCCGGGCTTTGAGTCGATTAAGCTCAGCGCCAACGGTCTCCTCCCCGCTGAGTCCCTTTCGCCACGAGGTGCTCTCGTCCTTCTGGCCCCGCAAGCGCATCAGCAGTCGGGTGAACCAAGTTGGAGAGTCCTCCAGGCGCAGGAGTAACTGTGCCCCCGGTTTGTTCAGCGCGAGGTCGTCATCTGGGGCCGGAAAGGGAGAATTCGCCGTTGGTCGTAATTCAGTGGGCGTGAGAGATGCGGGAGTGGCTAGATAAGGCGCCAGCGCATCCAGAACCTGATCCCGGTATGCTGCGTCGAGTATTTCGATGTGCCCGGACTTGCGGTCGAACCAGGCGACGTTGTCACCGCCAATGACACGTACGTAGAGCCGATCATGCCCGTACCGCATCCACGGCTGGACCTCCAGGTTGCCCATTCCTGACCTCCATTGACGACGTCGTATCCTCGCGATGGGATCAGCTTCCGCGCCGAGCGACAAGATGGCGTCAGGTTCCGTACAGCCACGAACGGGTCGATAGGCCAGGGCTGTTACAGGTTTCTCTACCTCATCAAGCCCCACCCTTCGGGCGGGGAGAGGGGAGGGGGAAGCCTTCGGGAGCTCCCGCGTGAGGGGGCCGCTACTTCCGGAACCTGTCGGGCATGGTGGCGTCCCTCTCGGGAGATGCAGGCCCAGGACCACGAAGGAGTCGGGACGGCGAGCACGAGGGCCCCAGCGTGTGCGGGGAAGCCTCCGGCCGGGCGGGTGTCTTCGGCGGGGGCCTTCCCTGGTGCGGGCTCGGTGTCTCTTGCCCTTCGGGCATCCGGCGCGGTTGGGCAATCGGCATTCTGCCGCCGCTACGGATCACACCCCACCGGCCCGCCACGCGGGCCGGCGCGGGCTCGGGGGACTCGGGCGCCGCTCCTGCCTCCGGCCCGCTCCGCCCGGCCCCCCGGCCCCGCGCCACCAGTAGTCGCCGCAGGGTTATCCGTTTCACGCTTTGCCCCGCCCTCCACTCGCCGGACCGAGGACGACCACCGGCCCACACCAGGACCACAGCCAGGACACCCGCCCACCAGGCACCCCGACCACGGACCATCAGCAGACCGCCCACACCACGACACCCAGCCCCACCACCGACGACCAGCCCCAGAACCCACAAGGCGAAGGGGAGGCGAAGGGGGGAAGTGGAGAAGGGCGAGTGCGGGAAGCGGGCAGGCGGAATCGGCCGGCGGTTTACATGGCGGGCGCACTGCCGAACTCCGCATAAGTCGTTGCGGACGCATTCAAGGGCTGGCTACGGGAGGGGTGGGGGAGGCGTGGCCGAGCACTCCGGGCATGACCGCAGTCGAAGGTTGGCCGCCGTACCGCCGCCGTCACGGATGCTCCCGCGTGAGCGGACCGAACTCGAAGGTCGTGGCCGATCGGGAGCTAGCTGCTGCCGCGAAGTGGCCGAGCCCGTCATGGGCGCTCCGCTCACTGGCCCACCATCGTGGCGGACGGTATGGCAGCGGCAGAGGCATGGGTCCTGGCGGAGGCACAGGCAGTAGGCCCCGGCCTATTCGCGGCCAGGAGAGACGAGCTTGGGCCCGATTGAGGCTGCCACCTGCGATGCTGCGCCAACGGCGAACGCTCTCCGGAGCCGTGTGCGCAGGTTCGAATCCTGCCGGGGGCACTCCGGAACAGAGGCTCTGGCCAGCAGAAATGCCGGTCAGGGCCTTTCTTGTGTGCTGCTCCGGGTCCGAACCCCGTCGCGTCGGCCCGCCGTACGGCGACTGACCGTCGCCCGCTCCCCAGGATGCCGAGACGGGCGGTGTCGTTACGCGTTGGTGCCCGCGTCCACGGTCAGTGCCGCGCCCGTGATGTTGTGGCCGCCGGGGCCGGCGAGGAACGCGACGGTGGCCGCGATGTCGTCCGGGTCGAGGAAGCGGCCCAGCGCGGTCAGCTCCCTTTGGGCGGTGGCGCCGGAGCCGTCGGCGGGGTTCATGTCCGTGTCGGTCGAACCGGGGTGCACGACGTTGGCGGTGATGCCGCGCGGGCCGAGTTCGCGTGCCAGTCCTCTGGTGAAGCCGCTCAGCGCCGCCTTGCTCATGGCGTACAGCGCGATGCCGGGAAAGGGCGCGTGGTCGGCGAGGTTGCTGCCGATGCTGATGATGCGTCCGCCCCGCGGCAGGAACTCAACGGCGGCCTGCGAGGCGAGGAACACCGAGCGGACATGGATGGCCAGGGTGCTGTCGAGCTCCTCCGGAGTGACGTCCTCGATCGGCCCGTTGGTGAATATCCCCGCGTTGTTGACGAGGATGTCCAGCCGGCCGAACTCGGCGGCCGTCCGCCGCACCGCGTCCGCGGCGGCGTCGTCGTCCGCCGCGTCGGCCCGTATCGCCAGCGCGCGCCGGCCGATCTCCTTGATGTCGGCCACCACATCGGCGGCCTTCGCCTCTCCGGCGGTGCTGACGTATGTGAACGCCACATCCGCGCCCTCACGGGCCAGTCGTCGGGCGATTGCCGCCCCGATGCCCCTGCTGCCGCCCGTGATCAGCGCAGCCTTCCCCGTCAACTCGCTCATGCCATCCCCTGATTTCTGTGTCGATCGGCACAGAAAGGATCTCAAGGAGGCGCCCGGCGGGTCAAGGCATATATTGAACGAATGACACAGAAAGGCCGGGGAGAGGAGAGGTGGGGAAGGTGACCACGCGCGGACGCCCCAGAGGGTTCGACCGGGACACGGCTCTGGAACGGGCGATGAAGGTGTTCTGGGCCACTGGTTACGAGGCGACGTCCATGGCCGACCTCACCTCGGCCATGGGGATCGCCTCGCCCAGCCTGTACGCGGCGTTCGGCTCGAAGGAGGAGCTGTTCCGCGAGGCGGTGGCGCTGTACGGAGCCACCGCGGGCCAGGCCGTGGCACGTGCGCTCACCGAGGAGCCCACGGCACGCGCCGCCGTCAACGCCGTGCTCCGTGCGAACGCTTACGCGTACACCGGGGCGGATACGCCCGGCGGCTGCATGATCGTGCTGGCCGCAACGAACTGCTCCGAGTCCAACGCACCCGTCCGTGACCATCTCGCCCGGTTGCGGAAGGCCGGCATCGACAACCTGGCCGAACGGCTGGAACAGGGCGTGCGCGACGGGGAGCTGGCCCCGGGCACCGACACCTACGCCGTCGCCTCCTTCTATACCGCCGTACTCCAGGGCATGTCCGTCCAGGCCCGCGACGGCGCCTCGCGCGAGGACCTGGAGATGCTCGCGGAGCGCGCGATGTGGGCGTGGGAGGCCGTCACCGCGCCGCGGCGCTCGGACGCGCCCGCCCGCTGAAGACTCCCGGAGACTCCCGCGAGGGCATGAATTCCGGCGTTCCTCCGGGCACACCGCCGGGGCCGCCTTCCGGGTGAGGGGAGAACGTTTCGGCGGTAGCTGTCCGAGCTGTTCGAGCGGCGGACCGCTCGACGCGGAATCGGCTGGGCCATGCTGACGGAGGATTGGGCGACGTCATCGGCGACCTCCTCGGCAACTAGACAAGTAGGAGTAGCCCCGAAGCCCCGCCTGCCCGTACCCGCCTGACACCGGGTCGCGGGCGGCGGGCGTTTTTGCGGGTCAGGGGAGTGGCACTGATCTGCCACGGGAGTGCCACTCCATTGCCACCGCCACCGTCCAGCATGAAGTCATCGATCTGCTGGTCGCTCAGCCGGCTCGTCAGCAGCGAGCGGTCGATCTCGTCCTGCATATTGCTGCGCAGGTCCCAGGCCATCGCCTTGA
>NZ_JBFAZD010000018.1:0-182130 GCF_040681655.1 Streptomyces sp. NPDC051662
CCGTTGACCGCCGCGATCCCGATCCGGCCCTCGAAGCGCGTCAGCCGCTCCTCCGCATCGGCGACCGGCAGGGACACCGACACCATCCCGCCCTTGCCGGACAACTTCTCCAGCACCAGACGCGAACGCACCGCCACCACCCGCGCACCGTCCTCCAACGACAGCCCGCCCGCCACACACGCGGCAGCCACCTCACCCTGCGAGTGACCCACCACCGCCGCTGGCTCCACGCCGAAGGACCGCCACACCGCCGCCAGCGACACCATCACCGCCCACAACACCGGCTGCACCACATCCACCCGGGACCACAACGGATCATCCCCGTCCCGGAACACCACATCCCGCAACGACCAGTCCACGTACGGGCTCAGCGCCTGCGCGCACTCCTCCATCCGCGCCGCGAACACCGGCGAGGCGTCCCACAGCTCACGCCCCATCCCCACCCACTGCGATCCCTGACCGGGGAACACGAAGACCACACCGCCGTCAGCGGACGCCCGCCCGCTCACCACACCCGCCCCCGGCGCCCCCTCGGCCACCGACCGCAACCCCGCCAACAACCCCTCCCGGTCGCCCCCGAGGACGACCGCCCGCTGTTCGAACGCCGACCGCGTCCCCGTCAACGAGAACGCCACATCAGCCGGGCTCAGTTCGGCCGTGCGCGACAGGTGGGCGGTCAGTCGTGCCGCCTGTTCCCGCAGTGCTGCCTCGCCGCGGGCCGAGACCACCCACGGGACCGGGCCGCCCTCCAGCGCGGGACGCCCCTCGGCCCCCTGCTCCTCCATGGGCTCAGGTTCCGGGGCCTGTTCGAGGATGACGTGGGCGTTGGTGCCGCTGATCCCGAACGAGGACACACCCGCACGCCGGGGGCGTCCCGTCTCCGGCCAGTCCCGTGCCTCCGTCAGGAGTTCCACCGCGCCCGCCGACCAGTCGACCTCGGGCGTCGGCTCGTCCACGTGCAGCGTCTTGGGCAACACTCCGTGCTGGAGGGCGAGTACGGCCTTGATCACTCCGGAGATGCCGGCCGCGGCCTGGGTGTGGCCGATGTTCGACTTCAGGGTGCCGAGCCAGAGGGGTCGGCCGTCGTGCCGTTCCTGGCCGTAAGTGGCGAGCAGCGCTTCGGCCTCGATGGGGTCGCCGAGGGTGGTGCCGGTGCCGTGCGCCTCGACCAGGTCGACGTCGGCGAGGGTCAGGCCGGCGTTGGCGACCGCCTGCCGGATCACCCGCTGCTGCGAGGGGCCGTTCGGCGCACTCAGACCGTTCGACGCACCGTCCTGGTTCACCGCGGAGCCGCGGATCACGGCGAGGACGGGGTTGCCGTCGCGGCGGGCGTCGGACAGGCGCTGGAGGGCGAGGACGCCGGCGCCCTCGCCCCAGCCGGTGCCGTCCGCGTCCGAGGAGAACGCCTTGCAGCGGCCGTCGCCGGCCGATCCGCCGGTCGCCGAGAACTCGGCGAAGATCGAGGGGGTGATGAGGACGAGCACGCCGCCGGCCAGGGCCAGGTCGCATTCGCCGGTGCGCAGTGACTTGATCGCGAGGTGCAGGGCGACGAGGGAGGAGGAGCACGCCGTGTCCACCGTGACGGCGGGGCCCTCCAGGCCGAGCACGTAGGAGATACGGCCGGACAGGACGCTGCCGGGGGCGCCGGTGAGTGCGTAACCTCCCGCGCCCTCGGCCGAGTTCATCACCAGCGCGCCGTACTCCTGCGGTGCGCCGCCGACGAAGACGCCGGTGCGGCTGCCCTTGAGCGTGCTCGGGGCGATGCCGGCGCGTTCCAGGGCTTCCCAGGAGGTCTCCAGGAGCAGCCGCTGCTGGGGGTCCATGGCCATCGCCTCGCGCGGCGAGATCCGGAAGAAGGCGGGGTCGAAGTCGCCCGCGTCGTGGAGGAAGGCGCCGGTCTTGGCGGCGGGGACGTCCCAGTTCTCCCAGCCGCGGTCGACGGGGAAGCCCGACATGGCGTCGCGGCCTTCGGTGATGAGCTGCCACAGACCGTCGGTGTCGCGGACGCCGCCGGGGTAGCGGCAGCCGATGCCCACGATGGCCAGGGGCTCCGAGGAGGCCGCGCTGAGCCGCTGGTTCTGGGTGCGCAGCCGCTCGTTCTCCAGCAGCGAGGCCCGCAGCGCGTCGACGACCTCCGACATGGAACTGCTCATGCTCAACTCCCACTCACGTGATTCGTCAATGCGCAAGGACAGGCCTGTTTTTCAGGCTATGGGGCCGGGAGCTGGATCCCGGCCCCAGATCAGGACCGCGAGCACCCCTAAGTTCTGGGCCTGTCGGCCCGGGTAGGGGCCGCGTTTCACGACAGGCCGAACTCGTCTCCGAGCAGGGTGACGAGTTCCTCGGCGCTCACCGAGTCGAGGTTCACGGGGCCGTCCTCGTTCTCGGTGTCGGTGGCTTCCACGGTCTCCTCCAGGGCCGCCAGGAGTACCCGTAGACGGGTGGTCAGCGGCCCGCGGTCCTCGGCGGCCGGGGCTGACGTGCGGAGCGCGCTCTCCAGTTCGCGCAGGGCGTCGAGGGCGGGGTCGGTGGCGGTGGCGGCGTCCAGTTCCATTCCGGTGAGCAGACGGGCGGCCAGCGCCCGGGTGTTGGGGTGGTCGAAGACGAGGGTCGCGGAGAGCCGTACGCCGGTGAGGGCGCTGAGCCGGTTGCGGAGGTCGACGGCCATCAGGGAGTCGAAGCCGAGGCTCTTGAACGCCCTGGTGACCGGTACCGCGTCCGCCGACGGCAGGGCGAGGACCGAGGCGACCTCGGTGCGTACGAGGTTCTCCAGGGCGCCGACCCGGTCGTCCGGGGACAGCGGGCGCAGCCGGTCGCGGAGCCCGGTGAGGCCCCCGGGGTCGCCGGTGCGGCGTCGGGGCGGGGGCGCCAGGGTGCGCAGGGCGGCGGGCAGGGCCGCCCGGTCGGTGGTGGAGAGGCCGCCGGGTTCGAAGCGGAAGGGCAGCAGCACGGGTTCGCCGCTCGCGTGGGCCGCGTCGAAGAGGGCGAGTCCGTCGTCGGGGGTGAGGGGCAGCATGCCCGCGCGGGCGATGCGGCGCAGGTCGGCGGCGGCGAGTTGGGCGGTCATGCCGGTGCTGCTCTCCCAGGGGCCCCAGGCGAGCGAGAGGGCGGGCCGGCCCTCGGCCCGTCGGCGCAGGCACAGGGCGTCGAGGTAGGCGTTGGCGGCGGCGTAGGCGGACTGGCCGCCGCCGCCGAGAGCGCCGGCGAGGGAGGAGCAGACGACGAAGGCGCGCAGGCCGAGCGGTGCGGTGAGGTCGTGCAGGTTCGCCACGGCGTCGATCTTGGGGCGGAGCACCCGGTCGACCTGGTCGTCGGTGAGCGTGCCGAGCATGCCGTCGTCGACGACGCCCGCGGCGTGCACGACGGCCGTCAGGGGCGCGGTGGCCGGGATCCGGTCGAGTACGGCGGCCAGGGCGTCCCGGTCGGCCGCGTCGCAGGCGGCTATGTGGACGTCGGCTCCCGACTCGGCGAGTTCGCCGCGGAGTTCGGCCATGCCGGGGGTCTCCTCTCCTCGGCGGCCGAGGAGCAGGAGGTCGCGTACGCCGTGCTGGTGGACGAGGTGGCGGGCGAGCAGTCCGCCGATCATGCCGCCGGCGCCGGTGATCAGGGTGGTGCCCTCGGTCGGCCAGGGGCCGGCCGGGGCCGTGCCGGCCGGCGCGGTCTCCTGTTCGGTGTGGCGGGCGACGGCCGGTACGAGGGTCAGGTCGCCGCGGATCGCGAACTGGGCCGCTTCCGTGGTCTCGGTGCGGGCCAGGATCTGGGACCGGGTGAGGTCCTCCGTTGTGGTGTCGGCGTCGAGGTCCACCAGGACCAGGCGGTCGGGGTGTTCGAGCTGCGCGCTGCGGGCCAGGCCCCAGATGGCGCTGTGCGCCAGGTCGCCGATGCCTTCGCCTGGGAGGGCCTCGACCGCGCCCCGGGTGCACAGCACGAGTCGGCTCTTGACGAAGTGTTCGTCCTCGACCCAGGTGCGCAGGGTGTCCAGGGCCGTGTGCACGGCGGTGCGTGCGGCCGTCGGGTCGATGGCCGCGGTGGTCGGGGCGCAGGCCAGGAGGACCTGGTCGGGGGCGGCGCCGCCGTCGGCGAGGTGCCGGCGCAGGGCGGCGAGGTCCGGGTAGTGGTCGACCTCGGGGTCCTGGAGGGCGTCGGGGCCGAGCAGGGCCCAGCGGATGGCCGGGGCGCCCGCGGTCGCCGGCCGGGCGGCGGCCGTCCAGTCCAGGCGGAACAGGGAGGACGCGGCCACGGACGAGCCGAGCTGGGCGCGGGAGACGGTGCGCAGGCTGAGTCCGCCGACGGTCACGAGGGGGCGTCCGTCGCCGTCCCAGAGGGTGGCGGTCACCTCGTCCGTGCCGGGGCCCGTGGCGAGCCGGATCCGGCAGGCGGTGGCGCCGGGGGCGGGTACGGCGACATCGCGCCAGGCGAACGGCAGGAACGGGCCGTTGCCGCGGTCGGCGGCGGGCAGGAAGGCGAGCGTGTGCAGGGCGGCGTCCAGCAGGGCGGGGTGGACGCCGAAGGACCGGGCGTCGTCGGCCGCCCGCTCGGGCAGTGTGACGTCGGCGTAGACCTCGTCGCCGTGCCGCCATGCGGCGGTGAGGCCTTGGAACACCGGGCCGTAGGCGGTGCCCGCGGCGGCCAGGTCGGCGTAGAGCGCGTCGAGCGGTACGGGTTCGGCGCCCTGCGGCGGCCAGAGCGCGGGCGGGGCTTCGGGGTGGGGGACGGGGGTGGCCGCGAGGTGGCCCTCCGCGTGCCGGGTCCAGTCGGCGGCGCCCGCGGGGCGGGAGTAGACGGCGACCGGCCTGCGGTCGTCGTCCGTGGCCTCGCCGACGACGACCTGGACGGTGACGCCGCCGTGCTCGGGCAGGAGCAGCGGGCGGTGGACGACGAGTTCCTCCAGGGTGGCGGCGTCCAGCCGGCCGCCCGCCCAGAGGGCGAGTTCGAGGAAGCCGGTGCCGGGGAACAGGACGGCGTCCAGGATGCGGTGGTCGGCCAGCCAGGGCTGGGCGGCCAGGGAGAGTTCGCCGGTGAACAGGACGTCGCCGCCGGAGGCGGCGCTGACCATCGCGCCGAGCAGGGGGTGCCCGGTGTCGTCGAGGCCGGCGGCGGAGAGGTCGCCGCGCTCGGCGGTGGACTCGGCGGGCCAGTAGGGGGCCCGCTGGAAGGAGTAGGTGGGCAGGTCGGTCCAGCGGGCGCCGGTGCCGTCGAGGACGGCGTCCCAGTCGACGGTGACGCCGTGCACATGGGCGCGGGCCAGGGCGGTCAGCAGGGTGGCGGGTTCGGACGCGTCGCGGCGCAGGAGCGAGGTGAACACGCCGGCGGG
This sequence comes from Streptomyces sp. NPDC051662, assembly GCF_040681655.1. Taxonomy (NCBI): domain Bacteria; kingdom Bacillati; phylum Actinomycetota; class Actinomycetes; order Kitasatosporales; family Streptomycetaceae; genus Streptomyces; species Streptomyces sp. NPDC051662. Next base: position 5,315 of record NZ_JBFAZD010000018.1, read on the forward strand.
GGCGGTGTCGAAGCAGTCCTCGGCCATGGTGGTGAGGGTGGCGTCGGGGCCCAGTTCCAGGAAGCCGGTGACGCCCGCGTCGGCGAGGGCGGCGACGCCGTCGGCGAAGCGGACCGTGTGCCGGGCGTGCCGCACCCAGTACGCCGGGTCGGCGATCTCGTCGGCGCCGAGGACGGCTCCGGTGAGGTTGGAGACGACCGGGACGCGGGGCGCGGCGAAGTCCAGTGCGGCGACCAGTTCGCCGAACTCCGCGAGCATCGGTTCCATGAGCGGCGAGTGGAAGGCGTGGCTGACGTCGAGCCGCCGGGTGCGGCGGCCCTGCTCGGTGAAGTGCGCGGCGAGCGACTCCACGGCCTCGGCCGTGCCGGAGAACACCACCGAACGGGGGCCGTTGACGGCCGCGAGGTCCACGGCGTCGGCGTGGTCGCCGAGCACCTCGGTGAGCGCGGCGCGCGCCTCCGTCTCCCCGGTCTGGACGGCGAGCATCGCGCCGCCGGCCGGCAGGGCCTGCATCAGCCGGCCGCGGGCGACGACGAGCCGGGCGGCGTCGGCGAGGTCCAGGGCGCCTGCCGCGTGGGCGGCGGCGATCTCGCCGACGGAGTGGCCGAGGACGTAGTCGGGGGTTACGCCCCAGGAGGCGAGCAGCCGGAACAGGGCCGTTTCGAGGGCGAACAGGGCGGGCTGGGTGACCGCGGTGCGGTCGAGTTCGGCCGGCCCGGCGGTGAACACGGTGTCGCGCAGCGGCCGTCCGAGCAGCGGGTCGAGGTGGGCGCAGGTCTCGTCGAAGGCGCGGGCGAACGCGGGGAACGCCTCGTACAGTTCGCGTCCCATGCCGGGCCGCTGGGAGCCCTGCCCGGCGAACAGCAGGGCGAGACCGCCTTCGCCCGCGGTGCCTCGCAGCAGCCCTTCGGGGGTGTGTCCGGCGGCGAACTCGGCGAGCGTGGACAGTGCCTGGTCCCGGTCGGTGACGGACAGCGCGGCCCGGTGTTCGAGGGCGGCGCGCCTGGTGGCCAGCGCGTGGCCGACGTCGGCGACCGTGCCCTGCGGCCGGTCCCGCAGCCAGGTCAGGAGGGTTTCGGCCTGGGCGCGCAGGGCGCTTTCGTCGTGCCCGGACAGCAGCCACGGGGTGACGGGCAGGGGCGTCGGGTCGGTGGCCGCGGGCTCGGGCTCGACGGCCTGTTCGAGGATGATGTGGGCGTTGGTGCCGCTGACGCCGAACGAGGACACGCCCGCCCGGCGGGGGCGGTCGGTCCGCGGCCACGGGCGGGTCTCGGTGAGCAGCTCGACGCCGCCCGAGGTCCAGTCGACGTGCGGGGTCGGCTCGTCGATGTGCAGGGTGCGGGGCAGCACACCGTGCCGCAGGGCCTGCACGGTCTTGATGACTCCACCGATGCCGGCGGCGGCCTGGCTGTGCCCGATGTTGGACTTGAGGGAGCCGAGCAGCAGCGGCCGGTCCGGGTCCCGGTCGCGTCCGTAGGCGGCCAGGATGGCCTGGGCCTCGATGGGGTCGCCGAGGGTGGTGCCGGTGCCGTGCGCCTCGACGGCGTCGACGTCCTCGGGGGTCAGCCCGGCCCGGTCGAGTGCCTGGCGGATGACCCGCTGCTGCGAGGGGCCGTTGGGCGCGGTGAGGCCGTTGGACGCGCCGTCCTGGTTGACGGCCGAGCCGCGCAGCACCGCCAGCACCTGGTGGCCGTGGCGGCGGGCGTCGGAGAGCCGTTCGAGGAGGATCATGCCGGTGCCCTCGGCCCAGCCGGTGCCGTCGGCGCCGGCCGCGAAGGCCTTGCAGCGGCCGTCGGGCGAGAGCCCTCCCTGCTTGGCGAAGTCGTCGAAGAGGAACGGGCTGGTCATCACGGCGACCCCGCCGGCCAGGGCGAGATCGCAGGTGCCGTCGCGCAGCGACTGGGCGGCGGTGTGCAGGGCGACCAGCGAGGACGAGCAGGCCGTGTCGACCGTGACGGCCGGCCCTTCCAGGCCGAGCACATAGGCGACGCGGCCGGACACCACGCTGGTGGAGGCGCCGGTCACGCCGTAGCCGGCGAGGGCCTGCGAGCCGCGCCGGAACAGGCCGGTGTAGCCGGAGGCGGCGGCGCCGACGAAGACGCCGGTGCGGCTGCCGCGCAGGGTGGCCGGGGCGATGCCGGCGCGTTCGAGTGCCTCCCAGGAGGTTTCCAGCAGCAGCCGCTGCTGGGGGTCCATGGTGAGGGCCTCGCGGGGGGAGATGCCGAAGAAGCCGGGGTCGAAGTCCGCGACGCGGTCGAGGAATCCGCCCTGCTGCGGCACGGAGCCGTCGGCGGGCGCGGTGTCGGTCCAGCCGCGGTCGACGGGGAAGCCGGAGATGGCGTCGCGCTCCTCCAGGCAGAGGTCCCACAGGTCGTCCGGGGAGCTGACGCCGCCCGGGTAGCGGCAGGCCATGCCGACGACGACGAGGGGCTCGTCGTCGGTGCGGGCGACGGCGGCGGGGGCGGTACGGGCCGCGGCGGGGGCGGTCGTGGGCTCGTCCAGGCCGTCGAGGAGTTCGGCGGCGAGGAAGTCGGCGAGCTCGCCGGGGGTCGGGTGGTCGAAGACGACGGTGACGGGCAGCCGGAAGCCGACCGCGCCGGTGAGCCGGTTACGGAACTCGACGGCGGTCAGCGAGTCGAAGCCGAGTTCGCGGAACGGCGATGTCGAGCCGACGGCGTCCGGGTCGGCGTGGCCGAGGACGGTGGCGGCGTGCGAGCGGACCAGCTGGTTCAGGATCCGCATCCGTTCGGTGCCGGTGAGCGGGATCAGCCGCTCGCGCAGCGAACCGCCGTCGGTGTCCGCGGCGCGGCGCCCGGTCCTGCGGGCCGCCGCCGTGGGCACCAGTGCCCGCATGATGGGCGGGACGCGGCCGGTCGTGCCGGCGAGGGCGGCGGGGTTGAGCTTGGCGGGGACGAACTGGGCGCGGTCGGTGCGGCAGGCCAGGTCGAAGGCGGCGAGGCCCTCGTCGCTGGTCATGGGCACGATGCCGCCGCGGCTCATGCGCTGCATGTCGCGCTCGTCGAGGTGGCCGGACATCTCGCTGCGCTGGGCCCAGAAGCCCCAGGCGAGGGAGAGTCCGGGCAGTCCCTGGGCGCGCCGGTGGGCGGCGAGGGCGTCGAGCATCGCGTTGGCCGCCGCGTAGTTGGCCTGGCCGGGGGCGCCCAGGGTGCCCGCCATGGACGAGAACAGCACGAAGGCGCCGAGGTCGAGGTCGCGGGTGAGCTCGTGCAGGTTGACCGCACCGGCCGCCTTGGGGCGCAGCACGTCCAGGACCCGTTCGGGGGTCAGGGACTCGATGAGCCCGTCGTCGAGGGCCGCCGCGGTGTGCAGGACGGCGGTGAGGGGGCGTTCGGCGGGGATGTCCGCGAGCAGGGCGGCGAGCTGGCCGCGGTCGGCGATGTCGCAGGCGGCGAGGGTGACATGGGCGCCGGCCTCGGTGAGCTCCGCGGCGAGTGCGGCGGCGCCGGGCGCGTCGGCGCCGCGCCGGCTGGTGAGCAGCAGGCTGCGCACACCGTGTCCGGTGACCAGGTGGCGGGCGAGGAGCGCGCCGAGCATGCCGGTGCCGCCGGTGATCAGGACCGTGCCGTGCGCGGGGAACGGGTCGCCGGGGAGGGTGAGGACCGCTTTGCCGACGAGCGCGGCCTGACTCAGCGCCCGGAAGGCGGCGCGGGCGTCGCGGATGTCCCAGGTGTTGAGGTGCGGGGGCCGCAGGACGCCGCTCTCGAACAGCTCGGTGAGGGTGAGCAGCATCTCGTGGATGCGGTCGAGCCCGGCCTCGGGCAGGTCGTACGCCTGGTAGGCGACGCCCGGGTGGGCGGCGGCGACGGCGGCGGGGTCGCGCTTGTCGGTCTTGCCCATCTCCAGGAAGCGTCCGCCGCGCGGCAGCAGCCTGAGGCCCGCGTCGACGAACTCGCCGGCCAGGCAGTCGAGGACGATGTCCATGCCGTGGCCGTCGGTGGACTGCAGGAACCACTGCTCGAAGTCGAGGGTGCGCGAGTTGGCGATGTGCGCGCCGTCCAGGCCGTGGGCGCGCAGGGCGTCCCACTTGCCGGGGCTGGCCGTGGCGTAGACGTCGGCGCCGAGGTGGCGGGCGAGCTGGACGGCGGCGCTGCCGACGCCGCCGGCCCCGGCGTGCACGAGGACGTTCTGCCCGGGGCGCAGCCCGCCGAGGTCGACGAGTCCGTAGTACGCGGTCAGATAGGCGACGGAGACGGAGGCGGCCTCCTCGAACGTCCAGCCGTCGGGGATGCGGTGGACGGTGCGTTCGTCGGCGACGGTCACCGGGCCGAAGACCTCGGTGGACAGGCCGAACACCCGGTCGCCGACGCGGTGGTGGGTGACGTCCGCGCCGACGCCGGTGACGACGCCCGCGGTCTCGCCGCCGAGCCCGGTCAGTCCGGGCACCAGGTCGAGGGCGACGACGACGTCCTTGAAGTTGACGCCGGCGGCACGGACGGCGATCCGTACCTGCCGGGGTTCGAGCGGGCCGAGCAGCTCCGGGCGGGGGACGGCCGTCAGGCCCTCGATGGTGCCTGGCCGGGTGTTCTCCAGCAGCCAGGCGCTCTCCCCCGCCGGTGCCAGGATGGTGCCGGCCGGGTCCCAGCGGGTCAGGCTCGGGCCGCGCACGGCGCCCGCGCGCAGGGCGAGTTGCTCCTGCGGGGAGTCCAGCGCCTGGCCGAGCGCGGCGGCGGACGCCTCGGTGGTGTCGAGGTCGAGGAGGGCGAAGCGTCCGGGGTGCTCGTTCTGGGCGGAGCGCAGCAGGCCCCAGACGCCGGCCGCGGCGAGGTCGGTGACGTCCTCGCCGGCCGCGGTGGCCACCGCGCCGCGGGTGACCACGACGAGCCGGGTGTCGTCGAGCCGTTCGTCGGTGATCCAGGCCTGGATCAGGGCGACGGTGTCGACGACCGGGTCGCCGAGCCGTTCGACGGAGTCGTCCCCCGGGCCCGGGTCACCGGCGACCGACAGCAGCGCGGTGACCGCGCCGGTGTCCGCGGCCACGAGCGCGGCGAGTTCCGCGACATCCGCGACCCGCTCGGCGCCCGGCAGGGCGGTGGTGAGACCGAGCGGGTCGGCGCCCAGCAGGACCCGGCGGGTCCCGGCCGGCGTCTCCTGCGACCGCACGGTCTTCCAGTCGAGGAGGTGCAGGGTGTCGGTGCGGACGGTGTTCAGCGCGGACTCGGTCATCCGGCGGACCACGAGGGAGTCGACCGAGACGACCGGGTCGCCGGCCTCGTCGGCGAGGGTGAGCGTGAACTCGTTGTCGCCGCGCCGGGCGAGCCGTACCCGCAGCCGGGCGCAGCCGGTGGCGTGCAGCCGCACCCCGGCCCAGGAGAACGGCATGCCGACTCCGCCGCCGTCGTCGCCCTCCCAGGTGAACATGGAGTGCAGGGCGGCGTCGAAGAGGGCGGGGTGCAGACCGAAGCGCTCCGCCGTGGAGTGCTGGTCGGCGGGGAGGGCCACCTCGGCGTAGATCTCGCCGTCGAGGTGCCACACCCGGCTCAGGCCGCGGAACTCGGGCCCGTACTGGTAGCCGGCGGCGGCCATCCGGTCGTAGAGGCCGGTGATGTCCACGGCCTCGGCGCCCTCGGGCGGCCAGCTGCCGGCCGGCCCCTCGGCCGCGGCGTCCGGGCCGGCGGCGTCCACGGCGTCCGCGGTCAGGAGGCCGGAGGCGTGCCGGGTCCAGACCGTGTCGGCGGTGGCGTCGTCGGGCCGGGAGTACACGCCGACCGGGCGGGCGCCACTCTCGTCGGGCGCCTCCACATGCGCCTGGACGACGACCGCGCCGGTGGCGGGCACGACGAGCGGGGTGTGCAGGGTGAGTTCCTCGATCCGCCCGCAGCCGACCTGGTCCCCGGCGAGCACGGCCAGCTCCACGAACCCGGTGCCCGGGAAGATGATCCGGTCGGCGACGCCGTGCCCGGCCAGCCAGCGCTGCGCGGTCAGGGACAGCCGGCCGGTGAGGACCGCGCCGTCGCCGTCGGCCATCCGGACCAGGGCGCCGAGCAGCGGGTGGTCGACCGAGGACAGTCCGACCGAGCCGACGTCGCCGGTGCGGTCGGCGGCCTCGGCCCAGTACCGGGTGCGCTGGAAGGCGTAGGTGGGCAGTTCCACGGTACGGGCGCCGGTGCCCGCGAACGCCGCGGGCCAGTCGACGCGTACACCGCCGAGGTGCGCCTTGGCCAGCGAGGTCAGCATCCGGCCGAGGCCGCCCTCCTCACGACGCAGGGACTCCACGACGACGGCGGGCGCGCCGGCCGCGTCGACGGTCTGCTCGACGCCCATGGCGAGCACCGGATGGGCGCTGGACTCGACGAACGCGCTGTGGCCGTCGTCGAGCAGGGCGCGCACGACCGGTTCGAACAGGACGGGCGCACGGGTGTTGTCGTACCAGTACCCGGCGTCCATGACGGCGGTGTCGAGGAGGCCGCCGGTCACCGTCGAGTACAGCGGCACGGTCCCGGTGCGCGGGCGTACCGGGGCGAGGAGGGCGAGCATTCGGTCGCGCAGCGGGTCGACGAGGGGGCAGTGCGTCGGCACGGTGGCGGCGACGATCCTGGCGCGCACCTCGTCGCGGACGCACTCGGCGACGAACTCCTCCAGCGCCTCGGAGTCCCCGGCGACGGCCACGATGCGGGGGCCGTTGACACCGGCCACGGACAGCCGGTCCGTCCAGCGGGTCAGCCGCTCGCGCACCTCGTCGGCGGGCAGGGCGACGGAGGCCACGGCGCCCTTGCCGACGAGGGTGTCCGCCAGCAACTGGCTGCGCAGGCAGATCACCCGGGCCGCGTCCGCCAGGCTGAGGCCGCCGGCGACATGGGCGGCGGCGATCTCGCCCTGTGAGCTGCCGACGACGGCGTCCGGCCGCACGCCGTAGGAGCGCCACAGTTCGGCCAGCGACACCATGACGGTGAACAGCACGGGCTGGATGACCTCGATGCGGTCCATGGAGGCGGCGCCGGGCTTGTCGCGCAGCACGTCGAGGAGGTTCCAGTCCACGAACTCCTCGATCGCCGCCGCGCATTCGGTGGCCTTGGCCGCGAACACCGGTGAGGTGTCGAGGAGTTCACGGGCCATACCGGTCCACTGCGAGCCCTGACCGGGGAAGACGAAGACGACCTTGCCCTCGGCGGGGCTGCCGCGCAGCACGCCCTCGGCCGGGCGGTCGGCGGCGAGCGCGTCCAGGGCGTCGAGGAAGCCGTCCCGGTCGGCGGCGAGCACCGCGGCCCGGTGCTCAAGACCGGTGCGGGTGGTGGCGAGGGAGAGCGCCACATCGGCGTCGCTCACCTCGGGCCGGGCCAGCAGCCGCTCGCGCAGGGCCCGGGCCTGGCCGCGCAGCGCCTGCTCGCCGCGGGCGGAGAGCACCCAGGGCAGCAGCGGCGGGACGGCTGTCCCGGGCGCCTCTTCGTGCTCCGCCTCCTGTTCGGGGGCCTCTTCGAGGATGACGTGGGCGTTGGTGCCGCTGATGCCGAAGGAGGAGACGGCGGCCAGCCGGGGTGTGTCGGAGGCGGGCCAGTCGCGGGCCTCGTTCAGGAGCTCGACGGCGCCCGCCGACCAGTCGACGTTCGGGGTGGGCTCCTCGGCGTGCAGGGTCCGGGGCAGCACCCGGTGCCGCAGCGCCTGCACCGCCTTGATCACCCCGCCGACACCGGCCGCGGCACCGCTGTGCCCGATGTTCGACTTCAGCGAACCCAGCCACAGCGGCCGGTCGGCGGTCCTGGCCCTGCCGTAGGTGGCCAGCAGCGCGTCGGCCTCGATGGGGTCGCCGAGACTGGTACCGGTGCCATGCGCCTCGACGAGGTCCACCTCGCCGGGCGACACGCCCGCGTTGGCCAGCGCCTGGCGGATGACCCGCTGCTGGGAGGGGCCGTTGGGCGCGGTCAGCCCGTTGGAGGCGCCGTCCTGGTTGACGGCCGAGCCGCGCAGCACCGCCAGCACCCGGTGGCCGTGACGGCGGGCGTCGGAGAGCCGCTCGACGGCGAGGACGCCGACGCCCTCGCTCCAGCCGGCGCCGTCGGCGTCCGCGGAGAACGCCTTGGAGCGGCCGTCGGGCGACAGCGCCCGCTGCGCGGACAGGGCGACATGGACCGCGGAGGTGGACAGGGTGGTCGCGCCGCCGGCCAGGGCGAGGTCGCACTCGCCGCCGCGGAGCGCCTGGGCGGCGAGGTGCAGGGCCACCAGGGAGGAGGAGCAGGCGGTGTCGACGGTGACCGCGGGTCCCTCCAGGCCCAGGACGTAGGAGACCCGGCCGGACAGCACGCTGTTGGAGGTGCCGGTCGCGCCGTAGCCGTCCAGCCCGTCCCGGGAGGCGGCCAGCAGGGTGCCGTAGTCCTGCTGATTGAGTCCGGCGAACACCCCGGTACGGGTGCCGCGCAGCGCCTGGACGTCGAGGCCCGCTTGTTCCAGCGCCTCCCAGGAGGTCTCCAGGAGCAGCCGCTGCTGGGGGTCCATGGCCTGGGCCTCGCGCGGGGAGATACCGAAGAACGCCGCGTCGAAGGAGGCGATGTCGTCGACGAACCCGCCCGCGGTGGCGTAGCAGGTGCCCGGGTGGTCGGGGTCGGGGTGCTGGAGGGCGTCCAGGTCCCAGCCCCGGTCGGTGGGGAAGGGGCCGACGGCGTCGGTCTCCTCGGCCACCAGCCGCCACAGGTCCTCGGGCGAGGTCACCCCGCCGGGATAGCGGCAGGCCATGCCGACGATCGCGATGGGTTCGACGCTCCGGGACTCCAGTTCGGTGACGCGCCGGCGGGTGCGGTGCAGGTCCGCGCTGACCCGCTTGAGGTAGTCACGCAGCTGTTGCTCGTTGGCCATCGGGGTTCAGTCCTCTCCGAGTTCCGCGTTGATGAAGTCGAAAAGCTCTTCATCCGTGGCGGAATCGAGCTTGCTGGTGATGTCGGTGCCGTCGGCGTCGTCGGCACTGTGGTCGTCGGCGGTCCAGGCGGCGGCCAGGGTGTGCAGCCGGGCGGCGATCTGTTCGCGGTCGGCGGCCCTGGCCGGGCCGCCCGCGAGCGCGGCCTCCAGCTGGTCGAGCTGGGTGAGCACCGGCAGCGGCGCCCCAGCGACGGACCGCAGCACCTTGCCTTCCAGGTGCTCGGCGAGGGCGGTCGCCGTGGGGTGGTCGAAGACCAGCGCGGCGGAGAGCTGGACGCCGGTCGCGGCGATCAGGGCGTTGCGCAGCTCGACCGCGGTGAGCGAGTCGAAGCCCAGCTCCCGGAAGGGGAGTTTCGCGTCGAAGGGCGCGTCGGCGGAGTAGTTGAGCACGGTGGCCACATGCCGTTGGATCAGTTCGAGAAGCAGCTTGCGGCGCCCGCTCTCCGACTGCCCGGCCAGCGTCTGCGCGAAGGACTCCCCCGCCGTTCGCGCGCCGGCCGCCGCGGCCCGCCGTAGCGGTGTCCGCACCAGCCCGCGGAAGGCGGCGGGCAGCGTCGACTCGGCCGCCTTGCGGCGCAGTACGGCCGGGTCGAGGCCCATGGGGACGAGAGTCGCCGCGTCGGAGTGCCAGGCCGCGTCGAACAGTGCGAGCCCCTGGCGCGCGGTGAGGGCGAGGACACCGGACCGGTCCAGCCGCCGCCGGTCCACGTCGGACAGGTCGGCGGACATACCGGCGGCGGTCTCCCACAGGCCCCAGGCGAGCGAGGTCGCCGGAAGGCCGGCCGCCCGCCTGTGGTGGGCGAGGGCGTCCAGGAAGGCGTTGGCGGCGGCGTAGTTGGCCTGTCCGGCACCGCCGAAGGTGCCGACGCCGGAGGAGAAGAGCACGAAGTGGGTCAGGTCCAGTCCGGCGGTCAGCTCGTGCAGGTGCTGCGCCGCGTCGACCTTGGGCCGCAGCACGGTGTCGACCCGCTCCGGGGTGAGGGTGGTGAGCACGCCGTCGTCGACGACCCCGGCGATGTGCACGACGGCGGTCACCGGGTGCTCGGCGGGGACGTCGGCCAGGACCGCGGCGAGGGCCGTGCGGTCCGCGGTGTCGCAGGCCACGAGGGTCGCCTCGGCGCCGGACCGGGCGAGTTCCCGGACCAGTTCGGCCGCGCGCGGGTCGTCCGGTCCCTTCCGGCTGAGCAGCAGCAGCCTGCGGACGCCGTGGGCGCCCGCCAGATGCCGCACGATCTCGGTGCCGATGCCGCCGCTCGCACCGGTGACCAGCACGGTGCCGGGCGCGTCCGACGCCCTCGCGGGCTCGGTGGTGGGCTCGGGCCGTTCGGTGACCCGGGTCAGCCGGGGGATGAGCAACCGTCCGTCGCGGACGGCGAGTTGCGGTTCGTCCTCGGCCAGGGCGGTGCCGACGGCCGCGGCCAGCAGCTCGGCGCCGGCGTCCCGCCCGCCGAGGTCGGCGAGCACGAACCGGTCCGGGTGCTCCGCCTGCGCGGACAGCAGCAGCCCGCGGGCCGCCGCCTGCGCCGGATCGACCGGCGTGGGCTCCCCGACGGCTCCGGCTTTTCCGACGGCTCCGGCTTCCCCGGCGGCGACGGCCGCCTTGGTGACGAAGACGAACCTGGCGCCGGCGAGCCGCCCGTCCGCGAGCAGCTCCTTGACCTGCTCCAGGGTGCGGTGAGTGGTGTGCCGTACGGACTCGACGGGGTCGTCGCCCCGTTCGGTGTCCACGGCGAGGACGACGAGGTCCACGGCGCGGTCGAGGGAGGCGAGGTCCTGATGGGTCTCCACATCGGCGCCCCGGTCGGCGAGGGCCTTGGCGAGGGCGTCCGTGGCGGCGCCCACCACGGCCCAGGTGGCGCCCGGTTCCGGGGCGGTTTCCGTGACCGGCGTCCAGGTCAGCCGGTAGAGCCCGTCGGGGGCGGTGGCGGAGGCGGTCACGGCCCGGCGGTCGGCGGAGCGGCCCTGACGCACCCGGACCTGGTCCACCGCGAGTACGGGTTCGCCCGCCGGGTCCGAGAGGAGCACGGTGACGGTGTCGGGGCCCGAGCGGGTCAGTCGGGCGCGGAGTTCGGTGGCGCCGGTGGCGTACCGGGTGACGCCGGCGAAGTGAACGGGTTCCCCGGCCGTGAGTTCCGCGATCAGGTCGGTCAGGCCCGCCAGCAGCCGCGGGTGCAGTCCGTGGCGGTCGGCGTCGGCGGCTTCCTGCTCGGTGAGCGCGAGTTCGGCGAACAGCTCGTCCTCGGCGCCGGCGGAATCCGGTGCGGGCGTCGGCCGGGCGGCTGCCCGGCCGAGTACGCCGGAGGCGATCCGGGTCCAGGACTCCTCACTCGTGCTGCCGGAGCCGACCCCGAGATGGAGGGCGAAGTCGCGGTCGCCGTCGTCGTCCGGGGCCGTCACCACCAGTTGCAGCGGGGCGTGCGGGGCGTCGGGCAGGGCGGTATCGACGTCGAGTGCGGCGATCCGGTCGCAGCCGAGGCCACCGCCCGCCCACAGCACCAGGTCGAGCAGGTCGCCGACGGCCGCCGCCTCGCCCGTGCCGGGCAGGCTGCCGCTGAAGAGGTGGCCGCCCGTGTGCGGCAGCGGCACGGCCGCGGTGAGCAGCGGATGGCCGGTGCCCGCCAGCCCCGCGCCGGCGAGTGCCTCGGCGCCGCCGGCAGGCGCGTCGAGCCAGTAGCGCCGGTGCTGGAAGGCGTAGGTGGGCAGATCGACGCGGCGGGCGCCGGTCCCGTCGAAGTAGGCGGACCAGTCGACGCGTTCGGTGCGCACATGCAGCCTGCCGAGGGCGCTGAGCAGGGTCCTCACCTCGTCGCGGTCCCGGCGCTGGGCGGGGATGCCGGTGGCGCGGTCGGCGGCGGACTCCTCGGCCAGGGCGGTGAGCACGCCGTGCGGGCCCAGCTCAAGGAACGTCGTCACACCGTCGTCGAGGAGGCTCCGTACGCCGTCCGCGAACCGCACCGCGTGCCGGACCTGCCGTACCCAGTAGGCCGGGTCGCGGAGCTGCCCCGGGTTGGCGGGCTCGCCGGTCAGGTTGGAGATGACGGGCAGTTCGGGCTCGGCGAAGGTGACCTCGGCCAGTTCGCGCTCGTACGCGGCGAGCATCGGCTCCATCAGGGGCGAGTGGAAGGCATGGCTCACGGTGAGCCGCTTGGTGCGCAGCCCCGCCCCGGCGAGCCGTGCGCCGGCCGCCGTGACGGCCTCCTCGGCGCCGGACAGCACGATCGCGGCCGGACCGTTGACGGCGGCGACGGCGACCTCCGCGAAGGCATCGCCGAGCACCGCGGCCACCTCGTCCTCGGACGCGGCGACGGACAGCATCGCGCCGCCTTCGGGGAGTTCCTGCATCAGCCGGGCCCGGGCGGCGATGACACGGGCCGCGTCGGCGGTCGACCAGACGCCGGCCACATGCGCGGCGGCGAGTTCGCCGACGGAGTGACCGAGGACGGCGTCGGGCCGGACGCCCCAGTGCTCCAGCAGCCGGAACAGCGCCACCTCGAAGGCGAACAGGCTGGTCTGCGTGTAGAGGGTCTGGTCGATCGACTCGGCTTCGGGCGTGCCGGGTTCGGCGAAGACGACCGTGCGCAGCGGGCGCGGCAGATGCCGGTCGAGCGCGTCGCACACCTCGTCGAAGGCGGCGGCGAAGACCGGGTACGCGGCGTACAGCTCCCGGCCCATGCCGGTCCGTTGGGCGCCCTGCCCGGTGAAGAGGAAGGCGAGCCCGCCGTCGGCGCGGTCCTCGGCGACGGCGTGCGCGGTCAGGTCGGCGAGGCCCCGGCGCAGTTCGTCCGGGTCGGCGGCGACGAGGACCGCGGCGCGGTCCAGGACGCTGCGGGCGGTGGCCAGGGAGTAGGCGAGGTCGGCGACCCCGGCCGCTCCCCCGTCCAGCCGGGCGGCGAGACGGGCGGCCTGCTCGGGCAGCGCCTCCCGGGTCCGGGCGGACAGCACGAGCGGCACGGAGAGGCCGCCGGTCCCGCCCGGGGTCTCCCCCAGGGGCTCGGCGGGCGCCACGGGCTCGGCGGGCGCCTCCTCCAGGATGACGTGCGCGTTGGTGCCGCTGATACCGAAGGCGGAGACGGCGGAGCGGCGGGGTGCGCCGTCGCTGTCCCGGTCCCAGGGCCGGGCCTCGGCGAGCAGTTCCACGGCTCCCGAGGTCCAGTCGACGTGCGGGCTCGGGGCGTCGACGTGCAGGGTGCGCGGCAGCAGTTCGTGCCGCATGGCCTGCACCATCTTGATGACCCCGGCCACACCGGCGGCGGCCTGGCTGTGCCCGATGTTCGACTTGACCGAGCCGAGCCAGAGCGGACGGCCGTCCGGGCGTTCCTGGCCGTAGGTGGCCAGCAGCGCCTGCGCCTCGATGGGGTCGCCGAGGGTGGTGCCGGTGCCGTGCGCCTCGACGACGTCCACGGCGGCGGCGGACAGTCCGGCGTTGACCAGCGCCTGCCGGATGACGCGTTCCTGGGCGGGGCCGTTGGGCGCGGTGAGCCCGTTGGACGCGCCGTCCTGGTTGACGGCGCTGCCGCGGACCAGGGCCAGCACGGGATGGCCGTGCCGACGGGCGTCGGAGAGCCGCTCCACGAGCAGCACGCCGGCGCCCTCGCCGAGGGAGAACCCGTCGGCGGCGGCGGCGAACGGCTTGCAACGCCCGTTCTCGGCCAGTCCGCGCTGCCTGCTGAACGCCACGAAGGAGGTGGGATCCGGCATGACGGTGGCGCCGCCCGCGACCGCCAGATCGCATTCGCCGTTGCGCAGCGCCTGGGCGGCCAGGTGCAGCGCGACCAGGGAGGAGGAGCAGGCGGTGTCCACGGTGAGCGCGGGGCCCTGGAAGCCGAGCGAGTAGGAGATACGGCCGGAGGCGACGTTGGAGGAGGCGCTGACCAGGTAACCCTCCATGCCGTCGGCGGCGCCGCGCAGCCGGGTGCCGTAAGCCTGGTCGGTCATGCCGACGTACACCCCGGTGCGGCTGCCGTGCAGCGACTTCGGGGCGATGCCCGCGCGCTCCAGGGCCTCCCAGGTCGTCTCCATGAGCAGCCGGTGCTGCGGGTCCATGGCCTGGGCCTCGCGGGGCGAGATGCCGAAGAAGCCAGGGTCGAACAGGGCGGCGTCGTGCAGGAACCCGCCGTGGTCGACGTAGCTGGCGCCCTGCCGGTCGGGGTCGGTGTCGAGCAGCCGGTCGAGGTCCCAGCCGCGGTCGGCGGGGAACGGGGTGATCAGGTCGGCCTCGTCGCGTACGGCCTGCCAGAGCTCGTCGGCGGAGGCGATGCCGCTGGGGTAGCGGCAGGCCATGGCGACGATGGCGATCGGTTCGTCCTGGTCGACCTGGACGACGACCTGCCGCGGGGGCTCGGCGGCCTTCTCCCCGTCCACGGCGCGGGCCAGGAAGTCCGCCAGCGCGTCGATCGTCGGATGGTCGAAGACCATCGTGGCGGGCAGCCGCAGACCTGCCACGGTGCTCAGCCGGTCCCTCAGTTCGACCGCCGTCAGCGAGTCGAAGCCGAGGTCCCGCAGGGCGCGGGTGGCGTCCACGGACCGCGCGTCGCCGTGGCCGAGCACCGCGGCGACGTGCTCGCGCACCAGATCGCGCAGGGCGTTCGCGCGCTTGCCGCCGGTCAGCCCGGCGAGCCGGCGGGCCAGCGGGGAGGCGGCGCCGGGTGCGCTTGGCGCCTCGTCGAGGTTCTCTGCCTTGGCCTCGGGCAGTTCGTCGAGCAGTCGGCTGGGGCGCCGCAGGGTGAACTGCGGTACGAAGCGGCTCCAGTCGACGTCCACGAGGAGGAGCGACTCCTCGCCCTCGGCGAGCACCCGGGCGAGCCCGCTGATCGCCAGATCCGGGTCGACGAGCGGCAGACCCATGCGGGCCAGGGTGTCGGCGACGACCGGGTCGTCGATCATTCCACCGCCGCCCCACGGCGCCCAGGCCACCGACACGGTGTGGACTCCGGTGGCCTGCCGTGCCTCGGCGCGGGCGTCGAGGACGGCGTTGGCGGCTGCGTAGATCCCGTGGTCGCCGGCGCCCCACGAGGCGCTGATGGAGGAGAAGTAGACGACGACATCGAGCTGTTCGGGGTCGAGCGCGGCCTCAAGGTTCTCGATGCCGGCCACCTTGCCCGCCATGGCCAGTTCCATGTCGTCCAGGTGTGCGTCGACGAGCGGTCCGAGTCCGCCGGCGCCGGCGGTGTGGATCACGGCGCCGATGCGGTCGCCGTCCCGCTGGACCTCGGCGACCAGGGCGACCGCCGCGCCCGGCACAGCGAGGTCGCAGGAGAGCACGCTCACCCTGGCCCCGAGGCCGGTCAGTTCGGCGACCAGGTCGTCCACTCCGGGGGCGGTCGCGCCACGTCGGCTGGTGAGCACGATGTGCTCGGCGCCCTCGCGGGCCAACCAGCGGGCCACCCGTCCGCCGAGGGCTCCGGTGCCGCCGGTCACCAGCACGGTGCCGTGCGGTCGCCAGCCCTCGCCGGGCGCGGTGCCGGGGGCGAGACGGACCAGCCTGCGGCCGAAGACGCCCGCGGGGCGCAGCGCCACCTGGTCCTCGTCGTCCTGTCCCGCGAGGACCGCGACGAGCCGGTTCGCGGTGCGCTCGTCGAAGGTGTCGGGCAGGTCGACGAGGCCTCCCCAGGTCCGCGGGGACTCCAGGGCAGCGATCCGGCCCAGTGCCCATACGGCCGCCTGGAGCGGGCTCGCCGGTCCGTCGCCGTCGTCGGCGGTGGCGACCGCGCCGCGGGTGAGGCACCACAGCGGCGCCTCGACGCCGGCTTCCTGGAGCGCTTGCAGCACGGTGACGGTGAGGGCCGTGCCGAGGGGTACGACGGGGCGTTCCGGGTGCGCTGAGGCGTCGGCGCCGGTCAGGGAGACGACCGCGACCGGGGTGGCCGCGCCGAGCGCGTCCCGGACGGCGGCCGCCAGGGTCGCCGGGTCGTCGCCGGCGGCCACGGTGAGCACCACGGCGTGTTCCGCGGCCTCGGTGACTGCCTGTACGGCGGCGGTGGCCACGGGGTCGTCGGCAGCGCCGGCCGGGGCTATGACGAGCCAGCTGCCGGGCAGTTCGGCGGTGCCGGGTTCGGGGAGCTGTGTCCAGACGATCCGGTAGCGCCAGGAGTCGAGCACGGCCTGTTCCCTGCGGCCGCGCCGCCAGGCCGACAGCGCGGGCACCAGCTCGCGCAGCGGCTGGTCGTCGGCGAGGTTGAGCGTGCCGGCCAGCGCGGGCAGGTCCTGGTGTTCCACGGCCCGCCAGAAGCTGTCGTCCACCGGGTCGCCGGCCGCCGGACGGGCCTCGGGCCAGTAGCGGTCGCGCCGGAAGGCGTAGGTGGGCAGCGGCACGCGCGCGGTGGGGTGTCCTTCGAAGGCGGCCGTCCAGTCGACCGCGACGCCGTGCACCCACAGTTCGGCGAGCGAGGTGCGCATCCGCGCGAGTCCGCCCTCGCCGCGGCGCAGCGTCCCGGTCACCACCGGGTCCGCTCCGGCGGCCTCGCCGGTCTCCCGGAGTCCTGATCCGAGAACCGGGTGGGGGCTGACCTCGACGAAGACGTGGTAGCCCTGTTCGATCAGCGCGCCGACGGACCGGTCGAGGAGCACGGGCTCGCGCAGGTTCCGGTACCAGTACCCGGCGTCCATTTGGGTGGTGTCCTGCCACTGCGCGGTGACGGTGGAGAAGAACGGGATCTCCGACTGCCGGGGCTCGACCCGGGCGAGGACATCGCGGATCTCGTCCTCGATGCGGCCCACCTGCGCGGAGTGCGAGGCGTAGTCCACCTCGATGCGCCGGACCCTGACGTCGCGTCGCCCGGCATCGGCCTGAAGTTCGTCCAGCGCCGCCGGCTCACCGGAGACGACCACGGAGGACGGGCCGTTCACGGCGGCCACCGACAGCCGGCCGTCCCAGCGCGCCAGCCACCGTTCGGCCTCGGCCACGGGCACGGCGACCGACATCATGCCGCCGTGGCCCGCCAGTGCGCCGAGCGCCTTGGCGCGCAGCGCGACCACCCGGGCCGCGTCGTCCAGGGACAGCGCGCCGGCCACGCAGGCCGCGGCGATCTCGCCCTGGGAGTGCCCGATCACCGCGGCCGGCCGTACTCCGTGGGCGCGCCACAGGGCGGCCAGCGACACCATGACCGCGAACAGCACCGGCTGCACGACGTCCACCCGGTCCAGTGCCGTGCCCTGGCGCACCGCGGTGGTGAGGGAGAAGTCGGTGTACGGGGCCAGCGCGCGCTCGCACTCGGCCCACCGGGCGGCGAAGACCGGCGAGGTGTCGAGGAGTTCGGCCGCCATCCCCGGCCACTGGCCGCCCTGCCCGGGGAAGACGAGGACGGGCCCCCGGCCGAACGGCCGCACGGCGCCCGTCACCACGCCCTGGGCGGGCTCTCCGGCGGCGACGGCGTTCAGGCCGTCGACGAGGTGACCCGGCTCGCCGCCGAGGACGACGGCCCGGTGCTCCAGGGCGGCACGCGAGGTGAGCAGGGCGTGTCCGACCGCCCCGGGGGACACCTCACGGTCCGCCAGCCGCGCCGCGAGCCGTGCGGCCTGTCCGCACAGGGCGTCGGCGGACCGCCCGGAGAGCAGCCACGGCACGGCGCCGCCGGGCTCACCGCCCGCGCCCGGTGTGCCGTCGGGCCCCGGTGCTTCGACCGGCCCCTGTTCCAGGATGACGTGCGCGTTCGTGCCACTGACGCCGAACGACGACACAGCGGCCCGGCGGGGGCGGTCCGTGGCGGGCCAGGCGTGGTTCGCGGTGAGGAGTTCCACCGCGCCCGCCGACCAGTCCACCTCGGGGGTCGGCTCGTCGACGTGCAGCGTCCGGGGCAGCACGCCGTGCCGCATGGCCTGCACCATCTTGATCACGCCGCCGACGCCGGCCGCGGCCGCGGTGTGGCCGATGTTCGACTTCAGCGATCCGAGCCACAGCGGCCGTTCGGCGGGCCGGTCCTGCCCGTACGTGGCGAGGACCGCCTGGGCCTCGATCGGGTCGCCGAGCGCGGTGCCGGTGCCGTGCGCCTCCACGGCGTCGACGTCGGCCGTGGACAGGCCCGCGTCGGCGAGCGCCTGCCGGATCACCCGCTGCTGTGCGCCGCCGTTGGGCGCGGCGAGTCCGTTCGAGGCGCCGTCGGAGTTGACCGCGGTGCCGCGGACCGTCGCCAGGACGGTGTGTCCGTTGCGCCGTGCGTCGGAGAGCCGTTCGACGAGCAGGACACCCACGCCCTCGGCCCAGTTGGTGCCGTCGGCGCTCGCCGCGAACGCCTTGCAGCGGCCGTCCGAGGCCAGCCCGTCCTGCTTGCCGAAGTCGAGGAACGCGGCGGGGGTGGAGATCACGGCGACACCCGCGGCGAGCGCGAGGTCGCACTCGCCGCGGTGCAGCGCGGCCACGGCCGTGTGCAGGGCGACCAGCGAGGAGGAGCAGGCGGTGTCGATCGTCATCGCGGGGCCCTGGAGGCCGAACGCGTACGCGATCCGGCCGGAGACGACGCTGCCGGCCGTCCCGGTCATCAGGTAGCCCTCCGCCTCCGGCGCGCCCGCGATCAGGGCGCCGTAGTCCGAGGCCGCGGCGCCCGCGAACACGCCGGTGCGGCTGCCGCGCAGCGTCGACGGGTCGATGTCGGCGTGCTCCAGGGCCTCCCAGGTCACCTCCAGCAGCAGCCGCTGCTGGGGGTCCATGGCCAGCGCCTCGCGCGGGGAGATCCCGAAGAACGACGCGTCGAACTCGACGGCGTCCGGCAGGAATCCGGCCCGCAGCGCCAGCCCGGGGGCGGCCCGCCGCAGCGCGGGCAGGTCCCAGCCGCGGTCGGCGGGGAAGTCGTCGACACCGTCGCGCCCGGAGTGGACGAGGTCCCACAGCCCCTCGGGGTCACGGACCCCGCCGGGGTACCGGCAGGCCATGCCGACGATGACGACCGGGTCGTCCGTGTGCGAGGCGACGCGTGCGCCCCCGGCCTCGTCGGGCCGTTCGCCGGTCAGCTCGGCCATCAGATGGGCGACGACCTCGTCCGGTGTCGGATGGTCGAAGACGAGTGTCGCCGGCAGGCGCAGCCCGGTCTCGGCTGCGAGCCGGTCACGCAGCCGCACGGCGGCCAGTGATTCGAACCCGGCGTCACGGAACGGGCGCAGGGGGTCGACGGCGGTGCTTGACACATGGCCGAGGACGGCCGCGGCCTCGGTGAGGACCAGTTCGCGCAGCCGGTGCGCGAGGTCGGCGGCGTCCGCGTCGGCGATGGCGTCGCCGGCTGCCGGGGGCGCCACGGGCTCGGGAAGGGCGCGGACCTCGGGCAGGTCGGCGAGCAGTGGCCGGGGGCGGCGGCCGGTGAGCACCGGGTGGGCGGCGGCCCAGTCGATGTCGGCGACGGCGAACACGGCCTCGTCGGCGTCGAGGGTCCGGCGCAGCGCGGTCAGGGCGAGCGCGGGCGCCATCGGCAGCAGGCCGGGCACGACCGGGCCGCCGACGGCCCCCGCCCAGGGGCCCCAGCCGACGCAGGTGGCGCGCAGGCCGTCGGCCGTCCGGCGTTCGGCGGCGGCTTCGAGGGCCGCGTGCACGACGGTGTGCGCGACGTCCTCGGTGCCGCCCCAGGTGCCGGAGAGCGAGGACAGCAGCACGAAGGCGTCCAGGTCCCGGTCCGCGTACAGCTCGGTCAGCCGCTCCACCGTGCGGAGCCGTTCGCCGACGGCGAGCACCAGGTCGGCCGGGTCGGGGTAGGCGGCGGCCGGGTCGATGTTGTCCAGGTGCACGACGGCGGTGACCGGCGTGTCGGTGGCCGGCGCCCCGGTCGTGGCGAGGTCCCACTCGGTGAGCGTGCACCGGCCGTCCGCGCCGTTCAGCACGTCGGCGCCGGGCGTCGGGGCGCCGGGGCGGTGGGCCAGTACGACGGTGCGTTCGCCGTCGCCGGCCAGCAGCCGCAGCAGGTCGGCGGTGACCGCGGCGACGTCTCCGGTGACGAGGACGGTGCCGTCGGCGCGCCAGGCACGGCTGTGCCGGGGCGGCCGGGCGGGCAGCAGTCGGCGGGCGAACACCCCGCCGGGGCGTACGGCGAGTTCGTCGGCGTCGCCCGGGTCGGCGAGGACGGCCGCGAGCAGCCGCAGCGTCCGCGCGTCCAGGTCGGCCGGCAGGTCCAGCATGCCGCCGTCGGCGTCCAGGGCGCGGGCCAGTCCCCACAGTGTGGCCTGTGCCGCGCCGGGCACGGGCTCCCCGGCGACGGAGACGGCCGCCCGGGTGGCACACCAAAGGGGTGCGTCCACGCCGGCGTCGGCGAGGGCCTCGCGCAGGGTCAGCACGGCTCCCACGGCCGGGGCTCCGGTCTGCGCGGGGAGGGCGAGCACTCCGGCCAGGGACCGGTCGGCGGGAAGCGTCGCGGCGAGGCGCCGCGCCAGGGCGGCCCGGTCCTGCGGCCCGGCCGGCAGCAGAACCGTGCGCGGTCCGAGCGCCTCGGCGACCCGAGCCCCGTCGGTGCCGTCGGGGGCGACGACGAGCCAGGCGCCGTCCGGCCGGGCGTCGCTGTCGGTGCCGGTGACCGGCGTCCAGTCCAGGCGGTGGCGCAGGCGGTCCGTCTCGTCGGCGGGGGCCGGCGCCGCGGCGCCGCCCGATGGGGCCGACAGCCAGTAGCGCTCCCGCTGGAAGGCGTAGGTGGGCAGTTCGGCACGGCGGCCGCCGCGGTCGGCCAGCGCCGCGGCCCAGTCCACCGCGACGCCCCGCACATGCAGTTCGGCCAGTGCGGTCAGGAGTGTGGCCGGCTCGGACCTGTCCCGCTGGAGGGCGGGCACGAGAGCCACGTCGAGGCCGAGGTCCTCGAAGGAGTCGCGGGCCATCGCGGTGAGCACACCGCCGGGGCCGAGTTCGAGGCAGGCGGTGACGCCCTGCGCGCCGAGGTGCGCGACGCCGTCCGCGAACCTCACCGCGTGCCGTACCTGGCGCACCCAGTAGCCGGGGTCGCGCAGCTGTCCGGCGGTGGCCGTCTCACCGGTCAGGTTAGACACCACCGGCAGGGTGGGCTCGGCGTACTCCACCTGGGTCAGTTCCCGTTCGAACTCGGCGAGCATCGGCTCCATCAGCGCCGAGTGGAAGCCGTGCCGTACGGCGAGCCGCTTGGTCCGCAGCCCGGCCTCGCGAAGCTGTCCGTCCGCGGCCTCGATCGCCGCCTCGGCGCCGGAGAGCACCACCGACGCGGGACCGTTGACGGCGGCGACGGCCACCTCGCCGAAGCCGCCGAGGAGTTCGGCGGTGCGCTCCTCGGTGGCCGCGACCGACAGCATCGCCCCGCCCTCGGGCAGTGCCTGCATCAGCCGGGCCCGGGCGGCCACCACACGGGCCGCGTCGGGCAGCGACCAGACGCCCGCCACATGGGCGGCGACGAGTTCGCCGACGGAGTGCCCGAGCAGCAGGCCGGGGCGGACGCCCCACTGCTCCAACAGCCGGAACAGCGCCACCTCAAGCGCGAACAGGCCGGTCTGGGTGTACAGGGTGCGGTCGATCGACTCCGCGTCGGGCGAGCCCGGTTCGGCGAACACCACCGGCTTCAGCGGGCCCGGCAGGTGCCGGTCGAGCTCCGCGCACACCGCGTCGAAGGCCTCGGCGAACGCCGGGAACGCGGCGTACAGCTCCCGGCCCATGCTGGCCCGCTGCGAGCCCTGCCCGGTGAAGAGGAAGGCGACAGGACCCGCCGGCGCGGTCCGGCCGCGGACGACGCGCGGGTGGGGCTGGGCCGCGCCGAGCGCCGCGAGCCCGGCGAGGAGTTCGTCGCGGTCGGCGCCGAGGACGACGGCGCGGTGGGCGAGCCGGGCACGGCCGGCGGCGAGGGACCAGGCGGTGTCCAGCGGCGCCTGTCCCGGCCGGTCGGCGAGGTGCCGGTGCAGCCGCCTGGCCTGTGCGCGCAGCGCCTCCTCGTCGGCGGCCGACACCGGCCAGGGCACGGGGGCGCCCGGGGAGGGATCCGGCTCGGAGACGGGGGCGGCGGGCTCGGCGGCGGGGTCGTGTTCGAGGACGACGTGCGCGTTGGTGCCGCTGATGCCGAACGAGGAGACGGCCGAGCGGCGCGGCCGGCCGGTGCTCGGCCACTCCTGCTCCTCCGTCAGCAGCCGCACCGCGCCCGCCGACCAGTCGACCTGGGTCGTCGGCTCGTCGACGTGCAGGGTGCGCGGCAGCAGCCCGTGCCGCATGGCCAGCACCATCTTGATGACGCCGGCCAGGCCGGCCGCGGCCTGGGTGTGGCCGATGTTGGACTTGATCGAGCCGAGCCAGAGCGGCCCCCCGCCGACCCGGTCCTGGCCGTAGGTGGCGAGCAGGGCCTGCGCCTCGATGGGGTCGCCGAGCCGGGTGCCGGTGCCGTGCGCCTCAACCGCGTCGACCTGGCCGACGCTGAGCTGGGCGTCGTCGAGCGCCTTGCGGATGACGCGGCGCTGGGCGGGCCCGTTGGGCGCGGTCAGGCCGTTGGAGGCGCCGTCCTGGTTGACGGCGGTGCCGCGGATCGTCGCCAGGACGGGCAGGCCCGCCTCGCGGGCGGCGGACAGCCGGTGCAGCAGGACGACGCCGACGCCCTCGCCCCAGCCGGTGCCGTCCGCGGCGGCGGCGAAGGCCTTGCAGCGGCCGTCGCCCGCCATGCCGCCCTGCTCGGCCATCTCGGCGAAGAGCTGGGGCTCCGCCATCACCGCGGCCCCGCCGACCAGCGCGAAGGAGCACTCCCCCGAGCGCAGCGCGCGCACCGCGAGGTGCAGGGCGACCAGGGAGGAGGAGCAGGCGGTGTCGATGGTGATCGCGGGCCCCTGGAGGCCGAGCGAGTAGGCGATCCGGCCGGAGGCGACGGAGCTGGTGGTGCCGGTCAGGACCAGGCCCTTGACCTCGTCGAGCTGTTCGGCGCCGCGCGGGCCGTACTTCTGGTCGGCCATGCCGATGAACACGCCGCCGTCGGTCCCGCGCAGTGCGGTGGGGTCGAGGCCGGCCCGCTCCAGGGTCTCCCAGGAGGTCTCCAGCAGCAGCCGCTGCTGGGGGTCCATTGCCAGCGCCTCGCGGGGCGAGATGCCGAACAGGCCGGCGTCGAAGGCGGCGGCGTCGCCGAGGAAGCCGCCGGCCCGGCGGTAGGAGCCGGTCAGGTGGTCGGTGTGCCAGCCGCGGTCGGTGGGGAATCCGGTGATGGTGTCGCCGCCGGTGCGCACGACCTCCCACAGGTCCTCCGGGGAGGCGATGCCGCCGGGGAAGCGGCAGCCCATGGCGACGACGGCGATCGGTTCGGCGGCGCCCGCCTCCAGTTCCTGCACCCGCTGCCGGGTCCGCTTGAGGTCCGCGGTGACCCGCTTCAGATATTCGACGAGCTTGTCGTCATCCGCCACTGCGCTCAACTCCGTATGTGGTCTAGGCAAGATCGCCGAATTCGCTGTCGATGAACGCGAGCACTTCCGCCCTGGAGGCCGAGGCGAGCGAGTCCTCCTCGCCGCCCGCCCGGGGCGCGTCGGCCTCGACGCGCCGCAGGATCCGGCGGAGCCGGGCGACGACCTCGCCGTGTGCCTCGGCGTCGGGTCCGAGCGCCTCGACGCCGGCCTCCAGCCGTTCGAGTTCGCCCATGACCTGGAGCACCGGGTCGTGCTCGGCGGGCGCGGCCAGCTCCAGCAGATGCGCGGTGAGCGCGGCCGGGGTGGGATGGTCGAAGACCAGGGTCGCGGGGACCGTCAGGGCGGTGGCGGTCCGCAGATGGTTGCGGAGTTCGACGGCGGTGAGCGAGTCGAAGCCCAGCGCCTTGAACGCCTGGTCGGGGTCGATGTCGTCGGCCGAGCCGTGCCCGAGCACGGCCGCGGTGTGCTCGCGCACCAGGTCCAGGACGAGCCGTTGGCACTCGGCCGGGGACAGCCCGGCGAGCCGCTCGCCCAGACCGGCCGGCGCCGCCCCCGCCGGTGCGCCCGGGGTGCCCGGGGTGCCGGTGGCCGCCGTCCGCCGGACCCGGACCAGGTCCCGCAGCACGGCCGGGACCGGCTGATCCGCGTACCGGGCGCGCAGGCCGGCCAGGTCGAGCCTGGCGGGGGTCAGCGCGGGGAGTCGGCCGAGCCGTCCGGCGTCGAACAGGGCGAGGCCGTCGGCCGTGCCGAGCGGGGCGACTCCGGAGCGGCTCATCCGCTGCCGGTCGCGCTCCTGGAGCCGTCCGGTCATGCCGCTGGCCTCGCCCCACAGCCCCCAGGCGAGGCTGGTGGCGGGCAGGCCGCGGGCGTGCCGGTGCTCGGCGAGGGCGTCCAGGAAGGCGTTGGCGGCGGCGTAGTTGCCCTGTCCCGCCGCGCCGAGCGTGGCCGAGGCGGAGGAGAACAGGACGAACATGCGGGGCGCGAGGGGCTCGGTGAGCCGGTGCAGGTTCCAGGCGCCCCGCACCTTCGGATGCAGTACGGCGGTGAGCCGGTCCCGGTCCAGCGCGGACACGACCCCGTCGTCGGTGACCCCGGCCGCGTGGACGACCCCGGCGAGCGTATGCCCGGCGGTGAGGGTCTCCAGCAGCCGCCGCACGGCGTCCTCGTCCCCGGCGTCACAGGCCTCGACCCGGACTTCGGCACCCAACTCGCTTACATCCTCGCGCAGTTGGCGCACCTCGGGCGTCTCCTCGCCGCGCCGCCCGGCGAGCGTCACATGCCGCAGGCCGTGCTCGGTGACAAGGTGCCGGGCCAGCAGGGCGCCGAGGGTGCCAGTGCCGCCGGTGATCAGGACCGTCTCGCCGGGCTCGAAGGAGACGGCCGGTACGGTCAGCACGGCCTTGCCGGTGAGGGCGGCCTGGCTCAGCGCGCGGAAGGCGGCGGTGGCGTCCCTGACGTCCCAGGTGGTGACGGGCAGCGGGACGAGCACACCGGAGTCGAAGAGTTCCACGAGGTGGTCGAGGATCTCGGCGATCCGGTCCTGGCCCGCCTCCCCCAGGTCGAAGGACCGGTAGCGCACGCCGGGATGGTCCGCGGCGATCCGCTCGCTCGCGCGCAGGTCGGTCTTGCCCATCTCGACGAACCGCCCGCCGCGCGGCATCGACCGCAGCGACGCGTCGACGAACTCCCCCGCGAGCGAGTTGAGCACGACGTCGACACCCGCGCCGCCGGTCGCCGCCCGCACGGACGCCTCGAAGTCCAGGGTCCGCGAGGAGGCGATGTGCGCGCGGTCAAGGCCGCCGTCGAGCAGGGTGTCCCACTTGGGTTCCGAGGCGGTGCCGAACACCTCGGCCCCGAGGTGCCTGGCCACCTGGACGGCGGCCATGCCGACGCCCCCGGCCGCCGCGTGCACGAGCACCCTCTCGCCCGCGCCCAGCCCCGCCAGGTCCACCAGCCCGTAGTAGGCGGTGAGGAAGGCGACCGGCGTGGCGGCGGCGGTCTCGAACGTCCAGCCGTCGGGTATCCGCGCCAGAACCCGCCGGTCGGCCACCGCTACGGGCCCGAACGCCCCGGCGACCATGCCCATCACCCGGTCCCCGGGAGCCAGTCCGGCAACGCCCGGCCCGGTCTCCAGGACGACGCCGGCGCACTCGGTGCCCAGGTCGGCGTGGCCCGGGTACATGTCCAGGGCGATCAGGACGTCCCGGAAGTTCATCCCGGCGGCGCGTACGGCGATCCGCACCATGCCGTCGGCCAGCGGCTCCGCGGCCTCGGGGCACGGCACCAGGGCGAGGTTGTCCAGCGTGCCCCGGCCGGTGCTGTCCAGCCGCCACGGCCCGGACCCGGCGGGCACGGCCAGAGACCGCCCGGAGTCCGCACGCGCCAGCCGCCGGACGTACGACACGCCCTGCCGTACGGCCACTTCGGGCTCGTCCCGCCGTACGGCCGCCGCGATGCGCGCGGGGTCCGGAGCGGCGTCGTCGAGGTCGACGAGCGTGATCCGGTCGGGGTTCTCGGTCTGCGCCGAGCGCACCAGCCCGGCCACCGTGGACTGGTCGGGCCGCACGGGCTCCCCGGTCCCTACCGCGGCCGTGTACGAGGTGCCGATCACCAGCCGGCAGTCAGCCAGCCGGTCGTCGGCCAGCCACCGCTGGAGCAGATCGAGGGCCCACTCGGCGCTGAGCCGGGCCGCTCGCGCGAGATCGCCCACGGCCTCGTCGGCGATGTCCCGCGGGCAGCGGGCGAGCACGATGCTGCCCGGTGCCTCGGCTCCGTCCGCGACGGCCGCCGCGAAGGCCGCCAGATCCGCGTGCCAACGCCAGCCGACGCCGTCCACCGGATCGCCGCCGAGCAGCACACAGGAGGCGGAGTCCGGTGACTCGTCGCCCGCGTCCTCCAACGGCGCCCACCGGGTGGCGAACAGCGAGTCGCCGAGGGCCCGAGCGCTGCCGCCGCTGCCGCCGCTGTCGCTGTCGCGGAGCCGTTCCGGCGAGACCGGACGCAGCACCAGTGAACCGATGGAGACCACCGGCCGGCCGGCCGCGTCGGCGGCGTGCAGGGTGACCGTGCCGTCCTCGCCCCCGACCAGCAGCCGGACCCGGAGCAGATCGGCGCCGACCGCGTGCACCCGTACCTCGCCCCAGGAGAACGGCAGCCGGGCCGAGCCCGGTTCGTCCGCGGCCCGGGCGGCGGGCCCCATCGCATGCAGGGCCGCGTCCAGCAGGGCCGGGTGGACGCCGAACCCGCCCGTCTCGTCCACGGGCAGACGCACCTCGGCGAACACCTCCTCGCCGCGCCGCCAGGCCGCCCGCAGCCCCCGGAAGACCGGTCCGTAGGCGAACCCGGCGTCCACGAGCCCCTCGTAGAAGCCGTCCAGGGCGACGGGTTCGGCCCCCTCGACCGGCCAGACCCCGAAGTCCACGGGCGCCACGGCGCCGACGTCCTCGGTGGGGGCCAACAGCCCCTCCGCGTGCCGGGTCCAGCGCGCCCGCTCGGCATCGTCGTCGGGCTGCGAGTAGACGGCGATCGCACGGCACCCGGTGCCGTCGGGCGCACCGAGCACCAGCCGCAACCGGACCGCGGCGTTCTCGGCGAGCGCCAGCGGCGCGGCCAGGGTCAGTTCACGCAGCGTGCCGAACCCGACGCGGTCGCCCGCCCAGCAGGCCAGGTCCACGAACGCGGTCCCCGGCACCAGCACCGTGCCCAGCACCATGTGGTCGCCCAGCCAGGGATGCGTGGCCAGCGACACCCGGCCGGTGCACAGCACCTCGTCACCCTCGGGCGCGGGCAGCCACGCCGTCAGCAGCGGATGCCCGGCCTCCGCCAGCCCGGCCGCCGCCAGGTCCCCGGCGCCCACGACCGGCTGCGGCCAGAAGCGCCGCCGCTGGAAGGCGTACGTCGGCAATTCGACCCGGCGAGCGCCGGTACCGGCGAACAGGGCCGCCCAGTCGACCTCGGCGCCGGCCTCGTGAATCCGACCGAGGGCGCGAACGGCAGAGTCCGCCTCGGGGTGCTTGGCGCGCAGGACGGGGACACAGACGGCGTCGGCCCCGGTCTGGTCGAGGCTCTCCTCCGCCATCGCGGTCAACGCACCGCCCGGACCCAACTCCAGGAACTTGTCCACACCCCGA
Source organism: Streptomyces sp. NPDC051662 (assembly GCF_040681655.1). NCBI lineage: Bacteria > Bacillati > Actinomycetota > Actinomycetes > Kitasatosporales > Streptomycetaceae > Streptomyces > Streptomyces sp. NPDC051662. The sequence goes on from NZ_JBFAZD010000018.1 coordinate 32,605, forward strand.
GCCAGCACAGCCCCGACCCCATCGGCGAAACGGACAGCCTCACGGACATGCCGCACCCAGTACTCGGGGGTGGTCAGCTCCTCACCCGCGATGCGACCGGTGAGATTGGAGACGACCGGGATACGCGGCGCACGGAACTCCACCGAGGCAAGAACCTCGGCGAACTCCGCAAGCATCGGCTCCATCCGGACCGAATGGAATCCATGACTGACGGCCAACTTCTTTGTTCGACGCCCCTGTTCGGCAAAGGTGCGGGCAACGGCGGCCACCGGCTCCTCGTCACCGGAGAGCACCAGGGAACGCGGACCGTTCACCGCCGCCACCGACACACCCGCCGGCAACTCCGGCAACTCCGACTCCAAGGCTTCGACAGCGACCATCGCGCCCCCGGCAGGAAGCGCCTCCATCAGCCGGCCCCGCGCCGCCACGATCCGGCACGCGTCCGCAAGCGACCACACACCGGCGACGTACGCAGCCGCCAGCTCACCGATCGAGTGCCCCAGCAGCACATCCGCCCGCACACCCCACGAACCCACCAACTCGAACAGCGCCACCTCCAACGCGAACAAACCCGCCTGCGTGAACACCGTCCGATCCAACGCCGGCCCGTCCGAGAAGACGACCTCCTTCACCGGCCGCTCCAACAACACATCCAACCGCCCGCACACCTCATCAAAGGCGCTCGCGAAGACGGGGTACGTCTCGTACAACTCGCGTCCCATACCGGCACGTTGGGAACCCTGACCGGAGAACAGGAACGCCGTCCCGCCCTCACCGACCGGCACACCCCCGCTCAGCGTTTCCAACTGCCCCAGGAAGTCGGCCTGTTCGGCACCGACCAGCACCGCCCGGTACTCCAGCGCCGCACGCGCCGTGGCCAGCGAAAAACCCACATCGACAGGGCGCAACTCCCCCGCCCGCACATGCCCGGCCAGCCGCCGCCCCTGCTCCCGCAACGCCTCCGCAGACCGAGCCGACACCACCCACGGCACCAACCCCGCAACATCACCCGCAGGCACCTCCTCCGATACCTCCGGCGCCTGCTCCAGAATCACGTGGGCGTTGGTCCCGCTGATCCCGAACGCCGAGACGCCCACCCGCCGGGGACGGTCGTCCGTCTGCGGCCACTCCCTCGCCTCGGCCAGTACCTGCACCGCGCCCGCCGACCAGTCGACCTCCGGCGTCGGCTCATCCACATGCAAGGTCTGGGGCAGCACACCGTGCCGCATCGCCAGCACCGACTTGATAACGCCCGCCACACCGGCAGCAGCCTGCGTATGACCGATGTTCGACTTCACCGAGCCGAGCCACAACGGCCGCTCCGCCGACCTCTCCTGGCCGTAGGTCGCCAGCAGCGCCTGCGCCTCGATCGGGTCGCCCAGCGTGGTTCCCGTGCCGTGTGCCTCCACCAGGTCGACATCCACCGCCGACAGACCGGCCGAGGCCAGCGCCTGCCGGATCACCCGCTGCTGCGAGGGCCCGTTGGGCGCGGTCAGCCCGTTGGACGCGCCATCGGAGTTCACGGCCGAGCCGCGCAGCACCGCCAGCACCTGATGGCCTCGGCGTTGTGCGTCCGAGAGCCGGGTCAGCACCAGCATCCCGACGCCCTCGCCCCAGCCCGTGCCGTCGGCGCCTGCGGCGAACGCCTTGCAGCGGCCGTCCGGCGCCAGACCGCCCTGGCGGGCGAAGGCGCCGAACGCGTCGGGGGTGGCCATCACGGCGACGCCGCCCACGAGGGCGAGATCGCACTCGCCGCCCCGCAGCGCCTGCGCCGCCAGATGCAGCGCGACCAGCGAGGACGAGCACGCCGTGTCCACCGTCAGAGCCGGACCCTCCAGCCCCAGGGCGTAGGCGATCCGGCCGGACAGCACGCTGCCGACGGCTCCGGTGAGGGCGTAGTCCTGACCTGAGTCCAGGGAGGTGAGGAGGGTGCCGTAGTCGTGGGAGCCGGCGCCGACGAAGACGCCGGTGCGGCTGCCGCGCAGGGACAGCGCGTCCACGCCCGCCCGCTCCAGCGCCTCCCACGATGTCTCCAGCAGCAACCGCTGCTGCGGATCCATCGCCAGCGCCTCACGCGGCGAGATACCGAAGAACGCCGCGTCGAACTCCGCCGCGTCCGCGAGGAAACCGCCCGTCCGGGAGAAGGCCGCGTCGGGGGCGATGTCCCAGCCGCGGTCGGCGGGGAAGTCGCCGATGCCGTCCTTGCCTGCGGCGATCAGATCCCAGAGCTTCTCGGGGGTGGTCGCGCCGCCGGGGTAGCGGCAGGCCATCGCGACCAGGACGACCGGGTCGTCGGCGAGGGGCGCGGAGGCGGCGGGGGCGGCGGGGGCGGCGGGGTGCTCGGAGTCGCCGAGCAGCAAGCCGCGCAGCCGGGCCGCGGCGGCGGTGGGCGTCGGGTGGTCGAAGACGAGGGTGGCGGGCAGCCGCAGGCCGGTCGCGGCGGTGAGCCGGTTGCGCAGTTCGACGGCGGTCAGCGAGTCGAAGCCCAGGTCCTTGAAGGGCTTCGACGGTGCGACGGCCTCGGTGCCGGTGTGCCCGAGGGCCGCCGCCGCGGCCGTCCTGACCAGGTCCAGCAGTTCCCGGTCGCGTTCGGCGGCGGACAGTCCGGCCAGCCTCGCGGCCAGGCCGGGACCGTCGGCGCCCGTGTCGGCCCGGTCCGGGGCTGTGGGGCGGTTCGCCTCCGGGATGTCGTCGAGGAAGGGGCGCGGACGGGCCGCGGTGTAGGCCGCGGCGAAGCGCTCCCAGTCCATGTCGGTGACGGTGAGGGCGGTCTCGTCGTGGTCGAGGGCCTGTTGCAGGGCGTCGACCGCCCGGTCCGGGTCCATCGAGCGCACTCCGCCGCGGGCGAGTTCGCGCGCCAGGGTGTCGTCGACCATGCCGCCGCCGGCCCAGCTGCCCCACGCCACCGATGTGGCCACGAGTCCGCGCCTGCGCCGGTCCGCGGCGAGCGCGTCGGCGTAGGCGTTGGCGGCGGCGTAGCCGCCCTGGCCGGCGCTGCCCCAGATCGCCGCGCCGGAGGAGAACAGGACGAAGGCGTCGAGGTCGTGTCCGGCGAGGAGTTCGTCCAGGTTACGGGCGCCCAGGGCCTTGGCGGCGACGACGTCGGCGAGTTCGGTGAGGGTGGTCCCGGCCAGTGGCGCGTCGCGGCTGACGCCCGCGGTGTGCACCACGGCGGTGACCGGGAAGCGGTCGGGCACCGAGGCGAGCGCGGCGGCCAGCCGGTCGCGGTCGGCGACGTCGCAGGCGACGACCGTCACCTCCGTACCCGACGCGCGCAGTTCCTCGGCCAGTTCGGCGGCGCCGTCGGCGGCCGGACCGCGACGGCTGGTCAGCAGCAGGTGTCCGGCGCCCGCGTCGGCCAGTCGGCGGGCGATCCGCGCGCCGAGTGCGCCGGTGCCGCCGGTGATCACGACGGTGCCGTCCTGGCGGGGCCGCCAGGGGCGTCGTACGGCCGACCGGTCCAGGGGTGCGCGGACCAGCCTGCGCACATAGAGGCCGGCGGGGCGCAGGGCGTACTCCTGCTCGTCGGTGTCGCCGGTGAGCGCGGCCCGCAGGAGGCCCGCGGCGCGGTCGTCGGGGTCGGCGGGCAGGTCGACGAGTCCGCCCCAGCGGGTCGGGTTCTCCAGTCCCGACACCCGTCCGAGGCCCCAGAGTTGGGCTTGGTCGGGGGCGGTGACCTGGTCGGAGCGGCCGATGCCCACGGCGCCCTGGGTGAGGCACCACAGGGGCGCGTCGACGCCCGTCTCGCGCAGTGCGGTCAGCAGGGTCAGCGTGTCCGCGACGCCCACCGGTACGGCGGGGTGCCGCGGATGCGGCCGGTCGGCGAGCCCGAGCAGGGACACCACGCCGGTCCAGGCGGTGGCCGTGGCGGTGGCGGTGGCCGTGGTCCGGCGGAGGTCCGCGAGGGTCGTCACGGTCGCGTCGAGCGCGGTGGCCGCCCAGCGGGCGACGGCCGCGTCGGGTTCGTCGGTCACCAGCAGCCAGTCGCCGGTCGGGGCGGCGGCCGGGACGGAGAAGGTGGTCGAGGTCACCGGGGTCCAGGAGACGCGGTAGCGCCAGCCGTCGACGAGGGCGGAGTCCTTGTGCCGACGGCGCCAGTCGGACAGCGCGGGGACGAGTTCGCCCAGCGACCGCCCGTCGGGGAGGGCGAGTTCGGTGGCCACGGCGTCCAGGTCCCCGCGGTCCACGGCCCGCCACAGCGGCGCGTCCTCCTCCGCATGGCCACCGCCACCCCCCGTCGGGGCCGGCTCGGGCCAGAACCGGACGCGCTGGAAGGCGTAGGTGGGCAACTCGACCGGGCGAGTGCCGCTGGTGCCGGTGGCATCGGTAGTACCCGTGATGTCGGTGGTGCCGAGCACCGTCCGCCAGTCCACCGGGGCGCCCCGGACGAACGCCTCGGCCAGCGAGCGCAGGAACCGCTCGGGGCCGCCGTCGTCCCGGCGGAGGCTGCCCACGGCGGCGGCGACGGCGCCGACCCCGTCGGCCGCGTCGATCGCGTCCTGCACCGCGGGGACGAGCACCGGGTGCGGGCTCATCTCCAGGAACATGTCGTGGCCCTGGGCGAGGAGCCGCTCGGTGACCGGCCCGAACAGGACGGGCCGGCGCAGGTTTCGGTACCAGTAGGCGGCGTCCAGGCCCGCGGTGTCGAACGGTTCGCCGGTCGTCGTGGAGTGGAACGGGATCCGGCCGGGGCGCGGCGCGATCCCGGCAGCCCGTTCGGTCAGCCGTGCCTCGATCAGCTCCACCTGGGCGGAGTGGGAGGCGTAGTCGACGGGGATGCGGCGGGCCCGTACGCCTGCCGTCTCGCACTCGGCGAGGAGTTCGTCGAGCGCATCGGGTTCACCGGCGACGACGGTGGAGCGACGGCTGTTCTCGGCGGCGACGGAGATCCGGCCGTCCCAGCGGCGGATCCGCTCGGCCGTCTCGGCGGGCGGCAGCGCCACCGTCATCATGCCGCCCCGGCCGGAGAGTTCCTCGGCGATGAGCCCGCTGCGCAGGGTGACCAGCGCGGCGCCGTCCTCCAGGGACAGCCCGCCGGCCACGCAGGCGGCGGCGATCTCGCCCTGCGAGTGGCCGACCACGGCGGCGGGTTCGACGCCGCAGGACCGCCAGAGCCCGGCCAGCGACACGCTGACCGCCCAGGAGGAGGGCTGGAGCACGTCCACCCGGTCCAGTCCCGGCGCGCCGTCCGTCTGCCGGATGACCTCGGCCAGGGACCAGTCGGCCAGCGGGGCCAGCGCCTCGGCGCAGCGGTCCATCCACTGTGCGAACACCGGCGAGGACTCCCACAGCCGGGCGGCCATGCCCGCCCACTGCGCGCCCTGGCCGGGGAAGACGAAGACGACCCGGCCCCGGGTGTCGGCGGTGCCGCGCACCACCCTCGGGTCCTCCTCCCCGTCTGCGAGCGCGGCGAGCCCCGCCGCGCGGTCCTCGGGTCCTTCGGCGAGCAGGACGGCCCGCTCCTGCCACAGCGCCCTGGTCGTCACCAGGGCCCGGCCGACCCGGGCCGGCGCCGCCTCGGACAGCAGGGGGCGCAGCCGGTCGCCCTGGGCGGCCAGCGCCTGGCCGGACGCGGCGGTCAGCACCCAGGGCAGCACCGCCGGGCCGAGGACGGGCGGCTCCTGCTCCACCTGTGGTGCCTCAAGGGCGGCGGGCTCGGGGGCCTGCTCCAGGATCACGTGTGCGTTGGTGCCGCTGACCCCGAACGCGGACACCCCGGCCCGGCGCGGCCGGTCCACGTCCGGCCACGGCCGGTTGGCGGTGAGCAGTTCCACCGCGCCCTCGGACCAGTCGACCTCGGGCGTCGGCTCCGGGGCATGCAGGGTCCGCGGCAACTTCCCGTGCCGCATCGCGAACAGCATCTTCAGCACGCCCGCCATACCGGCCGCGGCCTGGGTGTGGCCGAGGTTCGACTTCACCGAGCCGAGCCACAACGGCCGCTCCTCCGAACGCCCCTGCCCATACGTCGCCAGCAGCGCGTGCGCCTCGATCGGGTCGCCCAGCCGGGTCCCCGTGCCGTGCGCCTCGACGGCGTCCACGTCGGCCGGCGCGACGCCCGCGTCGGCCAGCGCCTGCGCGATGACCCGCTGCTGGGCGGGCCCGTTGGGCGCGCTGAGCCCGTTGGACGCGCCGTCCTGGTTGACGGCGGTGCCGCGGACGACGCCGAGGATCTCGTGTCCCAGGCGGCGGGCGTCGGAGAGCCGCTCCAGCAGGACGGTGCCGACGCCCTCGCCCCAGCCGGTGCCGTCCGCGCCGGGGCCGAACGCCTTGCAGCGGCCGTCCACGGCGAGGCCGCGCTGCCGGGAGAACTCCAGGAAGATCTCCGGGCCGGACATCACGGTCACCCCGGAGGCGAGCGCCAGGTCGCACTCGCCCGCGGCCAGCGCCCGCACGGCCAGGTGCAGGGCGACCAGCGAGGAGGAGCAGGCGGTGTCGACGGTCATCGCGGGGCCTTCGAGCCCCAGGGTGTAGGCGATCCGGCCGGACAGCACGCTGGACGCCGTGCCGGTCAGGACATGGCCCTCGACGTCGGCGGAGCCCAGCAGGGTGGAGTAGTTCTGGCCGTTGGACCCGACGAACACGCCGGTCCTGCTGCCGGCCAGCGAGGCCGGCACGATGCCCGCCCGTTCCAGCGCCTCCCAGGAGGTCTCCAGCAGCAGCCGCTGCTGCGGGTCCATCGCGAGCGCCTCGCGCGGCGAGATCCCGAAGAACGCCGCGTCGAACTCCGCCACGCCATCGAGGAAGCCGCCCTCCCGGACGTAGCTGGTGCCGGGGTGGTCCGGTTCGGGGTGGTAGATACGGTCGAGGTCCCAGCCCCGGTCCTCGGGGAAGGGGCCGATGGCGTCCCCGCCGTCGAGGACGAACCGCCAGAGCTCCTCCGGGGTCCGCACCCCGCCGGGGAACCGGCAGGCGGCGGACACGATCACGACGGGATCGTCCTGGACCCGCGCGGGCGCGCCGGGCCGCTGCCCGTCAGGCGCGGCCCGCGGGCCTTCCAGGACGGCTGTGAGGTGCTCGACGAGCCTGCCGGGCGTGGGATGGTCGAAGATCAGGCCGGTCGGCAGCCGCTTCCCGAGGGCGGCGGCGAGCCGGTTGCGGAACTCGACGCCGATCAGCGAGTCGAAGCCGAGCGAGCGGAAGGTCCGGTCCTCCGGCACCCGGTCGGCGCCCTGGAGCCCCAGCACGGCGGCGACCTCACCGGCCACCACCTCACCGAGAGCCGAGCGACGTTCGTCACCACTGAGTCCGCCGAGCGCGCCCAGCGAGTCGGTCACGGGTGCGGCGGCGGCGCGTTCGAGCTCCCGCTGCCCGGCCCGGCGCACCTCGGGGACCCCGGTGAGCAGCGGACTCGGCCGTCCCGGTCCGAAGCCGGCCGCGAACCGCTCCCAGTCGACGTCGGCGACGGTCGCCGCGGGATCGCCCTCGGCGACGACCCGCCCGAGGACGGCGAGCGCGGCGGCCGGGTCGAGGGGCACCAGGCCGGTGCGGGCGAGCCGGTCCCGGGCCGCGTCCGTGTGGGCGGCCATGCCGCCGCCGGCCCAGGAGCCCCAGGCCACCGCGGTCGCGGGCAGACCGAGCCCGGCCCGGTGGACGGCCAGGGCGTCCAAGTAGGCGTTGGCGGCGGCGTAGTTGCCCTGTCCTGCCAGCCCGACCGACCCCGCGAAGGACGAGAACAGCACGAAGACCGACAGCTCCAGGTCCCGGGTCAGCTCGTGCAGGTTCCACGCCCCGGTCACCTTGGGACCGGCGACCGCGGCGAACCGCTCCGGTGTGAGCGCGTCCAGTACGCCGTCGTCCAGTACACCGGCGGCGTGCACGACCCCGGTCAGCGGCCGGTCGGCGGGCAGCCCCGCGATCAGCGCCGCGAGGGCGTCCCGGTCGGCCACGTCACACGCGGCGACGGTCACGTCCGCACCCGACTCGCGCAGCCGCGCGGTCAGTTCGCCGACCCCCTCGGCCTCCGGTCCGCGCCGGCTGGTGAGCAGTACATGCCCGGCTCCCGCCTCGGCCAGCCACTGGGCGAGACGCGCGCCCAGCGCCCCGGTCCCGCCGGTCACCAGCACGGTGCCGTCGGCGGGCAGACGCGGGCCCGCGCCGCGGTCGTCGTCGGCGCTCGGACGGACCGCGGCGGCCCGGCCCAGCCGGCGCGCGAACACTCCGGCGGCCCGTACCGCCACCTGATCCTCGTCCGTCCCGCCCGCCAGTACGGCACACAGCCGGGCCCGCGCGACCTCGTCCAGCACGACCGGCAGATCGACGAGACCGCCCCACCGCTGCGGATGTTCCAGCGCGGCGACCCGCCCCATGCCCCATACCTGGGCCTGCGCCGGAGCCGGCAGCGCCTCGGAGGGGCTCACCGCCACCGCCCCCCGGGTCACGCACCACAGCCGTCCGACGCCACCGAGATCGGTCAGCGCCTGAAGCAGGACGGCGGTGGCGGCGGCCCCCGAGGACGGCCCGCCGTCGAGCGCGAGCAGCGACACCACTCCCCGGGTGTCCGCACCGAGCGCGGCCCGCAGCGCGTCCGCGACCTCGGCGCGATCGGGCGCGACGGCGTCGACCTCGACCGTCACGGGCAGCGCACCGTGCTCCCGCAGAGCGGCCGTCACCTCCCGAACGACCTCCATGTGCTCCCCGCCCGCGGGCACGACGACGGCCCAGCCGCCGCCCAACGAGGGCAGGGAGCCGTCCGGCACGGACGCCCACTCGACGCGGTAGCGCAGCGGATCCCCGGCGGGCGCGGACACCGGCGCGGTCTGCTCCAGCCAGTACCGGCGACGCTGGAAGGCATAGGTGGGCAGCTCGACCCGGCGGGTCCCGTAGGGGGCGAAGAACGCGGCCCAGTCCACGGCCGCTCCGGCGGCATGGAGAGAGCCGATGGCGTTCACCGCGCTGCGAGCCTCCGGCTGATCGCCCCGCAGCAGGGGAACGACGGCCACCCCGCGCTCGCGGCCCTGCTCGGCGAGGGTGTCGTGGGCGAGCGAGGTCAGGGTGCCGGCGGGCCCGAGTTCGAGGAAGTGCCTTACGCCTTCACCGTGGACGGCGCTGATCCCGTCGGCGAAGCGGACGGCCTCGCGGACATGGCGCACCCAGTACTCGGGGGTGGTCAGCTCCTCACCCGCGATGCGACCGGTGAGGTTGGAGACGACCGGGATACGCGGCGCACGGAACTCCACCGAGGCGAGGGCCTCGGCGAACTCCGCCAGCATCGGTTCCATCCGGGCCGAATGGAATCCATGGCTGACGGCCAACTTCTTGGTCCGGCGCCCCTGTTCGGCGAAAGTACGGGCAACGGCGGCCACCGGCTCCTCGTCACCGGAGAGCACCAGCGAGCGCGGACCGTTCACCGCCGCCACCGACACACCCGCCGGCAGTTCCGGCAACTCCGACTCCAGGGCTTCGACGGCGACCATCGCGCCGCCCGCCGGAAGCGCCTCCATCAGCCGGCCCCGCGCCGCCACGATCCGGCACGCGTCCGCAAGCGACCACACACCGGCGACGTACGCCGCCGCCAGTTCACCGATCGAGTGCCCCAGCAGCACATCCGCCCGCACACCCCACGAACCCACCAGCTCGAACAGCGCCACCTCCAGCGCGAACAGACCCGGCTGGGCCCACTCCGTCCGGTCCAGCCCCTCGCCGCCGAAGACGACATCCCGCAGGGAACCGGGCAGCAGCCCGTCGAAGCCCGCGCAGATCTCGTCGAAGGCGCTCGCGAAGACGGGGTACGTCTCGTACAACTCGCGGCCCATACCGGCACGTTGGGAGCCCTGACCGGAGAACAGGAACGCGGTCCCGCCCTCACCGACCGGAACACCCCCGCTCAGCGTTTCCAACTGCGGCAGGAAGTCGGTCTGTTCGGTCCCGACCAGCACCGCCCGGTACTCCAGCGCCGCACGCGCCGTGGCCAGCGAGAAACCCACATCGACAGGGCGCAACTCCCCCGCCCGCACATGCCCGGCCAGCCGCCGCCCCTGCTCCCGCAACGCCTCCGCAGACCGAGCCGACACCACCCACGGCACCAACCCCGCAACATCACCCGCAGGCACCTCCTCAGACAGCTCCGGCGCCTGCTCCAAGATCACATGCGCGTTCGTGCCGCTGATCCCGAACGAGGACACACCCGCACGCCGAGGACGATCCGCCCGCGGCCACTCCCGCGCCTCGGTCAACAGCTCCACCGCGCCCGCCGACCAGTCGACCTCGGGCGTCGGCTCATCCACATGCAAGGTCTGGGGCAGCACACCGTGCCGCATCGCCAACACCGACTTGATAACGCCCGCCACACCCGCGGCAGCCTGCGTATGACCGATGTTCGACTTCACCGAGCCGAGCCACAACGGCCGCTCCGCCGACCTCTCCTGGCCATACGTCGCCAGCAGCGCCTGCGCCTCGATCGGATCGCCCAGCGCCGTGCCCGTGCCGTGCGCCTCCACCAGATCGACATCCACCGCCGACAGACCGGCCGAGGCCAGCGCCTGCCGGATCACCCGTCGCTGCGCGGAACCGCTGGGCGCGGTCAGCCCGTTGGACGCGCCATCGGAGTTCACCGCCGAGCCGCGCAGCACCGCCAGCACCGGCCGCCCGTCCCGCACCGCGTCCGAGAGCCGGGCGACGGCCAGCATCCCGACGCCCTCGCTCCAGCCCGTGCCGTCGGCGCCCGCGGCGAACGCCTTGCAGCGGCCGTCGGATGCCAGACCGCCCTGGCGCGAGAACTCGGCGAACATGCCCGAGGTCGCCATCACGGTCACGCCGCCGACGAGAGCGAGGTCGCACTCGCCGCCCCGCAGCGCCTGCGCCGCCAGATGCAGCGCGACCAGCGACGACGAGCACGCCGTGTCCACCGTCAGGGCCGGACCCTCCAGCCCCAGGGCGTAGGCGACCCGGCCGGACAGCACGCTGGGGGCAGTACCGGTCAGCACATGTCCGTCTGCGTCCGAGGGTTCGTGCAGTCGGGGGCCGTACTCCGAGGGGCTCGCGCCGACGAAGACGCCGGTGCGGCTGCCGCGCAGGGACAGCGCGTCCACACCCGCCCGCTCCAGCGCCTCCCACGACGTCTCCAGCAACAGCCTCTGCTGCGGATCCATCGCCAGCGCCTCACGCGGCGAGATACCGAAGAACGCCGCGTCGAACTCCGCCGCGTCCGCGAGGAAACCGCCCTCGCCGGGGAAGTCAGCGGCGAGTTCCCACCCGCGGTCCACGGGCAGCGCGGAGATCGCGTCGCCGCCGCCGGACACGAACCGCCAGAGGTCCTCGGGCGACCGGATCCCGCCGGGAAGACGGCATCCCATGCCGACGATCACGACGGGATCGTCCTGAACGAGCGCGGGCGCCTCGGTCATGTCCTCGGTGTGCGGGGTGGTCCCGTCGGCCTGGAGCCCGCGGGCCAGGGCATCCGGGGTCGGGTGGTCGAAGAGGAGGGTGGTGGGGATCCGGCGGCCGGTCGCCTCGGTGAGCAGTTCGCCGAGTTCGGCCAGCATCAGGGAGCTGAAGCCCAGTTCCTTGAAGGGCGTGTGCGGGGCGATGTCGTGAGCGGAGTCGTGGCCGAGCACCTGGGCCGTGGCCTGCCGGACCAGTTCCGGCGTCGCCCGCCCGTGGACCGGCCGGATCCGCCCCTCCGCCGGTTCGGCCGCGCCCGGACCGACCGCGCCCGGGCCGGACAGCCAGTGCCGGCGGCGCTGGAAGGCGTACGTGGGCAGCGGCACGCGTCGGGCGCCGGCCCCGCCGGCCAGTCGCTCCCAGTCCATCGGAACGCCACGGACGTACAGGGCGGCCAGCGCGGCGAGGGCCGCCGCCGGCTCCTGGCGGTCGCCGCCGCGCAGCAGGGGCACCGCGACCGTCGTGGCGCCTCGCAGACAGTCCCGTGCCATGGCCGACAGGACTCCGTCGGGGCCCAGTTCGAGGAGCGTGGTGACACCCCGGTCCTCCAGGAGGCGGACGCCGTCCAGGAAGCGGACGGCGGCGCGGGCGTGCCGTACCCAGTACTCGGGCGAGCGGGCTTCGTCGTCGGTGAGGAGGGCGCCCGTCTCGTTGGAGACGACCGGGATCCGGGGGGCGTGGAAGGTCAGGGCCTCGGCGACCTCGCGGAACTCCGCGAGCATGCCGTCCATGTGCGGGGAGTGGAAGGCGTGGCTGACCCGCAGCCGCTTGGTCTTGCGTCCTTGCCGCGCCCAGTGGGCGGCGACGGCGAGCACGGCGTCCTCGTCGCCCGCGATCACGGTGGAGGCCGGGCCGTTGAGGGCGGCCAGGGTCACCGACTCGGTGACGAACGGCGTCAGTTCGTCCTCGGTGGCCTGGATCGAGACCATCGCGCCCGTCTCCGGCTGTGCCTGCATCAGCCGGCCGCGGGCCGCGACCAGAGTGCAGGCGTCCGTGAGGGTGAGCACTCCGGCGACGTGTGCGGCGGCGAGTTCGCCGACGGAGTGGCCGAGGAGCAGGTGCGGGGTCAGGCCGCAGTGCTCGGCGAACCGGAAGAGGGCGACCTCGACGGCGAACAGCGCGGGCTGGGTGAACTCGGTGCGGTCCAGCAGGGCGGCCTCGGGCGAGCCCGCCGGGGCGAACAGCACGTCCCGCAGCGGCAGGCGCAGGTGCGGGTCCAGGGCCGTACACACCTCGTCGAGGGCGGCGGCGTACCGCGGCGAGGTCCGGTACAGCCCGTCGGTCATGCCGGGCCGCTGGCTGCCCTGTCCGGTGAAGACGAAGGCGAGCGAGCCGTCGGTGACCGCGCCCCGCACGACGTCCGGTCCGGGGGCGCCGTCGGCGAGGCGGGCGAGTGCGGCCGACACGTCGTCGGGTCCGTCGGCGAGCAGCACCGCGCGCCGGTCGAAGGCGGTCCTGGCGGTGGCGAGGGTGTGGGCGACGTCGGTGAGCCGGAGGCCGGGGTGGGCGTCGAGGTGGGCCCGCAGCCGTGCGGCCTGTTCGCGCAGCGCCGGTTCGTCGCGGCCGGTGACGAGGAGGGGGGCCGGTGTGCCGGCCGGGCGGATCGCGGGCTCGGCGGGCTGCTCGGCGGCGGGGTGCCCGGCGGCGGGCTGCTCGGCGGCGGTGCCGGTCCACTCGGTGAGGACCACATGGCAGTTGGTGCCGCCCATGCCGAAGGAGCTGACGCCGACGACCAGCGGTCCTGCCGGGTCGGGCCGTGACTGCTCCGACCCTGTCGGTTCCGGCCAGGGCGCGAGTGCCGTGTTCACCCGCAGCCCCAGTTCCGCCAGCGGGATATCGGGGTGGGGGGCGGTGAAGTTGAGGCTCGCGGGGATCTCCCGGTACCGCACGCTCAGAACGCCCTTGAGGAACCCGGCGATGCCCGCCGCGCCCTCCAGGTGACCGATGTTGGTCTTCACGGAGCCGACCAGCAGCGGCTGTCCGGCCGGCCGGCGGCTGCCGAGGACGGCGCCGAGCGCGGCGGCCTCGACCGGGTCGCCGACCGGGGTTCCGGTGCCGTGCAGCTCCACATAGCCGACGGCGTCCGGGGAGATCCCGGCCCGTTCGTAGGCGGCGGTCAGCACCGCCTGCTGGCCGTCGCGGTCGGGCACGGTCAGGCCGTCGCCGCCGCCGTCGTTGTTGACGGCGCTGCCGGCCAGCACGCAGTAGATGTCGTCGCCGTCCGCGAGCGCGTCGGCGAGCGGCTTGAGGACGACGACCCCGCCGCCCTCACCGCGCACATAGCCGTTGGCGCGGGCGTCGAAGGCGTAGCAGCGGCCGTCCGGGGAGAGCGCGCCGAAGCGTTCCACGGTGACGGTGCTGTCCTCGGCGAGGATCAGGTTCACCCCGCCGGCCAGGGCCACGGAGCACTCGCCGCGGCGCAGGCTCTCGGCGGCCAGGTGCACGGCGACCAGCGAAGAGGACTGTCCCGAGTCGACGGTGAAGCTCGGACCGCGCAAACCCAGCGTGTAGGAGACCCGGTTGGCGATGACACCCCGGTTCAGGCCGGTCGACGTCTCCGGGGTCACGGCGGCCGGGCCGGCGGCCTTCGACAGGCTGGCGTAGTCGTCGGCGATGGCGCCCATGAAGACGCCGGTGCCGGTGCCGGCGAGCCGGGCGGGGCGGGCGCCCGCGTCCTCCAGCGCCTCCCAGGCCAGCTCCAGGACAAGCCGCTGCTGCGGGTCCATCGCCGCGGCCTCGCGGGGCGAGATGCCGAAGAAGGCGGCGTCGAACCGGTCGACCGACTCCAGGAATCCGCCCCTGCGGGGTGCGTAGGGGCGATCGGGGGCGGGGGCCCCGACGGCGTCCGTGCCCTTCCGCAGAAGTCCGCGGAATTCGTCCGGGCCCGCCGCGCCGGGCAGTCGGCACGCCATTCCCACTACGGCTATCGGCCAGGTGGATCCTGCCCGGAATTCAGCAGCCTCTGACTCGGATCCACCCGCCATGTAATTCCCTTACCTCACTAGGAATACGCGAAGCGCGCTCAATGCGGCGTACAGCCCGCAGCTCATTCCGAATATCCGGCCTCCCCGCCCCTAGCCTCAACCACTACCCGACCCCTTAGGCCCGACAGGGGCGGTGGTGAAGGGCCCGCGGGCGGGCATGGCGAAGCGGCGGCGCACCGACCCGGCCGCACCGCCGCTCGCCCTGTCTCCGTGCCTCTCGCTCTGCCTCTGCCCCTGCCACTGCCGCCGCCCCGCCCGGTCAGCCCAGTGCTGAAGCACCCGCCGCGAGGTTCGTGCCGGCCAGCAGATCACCCAGGTCGGTGCGGTTGCGGACGCCGAGTTTGCGGTAGGCGCGGGTGAGGTGCTGCTCGACCGTGCTCTTGGTGATGAACAGCTTGCGGCCGATCTCGCGGTTGGAGTGGCCGAGGGCGGCCAGGGCGGTGACCCGCCGCTCCGCCGCCGTCAGGCTCGCCGAGCCCCGGTCCTCCTCGCCCAGGTCGTCGGGGGCGACCGCGTCCTCGGGGATCTCGTCCTTGAAGAGCTTGCGGAACAGCGCGTGTCCGCCGCCGGCGTCGGCGACTTTCCTGGCGTGGCGTGCGGTCATCCGCGCCTTCGCGGGCGCGCCGACCTCGTGCAGGACCTGGCAGCGGTCGGCCAGGGCGCGCATCAGCTCCACCGGGTCCGAGCAGTTCTCCAGCAGGTTGACCGACTCCCGCAGCAGGGCGGGGCGTTGGCCGAGTTCGCTGGTGGCGGCGAGCAGCCGCAGGGAGACGCCCCGGGCCCGCGGGGTGGATCCGCCGGGCCGGGCCAGCTGCTCCCGCACCAGCGTCCGGGCCTGGCCTGCGTTGCCCAGGGCGAGGTGCGCCTGGGCCGCCGAGGTGCGCCAGGGCAGGAAGGTGGGTACGTCCATGCCCCAGCGCTTCGCGAGGTCGCCGCAGGTCAGGAAGTCGTCGAGGGCGGCGCCCGGCCGGTCGACGGCCAAGTGGTAGTGGCCCCGGGCGTGCGTATAGAGGAGTCCGTGGCGGGTCTGGAACATGCCTTCCGGCACATCCTGGTTGAGCCAGGCGCCGGCCGCGCCGCTCATGCCGGACGCGGTGGCGGCCTGCACCAGGGCGGCCAGCGGGGAGCCGATCGCCACCCCCCAGCCGGACCGTGAGATGGCCGACAGGGCGCTGCTCGCGTGTTCCTGTGCGAGGTGCGGGGTGCCGTGCCGCAGCGCGATCTCGGCCCGTACACCGGACAGGATCGCCATGGACGTGCCGGTGGAGCGGTCGCCGGCCTGCTTCAGCAGCGCGTCGCACCAGTACAGCGCCCGGTCGGGACGGTCGGCGTAGAGCAGGGCCAGCAGCGCCGCCTCCAGTGCCTCGATGGGACTCTCGCCGTACCGGCAGCCCCGCAGGATCTCCTCGGCCATGCCGACGGCGTGCTCGCCGGGCCCCTCGCCGAGGACCTGGACCAGCACGTCGGAGGCGTACGAGGCGGGGCTCATCCGCCTGGCCTGCGGGGTGCGCGGCATCCCGAGGTCGGGGGCGCCGGTGTCCAGCGGCGGGCAGGAGTGCCGCAACCACTGCCGTACGACATGGAGTTCGGCGCCCGCGCCCGGCTCGTCCAGGTCGGCCCGTTCGGTGAGCGCGCGCAGCCCGTCCGCGGCCTGCGGGAACCGGTCCTGCCAGGCAAGGTGCTTGACGATCCAGGCGGCGTCCGCGCTGCGCAGGCTGCCCTGTTCGAGGGCGTCGACGAGTTCGTCGAGCCAGGGGCTGACCAGGCGGGGGTCGATCTCCCAGCCGATCCGCACCCGGGCCATGACGACTGCCGCGTGGTCGTGTCCGGTGGCGGCGGTCTGTCCGGCCAGCCGCAGACAGTCGAGGCTGAACTCGGTCTCGTCGTCCCGCATGGCCTCCTCCGCGGCAGTGAGCAGGGTGCGGCAGGCCCAGGGCTCGGCGACGGGGGCGGCGAGCAGACAGCGGGCCACGACGGTCGCGGGCGCGCCGTCGGCGTGCAGCAGTCCGGCGGCCCGCCGGTGCAGTTCGGCCCGGGTCTGCACATCGACGTGTTCCAGCAGGGCCCGGCCGACGACCGTGCCGCGCAGCGTGCCGCCGTCCAGCAGTCCGGCCGAGTCCAGGGCGGTCATGACCCGGGCGACGGCGTCGGCGCCCCGGTCGACCAGACAGGCGACCAGGGCGGGGGTCGCCGCCCGGCCGAGCACGGCGAAGCCGCAGGCGACGTCGAAGAGGACGGGGTCGTCGCGGTAGGCCCAGGCGAGGGCCGCCTTGGCGAAGGCCGGCCCGGTGGCGGGCGCGGCGGCGGGCTCCTGGTCCAGCCGGTACGCGTCCCGGCGGTCCGCCACGAGCGCCTGGACGAGGAGCGGGTTGCCGCCGCTGACGGCGTGGAAGTCCGCGGCCAGCTCTGCCGCCTCGGCCGCGGCCACCTGGGGTGCGATCACCCGGGCGACGCCGGCCCGGGACAGCGGCAGCAGTCCGAGCCGCCGGCACTGGGGCTGGCGCAGGAGTTCGGCCTGGAAGGACGGGGACAGCGAGTCCGGCCCGGTGGGTTCGGTGAGGACGATCGCCACGGGGGCGGTGCGCAGCCGGCGTACGAGGTGGAGCAGGAACCGCAGGGAGACCGCGTCGGCGTACTGGGCGTCGTCGACGGCGATCACCACCGGCCCCTGCCGGAACTCCTGGCACAGGGCGTCGAACAGGGCGCCCGCGTCGTGGCCCGACCCGGTGTCGGCCGCGCCCCGGCCGAGCGCCCTCGCGAGCCGCGGTCCGGCGCTCAGACCGCCGTCCGGGGGGAAGAGCTGGTCGACGATGCCGTACTCGACGTCTCTCTCGGCGGACGATCCGGTGGCCGCGCACACCCGGGCGCCGGTGGCGGCGGCCCGGCGCAGGAACTCGTCGAGCAATGCCGTGCGACCGACTCCGGGTCCCGCGTCGAGAAGAACGACACCTCCCTCGCCTCTCGCGGTCCGGGCCAGCACACTCGTGAGCAACGTTATTTCCTCGGCCCGCTCCACCAGTTTCACTTTTTCCCCCGCCTCGAAAGATCGTTCGATCAATTCGAGGCTATCCGGAACCACCCCTGTCCCCAACCCCTATAAAATCGGAACCCCCCTATGAGCCCCCCCATGGATAACTCTCAGAGGGCCCGATGAAGGCCCGATCAACAGAGGCGCAATTAAACCTGCGCGCCCGTACAGATTTCTGACATCAATTCTTCACGTCCATTGATGCTCAGCTTCCGGTAGACACGTGTCAGGTGCTGCTCCACCGTGCTCATCGTTATGTGCAGCCGCCCGGAGATCTCCCGGTTCGTGCAGCCGTCGGCGGCCAGACTCGCCACCCGGCGTTCGGATTCGCTGAGGTGCTCCCAGCCGGTGGCCGGCCCGGACCCCCGGCCTCCGCTCCCGCCCCCGCCCGTGCCGCCGCCTTCACCCTTGCCTTCGCCTCCACCTCTGCCTTCGCCTTTGCCCTCGCCCTCGCCCTCGCCCTCGCCCTCGGTGAAGAGCCGTTCCACCGGCTCCTGAGCCGGGTCGTGCGAGCCGATCCGGTCCCGGGGCGGCTCCGCCCCGCAGTTCTTGGCGAGCAGTCGCGCCCTGCGCAGGGCCATCGCCGCCTGTCTGGGCTGCCTGGCCTGCCGGTGGGCATCGGCCAGGTCGAACAGGGTGCGGCAGAGTTCCAGCGGGTCGTCGGCCCGGTTCAGCTCCACGACGGCCCGGTTCAGCAGGGCGAGCCGGGCGCTGGGCTTCGCGGCGAGTGCCTGGAGGCGCAGCGAGATGCCCCGCACGCGCGGTGCGCCCTGCTGGACGAGCGCCAGCTGCTCGGTGGCCAGCCGCTGCCCCTGCTCCCGTTCGCCGAGCCGCAGCAGCACCTCGGCGATGTCCGTGCGCCAGGGCAGCAGGGCGGGCCAGTCCGTGCCCCACCGCTCGGCGACCCGGCCCACCTCACGGAAGTCCCGCAGGGCCGAGTCGTACTGACGGGTGGCCAGGTAGTACAGGCCGCGGGCGCGCAGGTAGTGCAGCCAGTGGACGGTGTCCGGCAGGGAATCCGCCACCGGGCGGCTGAGCAGCCGGGCCGCCGCCTCATGGTCGCCCCGGGCGATCTGGACGCTCACCAGGCGGGCGATCGCCGCCGACTCCAGGGCCGAGGGGTAGCGCTCCGGCAGCAGCGCCAGACAGCGCGTCGCGGCCCGCTCGGCCTCGGCCAGGTCGCCGCCGTGCCGGGCCGCCTCGGAGCGGACGGCCGCGAAGGCCGCCTCCCAGCCGGGCGCGTTGCGCGCCGCCGACTCCCGCAGGAAGGTGTCGCACCAGTGCAGGGCCCGTTCCACCGCGCCGAGCGCGAGCAGCGTCCAGATGGCGTCGACGACGAGGTCGAAGGTGGCGTCGGTCAGCTGGGTGATCTCCAGGATGCCCTCGGTGGCGGCGATGCGCTGGGTCCGCCGCCCGGAGTGCGAGCCGCCGAGCAGGGCGCGCAGCCCGGTGGCCGCCCGGTCGGCGGGCGGGTGGGGGCCGGTGGAGTCGTCCGGCCGGGCCGACCAGCCGCCGAGGCGCCGGGTCCGGCGCCGCGCCGGGCTGTCGGGGGCCTCGCCGATCCGCTCCCGGATCCTCGCCTCGTCGGTGGACCGCCGGGGCGTCTGCCCCAGCAGGGTGCGCGCCTGCTCCAGCCGGCCATGGGCCAGCAGCAGTTCACCGAGCCCGCCCGCGTCCGAGGGGTCGAGCCGGCCGGTACGCAGCACCCGCAGCGCGTCGTCGACATGGCGTTCGGCGTCGGTGACGCTGATCCGCCGGGCGACCGAGCCGAGCCTGATCTTGATCTCGGCGCGGGACAGCGGGTCCTCGCTGGCGGCGTGGGCCAGTTCGAGATAGGACACGGCTCGGCGTGCCCTGTCCTCCAGCAGCGCCTGTTCCGCGGCCTGTTCGAGCACTTCGACGGCCCAGGCGCCGTCGGCCTGTCCCGCCTTGTGGAGGTGTTCGGCCGCCACGGCGGGCGCGGCGCCGAAGGCGTGCAGCAGCTCCGCGGAGCGCTGGTGCAGGTCGAGGCGGTGCGAGGGTTCCAGGGAGTCCAGGACGGCGTTCTTGGCCGCCGGGTGCTGGAAGGACGTACCGGCCACGATGCCGGCGCCGCGCAGTGCCTGGAGGTTCTCGGTGAGCTCGGCGGCGGACATGTCGAGCAGACGGGAGAGCAGGTCGTGGGTGTACGCCCGGCCGAGCACGGCCAGCCCGGCGGCGACCTCGCGCACCTTCTCGCCGCTGCGGTCCAGACAGGTGACGATGGCCTTGCCGTAGGCCTGTCCTGCCCTCGGCACCGCGACGGCGGGGCCGTCGGCGGAGCTCTCGGCGTCCAGCCGGGTGTCCTCAAGCAGCGCGCGCAGCAGCAGCGGGTTGCCGCCGCTGATCGCGAAGCAGCGCTCGGCCAGCTCGGCGCTGGCGCCCGGGTGACCGAGTTCGGCGAGGAAGTCACCGACGCCGCGCAGGTCGAGCTTGGAGAGCGGGATCCGGTCGAGGTTCGGCTGCCTGAGCAGCTCCGCGCCGAAGCCGGAGCCCGCCGGTCCGCCGACGAGCGGCCGGGTGAAGGCCAGCAGCACCGGGACGTTGCAGCAGTGCCGGGCCAGGTGCAGCAGCTGGCGCAAGGAGTCGGCGTCGCCGTGGTGAACGTCGTCGACCGCCACCACGACAGGCGCGCGCCGGGCGAGCGCCCGGACCTCCGTGCAGAACATCCGCATCAGTTCGTACCAGTCGGCGTCCCTGCGGGTGTCGTCCCTGCGAGGGTCGTCCCTGCGCTCGGCCGCGATCCGGCCCGCCGCGGCGTCGCCCATCCTGTGGAACCGCCGCACCAGTTCGTCAGGGAAGGGAGCCCCGTTGACGAGGCTGTGGATCACGCCGAGTGGGTTGTCCCTCTCCCCCTCGATGGCCGTGGTGTGCAGCACGGTGAGACCGAGTGACTCCACATGCCGTACCAATTCCCCGAGAAGCTCACTCTTGCCACAGCCCGCCGACGCCTCGATGAGTACCGTCCGCGATCTGCCGGTGGCCTGAACCGAAGCAAAGGCTGTGAGCAATCGGTATTTTTCCTGGGCTCGCCCAATCAGCACCATGAATTGTAAAACACCCCGTATCGTTCAGAACAATTCAGAAGCCGTGGCGCGTAACGGGAGGAATTCCTTTCTTCGGCAGTTCACCTCTCCATAAACGCCAAAAATCTGTCCGATTCAATCACTTGATCATCACAAATGTCAACATGCGAAAATATTCGGACAGGTATGGCAAAGATTCGGCCAACCATCGCGCACGCCTGGATGATCAGGAAAATGAAAATTAAATAAGAGTGATGTAAGGGGGGAAGTGAGAGATTGAAATATCCGGGCCGGGAAT
This sequence comes from Streptomyces sp. NPDC051662, assembly GCF_040681655.1. NCBI lineage: Bacteria > Bacillati > Actinomycetota > Actinomycetes > Kitasatosporales > Streptomycetaceae > Streptomyces > Streptomyces sp. NPDC051662. Next base: position 53,338 of record NZ_JBFAZD010000018.1, read on the forward strand.
TGGCTACGCCACAGCGGTGGTGGTCACGCGCGCGATCGCCTCGATGACCCGGGGCGCCTGCTCATTGAGGTAGAAGTGCCCACCGGGATAGCTCCGCAGCTCGAACCCGCCGCTCGTGTGATCCGCCCAGGCCGCCGCCTCGTCACGGCTGACCCGCGGATCGTCCACCCCGAAATGCGCCTGGATCGGCGCCGCCAGCCGCGCCCCGCCGGTGTGGCGGTACGTCTCGGCCGCCTTGTAGTCGCTGCGAATGGCCGGGAGCACCATCCGCAGGATCTCCTCGTCCGCGAGCACCGCGGACTGCGTCCCGCTCAACGCCTTGAGTTCGGCGATGATCTCGTCGTCGCTGCGCAGGTGAACGGTCTCGTCACGGTGCCGGGACGGAGCACGCCGGCCCGAGGCGAACAGCGCCAGGGGCACGATGCCCGCCTTCTCCAGCAGCACGCCCACCTCGAAGGCGAGACTGGCCCCCATGCTGTGGCCGAAAAGCACGAGCGGCCGGTCGGCCAGCGGCAGCAGTTCGGCCGTCACGACCTCGGCCAGCTCGGCGATGTTGTCGATGCACTCCTCATGCCGACGGTCCTGCCGACCGGGGTACTGGACGGCGAGAACGTCGACCCCCGGGGCGAGCGCCTTGGAGACCGGAAAGAAGTACGAAGCGGATCCACCGGCGTGTGGGAAGCAGACGAGCCTGGTGGCCGCGGTGGGCGCCGGATGGAACTGGCGGACCCACAGGTTCTCGTCAACGCGGTTGGCACTCACAATAGAACCTTTCGTGCTACACGTGGCCATCGGACTGCACGTGGCCATCGGACTGCGACCCGTGGGCCCCATCGTCTCGGAACCCATGCTTCGCGACCCCTTACTCCCCCACAACCCCTAATCGGACGCGCACCCCCCCTACACGGCCGCCGTGCCGTTCCTGGCTCAATCCCGCCCCTTCCAGGACCCCGGCCGCGGGTGTCGCGCAGCACAGCCTGAGCCACCGCGCCCGGCGACGTCGGCGAACTGCGCGGCGAGCTCAAGTACCGGCCCCTGGTGGACCGTTGCCTACCGCACGGACCTCGGCACCTACCGACAAATCGGCTCATTTTGTCAGCCGCTGTAAGGGGTCGGGTAGTGGTTGGGGCTAGGGGCGGTGCGGCCGGATATTCGGGTAGGAACCGCGGCCTGTACGCCGCACCGAGACGCTCCGCGCATTCCCTGTGAGGTGGGCGAAGCACCTGGCGGGTGGACCGACGCCGCGGTGAACAGACCTTTCTGGAGGTATTTCCGTGCCCAAGAACACGACCCGATCCCGTCCACGCAGCGACATCGGCCGCTACCTCAACGACTCCTTACGCGACCAGTACTTCGCCGCCTGTGACGTCCTCTTCGCCATGGGAGCGCCCGCACAGTCCGAGACGGACGTCGAAACCAGCTTCGGCACCACACACGTCTACCGGTACGGCCCCGCCGACACCACCGCCGCGGCCCGTACACCGGTCGTCCTGATCCACGGCTCAGGCAGCTGCTCCGCCCAGTGGTACCCCAACACCCCCGCGCTCAGCGCCGAACGCACGGTGTACGCGCTCGACACCCCCGGCGACCCCGGCCGCAGTGTCCACCGCGAACCGATGTGGCAGCCGGAGCGCGCGGCACAGTGGCTCGACGAGACACTCGACGGGCTCGGCCTCGACCGGGTGCACGTCATCGGCTACTCCTACGGCGGCTTTCTGGCGCTCAACCAGGCGCGGACCAAACCCGAGAAGCTCGTCTCCGTCACCCTCCTGGACCCCCGCGGCCTGGAGAAGGAGGGCCTGCGCTTCTGGATCTGGATCTTCATCAGCTTCTTCGCGACCTTCGCCCCCAAGGCACTGCGCCCACGTCTCGCCTCCTGGCTGGAACAGCCGGTGATCGTCATTCCCGAGCTGCGCGCGTGGATCCAGGCGCGCGTCCGCGCCTTCCGGATCAGCCGCCCCGTGCCGCTGCCGATGACCGAGGCCGAACTGCGCACCATCCGCACACCGCTCTACCTCGTCCTCGGCAAACGCAGCCTGCTCGTGAACGCGAAACGGCAAGCGGAGCGGGTCCCGCGCCTGGTCCCCGGGGCACGCGCCGAGATCATCGCCAACACCGGCCACGGCCCCGCGCTCGACCACCCCGAACTACTCAACCCCAAGATGCTGGACTTCATGGACGAAGCCGACTCCCGGGACCCGGCCGAGGGCATCTGACCCCCGTCTTCGCGCTCCCTCACCACGCGAACGCTTCGCGAGATCATCCGAAAGGGCCACACATGACACTGTCCGACATAAACGCTGCGCGCATGCCACTGTCGGCGGCTCAGCGTGAAGTGTGGCTGGCCCAGCAGCTGGCGCCCAAGAGCCGGCTCTACCGGATAGCGGAGTTCCTGGACATCGCCGGTGAGATCGACAGCTCGCTGTTCGAGGCGGCGCTACGGCGCGCCGTCGGGGAGGCCGAAGCCCTGCACGCGCGGTTCTTCGAGGAGGGCGGGACACCGTGGCAGGTCACCGCACCGCGTACGGACTGGGAATTCCCGGTACTCGACCTCAGCGGCGAAGCGGATCCGCGAGGAGCCGCCGAGGCATGGATGCGGGCCGAGACCGCCCGGCCGATGGACCCGGCTCGTGACACCCTGTTCTCCTTCGCCCTTCTCAGGCTCGGACCGCAGCGGTTCATCTGGTACCAGGGGTACCACCACATCGTGGTGGACGCGTTCACCTGGGCGCTTTTCGCCCGGCGGGTGGCCGAGCTGTATACGTCCTCGGCAGCCGGAGTGCCCGCCGAGGAGACCCCCTTCGGAGACCTGCGCGTGCTGCTGGAGCGGGACGCCGAGTACGAGGCTTCCGAGGAGTACGCCGAGGACCGGCGCTACTGGATGCGGCGCCTGGCCGACCGGCCCGAGCCGCCCCGTCTCGCCGGCCGGCCGAGCCGGCCCCCGACCGCGTGGCTGTGCCACACCGCGGCCCTGCCCCGGGAGATGGAGACACGACTGCATGAGGCGGCCCGCGAAGCCGGGGTGCGGCCATCCGCCGTGCTGATCGCCGTCACGGCCGCCTACCTGCACCGCATGACCGGAGCACACCAGGTCGTGCTGGGCCTGCCGCTCTCGACCCGTACGGACGCCGAGCTGCGCAGCATCCCCGGCATGGTCGTCAACGCGCTGCCCCTGCGCGTGGAGGTGCATGCGCACACCACGGTCTCGGAACTGATGCGGCAGGTATCCCAAGAGGTCGGCCAGGTGCTGCGGCACCAGCGTTACCGAGTCGAGGACCTGGTCCGGGACCTCGGCCTGCCCGGTGGGATGAACGATCTCACCGGGCCGCAGGTCAACATCATGTTCTTCGACTACAACCTGCGCTTCGCGGAGGCCCGCGCCACTGCCCACAGCCTTTACTCCGGACCGGTCGCGGACCTGTTCGTGATGGCATACGACCGCTCCGACGGCGCGGGGGTGCGGATCAACCTCGAAGGGAACGCCGACCTGTACGAAGCGGACGACCTGGCCGCTCACTCCGAGCGCCTGCTCCGACTGCTTGAGGCCTTCACCACCGATACCGATCAGTCCGTCGGCGGCATTGATCTGCTGCACTCCGAGGAGCGGCAGAGGGCACTGACCGCCGGATCCGGGGTGGTCCGGGATGTGCCGCAGGCGGTGCTGCCGGAGTTGTTCGAGGCTCAGGCGGCCCGGGACGGCCGGGCCACAGCCGTGGTGTGCGGCGATGACTCCTTGTCGTACGCCGAGTTGGACGCGGCGGCGAATCGTCTCGCGCGCTTGCTGACGGATGACGGGGTGGGGCCCGAGCACGTGGTGGCGTTGGCCCTGCCGCGTTCGCCACAGCTGGTTGTCGCGATTCTGGCGGTGCTGAAGGCCGGTGCGGCGTATCTGCCGTTGGACGCGGGCTATCCCGCCGAGCGGCTGACGTTCATGATCGAGGACACCGCGCCCGCTTTGCTGGTCACCACCCAGGAATGGGCGAACGGCTTGCCGGAGACCTCCGTCCGGCACCTGTTGCTGGATGACCCGGTCACGGTCAAGGTCCTCGGCGATCTGTCGGATGCCACGCTGACCGACGAGGACCGGACGGCGCCCCTCCTGCCGACGCATCCGGCGTACATCATCTACACCTCCGGCTCGACGGGTACACCCAAGGGCGTGGCGGCCACCCATGCCGGCCTGCCCAACCTGGCGGCGGCACAGATCGAACGCTTCGAGGTACAAGCGGGCAGCCGGGTACTGCAATTCGCGTCCACCAGCTTCGACGCCGCCGTGTCGGAGTTGTGCATGGCGTTGGTGTCCGGCGCGACGCTGGTCATGGCTCCCAGCGACCGGTTGCTGCCCGGCGAGCCGCTCGCCGCCACCTGTGCCGCTTACGGGATCACCCATCTGACCCTGCCCCCCACCTCACTGGCGGCGATGGCACCGGACAGCCTGCCGCCCGACATCACGCTGATCGTGGCCGGTGAGGCGTGCACGGTCGGGCTGGTCGAGACCTGGGCCCCCGGCCGCAGGATGATCAACGCCTACGGGCCCACCGAAGCGACGGTGTGCGCGACGATGACCGAGCCGCTCGCCGCGGACGCGGGCTCGCCCTCGATCGGAAGCCCGATCGCCAACACCCGTTCGTACGTACTGGATGCGAGCCTGCACCCCGTAGCACCCGGCGTGGTGGGCGAGCTGTACGTGACCGGACCGGGCCTGGCACGCGGCTACCTGGGCCGGCCAGGACTGACCGCGCAGCGCTTCGTCGCCAACCCGTTCGGCGAACCCGGCGAACGCATGTACCGAACCGGGGACATGGTCCGCCGACGCACCGACGGCCAACTGGAATACCACGGCCGGACCGACGACCAAGTCAAGATCCGCGGATTCCGGATCGAACTCGGCGAAGTGGAATCCGCACTCACAGCCCATCCCGCCGTGGCACAAGCAGCGGTGATGGTGCGCGAGGACCACCCCGGCAACAAGCGCCTCGTCGGCTACGTCATCCCCGCACCCACACAGGACGACCCCTCCATCGCATCGGTGCGCGCCTTCGCCGGCGAACGGTTGCCCCGACACATGGTCCCGGACGCCGTCGTGGTTCTGCCCGAGCTGCCGGTGACCGCCAACGGCAAACTCGACCGGCGCGCCCTGCCCGCCCCCGAAACCACCACCAGCGCCTCCCGCCCACCACGCACCCCGGTCGAGCAGATCCTGTGCGACCTGTTCGCCCAGGTGCTGGGCGTACACGTGGTCGGCGCCGAGGACGATTTCTTCGAGCTGGGCGGGCACTCCCTCCTGGCCACCACCCTGGTCTCCCGGATCCGAACCGCCATGGGAGCCGAGATCCAGCTGCCCACCCTCTTCCGGGCACGTACCCCCGCCGAGATCGCACAGGCACTGGATCAGACCGAGGCGCCGCGTCCACCGCTGGTGCCGGAGGTACGGCCGCAGCGGCTACCCCTGTCGTTCGCGCAGCGGCGGCAGTGGTTCCTGAACCGGTTGCAGGGGCCGTCGGCCACCTACAACATCCCGCTGGCCGTACGCCTGACCGGCGAACTGGACACCGACGCGGTGCGTGCGGCGCTGACGGATGTGGTGGCACGTCACGAGGCGCTGCGTACGGTGTTCACCGAGGTCGACGGTGTGCCCTACCAGCAGGTTCTCGACAGTCGGGACGCTGCCCCGCACCTGGTCGTGGCGGCGCCGGCCGCGGCGGAGCTCGACGATGCCGTGTCCGCGGCGGCGAGCCATGTCTTCGACCTGTCCCGCGACGTGCCGGTACGGGCGTGGCTGTTCGCCGTCGCTCCGGAGAAGCACGTTCTCGTGCTGGTGGTCCACCACATCGCGGCCGACGGCTGGTCGATGCGACCGCTGTGGCGCGACTTCTCCACCGCCTACGCGGCCCGCCGTGGCGGCCGGGCCCCGGGCTGGGCCCCGCTGCCGGTGCAGTACGCCGACTACACCCTGTGGCAGCGCCGGGTCCTGGGCGACGTCCAGGACCCGGAGAGCCTCTGGGCACGGCAGTTGGCCTACTGGAAGCAGGCCCTGGCCGCCCTGCCCGAACGCATCGAGCTGCCGGCCGACCGCCCGCACCCGGAACAGGCCTCCCACCGCGGTCGTATCCTGTCGTTCCGCTGGGATGCCGAGCTGCACGCGGGTCTGGTGGAGCTGGCCCGCGGCTGCCAGGCCAGCCCGTTCATGGTCGTCCATGCCGCGCTGACCGCCCTGCTCTCCCGCCTGGGCGCCGGCACCGACGTGCCCGTGGGCATCGGCATCGCGGGGCGCACCGACCAGGCGACCGAGGACCTCGTCGGGTTCTTCGTCAACACCCTGGTCCTGAGGGTGGATACCTCCGGCCGGCCCACCTTCCGGGACCTCGTCCACCGTGTACGGGACAAGAGCCTTGAGGCCTACGCACATCAGGACCTCCCTTTCGAGACTCTGGTCGACATCCTCAACCCCACCCGCACCCTCTCCCACCAGCCGCTGTTCCAGGTCGCGCTGGCCTGGCAGAACACGCCCCAGGGACACCTGACCATCCCCGGCCTGGAGGCCGCGGTGGAGACCGTGGACACCGGCACGTCGAAGGTCGACCTGTCCTTCCATCTGACCGAGCAGCACACAGCCGGCCAGGTGCCGACGGGCATCGAGGGTCTCCTCGAATACAGCTCCGACATCTTCGATCCCTCCACCGTCGAGGCGCTGGAGGTCCGCCTGCGGCTGCTGCTCGAAGCGGCTGTCGCCGATGCCGACCAGCCCGTCGGCGGTATCGGACTGCTGACCGCCGAGGAGCGGCGGGAGTCGCTGGCGGCCGGCACCGGCTCGGTCCGTGATGTGCCGCAGGTGGTGTTCCCGGAGCTGTTCGAGTCCCAGGTCGCGCGGGATCCGCGGGCTGTCGCGGTGATGTACGCGGAGAGGTCGTTGACGTACGGCGAGCTGGACGGGGCGGCGAACCGGCTCGCTCGGATGCTGGCGGACGACGGGGTGGGCCCGGAGCAGGTGGTGGCGCTGGCCTTCCCGCGTTCGCCCGAGCTGATCGTGGCGATCCTCGCCGTGCTGAAGGCCGGGGCGGCCTACCTGCCGCTGGACCCGGACTATCCCGCCGAGCGGCTCGCGTTCATGCTTGAGGACTCCATGCCCGATCTGCTGATCACCACGAGTGGACTGGTGGACGGGCTGCCGAAGTCCTCCGTCCGCCAGCTGTTGCTGGATGATCCGGTCACGGTCAAGGTCCTCGGCGATCTGTCGGATGCCGCGCTGACCGACGAGGACCGGACGGCGCCCCTCCTGCCGACGCATCCGGCGTACATCATCTACACCTCCGGCTCGACGGGGAGGCCCAAGGGCGTGGTGGCCACCCACTTCGGCCTGCCCCATGTGACGGCGTTGCAGGTCGAGCGCTTCGGGGCGAAGCCGGGCAGCCGGGTGCTGCAGTTCGCGTCCACCAGCTTCGACTCCGCCGTCTGGGAACTGTGCTTCGCCCTGCTCTCCGGCGCGACCCTGGTCATGGCTCCCAGCGACCGGCTGCTGCCCGGCGAGCCGCTGGCCGCCACCTGTGCCGCTTTCGGGATCACCCATCTGACCCTCCCCCCCACCTCATTGGCGGCGATGGCGCCGGACAGTCTGCCTCCCGACATCACGCTGATCGTGGCCGGTGAGGCGTGTACGGCCGGGCTGGTCGAGACCTGGGCCCCCGGCCGCAGGATGATCAACGGCTACGGGCCCACCGAGGCGACGGTGTGCGCGACCATGACCGATCCCCTCACTCCCGACGGGAACGCTCCGCCGATCGGGTACCCGATCGCCAACGCCCGCGTGTACGTGCTCGACGAGGGCCTGCACCCCGTAGCGCCCGGCGTGGTGGGCGAGTTGTACGTGACCGGACCGGGCCTGGCCCGCGGCTACCTGGGCCGGCCAGGACTGACCGCGCAGCGCTTCGTCGCCAACCCGTTCGGCCAACCCGGCGAACGCATGTACCGAACCGGGGACATGGTCCGCCGACGCACCGACGGCCAACTGGAATACCACGGCCGCACCGACGACCAAGTCAAGATCCGCGGATTCCGGATCGAACTCGGCGAAGTGGAATCCGCACTCACAGCCCATCCCGCCGTGGCACAAGCAGCGGTGATGGTGCGCGAGGACCACCCCGGCAACAAACGCCTCGTCGGCTACGTCGTCCCCGCACCCGCACAGGACGAGACGGGCGGGCCGGAAACCGGCGAGCACATCGACGAGTGGCGGGACATCTACGACGCGATCTACGAGCAGGAACCCGCTGTCGCCGCGATGGGGGAGGACTTCTCCGGGTGGAACAGCAGCTACGACGGCGAACCCATTCCGCTGGAGCAGATGCGTGAATGGCGGCAGGCCACCGTCGAGCGTATCCGCGAGTTCGGGTCGCGGAGGATCCTGGAGATCGGCGCCGGCAGCGGGCTGTTGCTCGCACACCTGGCAGCGCGGTGCGAGTCCTACTGGGGCACGGACATCTCCGCCCCGGTGATCGACCGCCTCGGCCGGCAGATCGCCGGTCGTCCCGATCTGGCCGACCGGGTCCACCTCCGCTGCCGGGCCGCCGACGACTTCACCGGCCTGCCCACCCACTTCTTCGACACGGTCGTCGTGAACTCGGTGGTCCAGTACTTCCCCCATGCCGACTACCTGGCCAACGTGCTCGGCTCGGCGATGGAACTCCTTGCTCCGGGAGGCCGGGTCTTCATCGGAGACGTTCGCAATCTGCGCTTGGTCCGCGGCCTGCGTACCGCTGTCCAGCTCCACCGTGCCTCCACCGCCGCGCAACCGGCGGACATACGCCGGGCGGTCGAGCACGACCTGCTGCTGGAGAAGGAACTGCTGGTCGCTCCGGAGTTCTTCACTGCCCTGCGCACCCGGATGCCCGCCATCGCCGGCGTGGACATCCGCCTCAAGCGAGGCCGTCACCACAACGAACTCACCCGCCACCGCTACGACGCCATCCTCCACAAACACCCCACCGGACCCGTCCCGAGCACCTCGGACCCGGCACCGGTATCCCACCTGACCTGGGGCGGAGAGGTGAGCGGAACAGCGGACCTGGACTCCCATCTGCGCACCCGGCGCCCTGCCCACCTGCGCGTGTCCGCAATCCCCAACCAGCGGATCGCCGGCGAGGCAGCCGCACTGCGGGCGGTCATCACCGGACGCTCGGTCACGGACGCCCAGCGCGCGCTCACCCATCCCGATACCCCGGGGATCGACCCCGAGGCGGTGCACCGTCTCGGTGAACAGCTCGGCTACCGCACCTTCACCACATGGTCACCCGCGGGCGACGGCTCTTTCGACGCCGTATTCGTCACGCCGGACCGCTCGACCGGTGAGGTGCCCGTCGAGGTGTACCGGTCGGCCGCGGCGGACCGCCCCCCGTCGGACCCCCTCACCAACCACCCCGCCGCCTCCCACCGCATCACCGCCCTGGGCGCCGAGGCGCGCGACTTCGTCGGTGAGCGGTTGCCGCAGCACATGGTCCCGTCCGCGGTCGTGGTTCTTCACGAGCTGCCGGTGACGGCCAATGGCAAGCTCGACCGGCGTGCCCTGCCCGCGCCCGAGCCCGCCGCCGGTACCTCACGGCCCCCGCTCACCCCGATCGAGCAGGTTCTGTGCGACCTGTACGCCCAGGTGCTGCGCGTGCCGGTGGTCGGCGCCGAGGACGACTTCTTCAACCTGGGCGGGCATTCCCTCCTGGCCACCCGGCTGATCTCCCGGATCCGCACGACCCTGGGAGCCGAGCTCCAGATCCGTACCCTCTTCAAGGCGCCCACGCCGGCCGAACTCGCCCTGGCACTGAACCAGACCGAAGCGGCGCGCCCCGCGCTGGACATCCTGCTGCCCCTGCGGTCCCGCGGCAGTCGTCCTCCGCTGTTCTGCACGCATCCGGCCGGCGGAATCAGCTGGCCTTATGCCGGACTGCTGAGCCACCTCGGCCCGGACCGCCCCCTGTACGGCGTGCAGGCGCGCAGGCTGACCGACCCGGACGCGCTCCCGGGGTCGATGGAGGAGATGGCCGCCGACTACGTGCGGGAGATCCGCACGGTCCAGCCGACCGGTCCCTATCATCTGCTCGGCTGGTCCTTCGGCGGGATGGTGGCCCACGCCATGGCCACCCGGCTGCGGGAGGAGGGCGAAGAAGTCGGCCTCCTGGTGCTGCTCGACACCTACGTCCGCGGCGAGGGAGCCCCGGAGGAAGCTCCCGAGGCCGGTGAACAGCAGATCTTCGGGCTTCTGCTGGACGCCGCAGGATACGGCCCGGAGGACGTGGAGGGGCAGGAACTCAACCGCGACCTCGTGGTGGACCTCCTGCGCCGCAGCGGCCTCCTGCCGCCGGAGATCCTTGAGGACAACGCGCTCACCGCCATGGTCGATACCTACAGCCACAACGTCGGCCTGCAGCACAGGTTCACGCCTGGGCGCCTCGACGCCGATCTGTTGCTGTTCACCGCGACACCGTCCGACGCGGGCACGGACGTCACACCGGAGCTCTGGGAGCCCTATGTGACCGGCACCATCACCACACACCCGATCGTCGGCGAACACCAGAACCTGATGCGGCCTCAGGCCCTGTCCCAGCTCGGGCCGATCCTGCGCGCCGCACTCGACCGGACCACCCGTAACGATCACACCCCCAGGAGCTGAACCCGTGGAAAACCCCTTCGAGGACGACAACGGAACCTACCTCGTCCTGGTCAACGCGGAGGGCCAGCACTCCCTGTGGCCTGCCTTCGCCGCGTTGCCCGCGGGCTGGAGCATCGTCTGTCCCGAGAACTCCCGCCTCGCCTGTCTGACCTACATCGACGAGCACTGGACGGACCTACGCCCCAAGAGCCTGATCGACGCCATGGACAGCGCCGGCACCGGCAGGCAGTGAACCAACGAGGCCCACGACCCATTGGAGCGGCCTCGCCGACAACATCCTCTACGCAGCCACCGGATCCGGGAGCTGATCACCATGTTCGTCATGACGGCCGACCAGAAAGCCATACGAAGCTCCGCGGTGGCCTTCGCCAGGGAGTATCTCGCGCCCAACGCGGTGGACTGGGACCGGGAAAGGCACTTCCCGGTCGACGTTCTGCGCAAGGCCGCCGAGCTGGGTATGGGTGGCATCACCGTTCGGGAGGAGTCGGGCGGTTCGGGGCTGTCGCGGAGCGACGCGGTTCTTGTCTTCGAGGCCCTGGCAGGCGGGTGCCCGTCGATCTCCGCGTACCTGTCCATACACAATATGGTCGCCACAATGATCGACACCCACGGCGACCAGGCACAGCGGGATCGCTGGCTGGGCCGGCTCTGCCGCATGGACGATCTGGCCAGCTACTGCTTGACCGAACCGGGCACCGGTTCGGACGCGGCGGCCATCCGGACTCAGGCGGTACGCGAGGGCGACTCGTATGTGCTCAGCGGTACGAAGCAGTTCATCTCCGGAGCCGGTACATCGCAGACGTACCTGGTGATGGCCCGCACCAGCGAGAACGGTGCTCGTGGCATCACTGCCTTCATCGTGGACAAAGACACGGACGGACTCTCCTTCGGGGCCGAGGAACGCAAGATGGGCTGGAGTGCCCAGCCGACCCGTCAAGTGATCATGGACAGGGTCAGAGTCCCCGAGGAGAACCGGCTCGGCGTCGAGGGCGCGGGTTTCAAGATCGCCATGAATGCCCTCAACGGAGGTCGGCTCAATATCGCCGCGTGCTCCCTGGGCGGCGCACGGAATGCCCTGGAGCTCACCCTCTCCTATCTCGGAGGCAGGGAGGCATTCGGCGGCCGGCTGCTGGACATGCCCACGATTCAGTTCCAACTGGCGGATATGACAATTGCCTTGGAGGCCGCCCAGGCACTCCTCCAGCGCAGCGCGGCTGCCTTGGACCAGAAATCCGCGAACGCGGTCGACCTGTGCGCCATGGCCAAAGCCTTCTGCACCGACACGGGTTTCTCGGTTGCCAACCAGGCTCTGCAACTGCACGGCGGGTACGGATACCTCTCCGACTACGGGCTGGAGAAGATCGTCCGCGACCTGCGGGTCCACCAGATCCTGGAGGGCACGAACGAGATCATGCGCTTGATCGTGGGGCGCGGCCTGGCGTCCCAGGCGTGACTGGCCGCCTGGCCGCCTGCCGCCCGGCTGGTAGAGGACAAGGAAAAACCCCAGGTCACGGCGAGTGAGTCCTGGGGTTCCTCGGAGCCGCCTTCGGGATTCGAACCCGAGACCTACGCATTACGAGTGCGTTGCTCTGGCCAACTGAGCTAAGGCGGCGCGCCTTCCGCACCATGGTGCGATCAGCAGCGCGGCCAAGTCTACACAGTTTTGGAGGGTGCTCCGCACACGCCTCCCGCGGGGGTCTTCCCGCAGGTCAGGGGCGCTGTCAGGAGCACTTCTCGCCGTCCGTCGGGGGTGTGCCCTCCAGGAGGTACGTGTTGATCGCCGTGTCGATGCAGTCGCTGCCGCGGCCGTACGCCGTATGGCCGTCCCCGTTGTAGGTGAGGAGGGTGCCGGAGGAGAGCTGGGCCGCCAGGGACCGCGCCCACTTGTACGGGGTCGCCGGGTCGCGGGTGGTGCCGACCACGACGATCGGGGCCGCGCCCTTCGCCTCGATGCGGTGAGGGCTGCCGGTGGCCTTGGTGGGCCAGTAGGTGCAGTTCAGGGAGGCCCAGGCCAGGCCCTTGCCGAAGACCGGGGAGGCCTCTTCGAAGGAGGGGAGCGCTTGGGTGACCTCTTCTGGGCCGCTGAAGGCCGGCGGGAGGTCCAGGCAGTTCACGGCGGAGTTGGCGTACATCAGATTGGCGTACGAGCCATCGCTGTCGCGCTCGTAGTACGAGTCGGCCAGGGAGAGCAGGGCCGCGCCGTCGCCCTTCATGGCGTCCGCGAGGGCCTGGCGGAGCTGGGGCCAGGCGGACTCGTCGTACATCGCGGCGATCACGCCGGTCGTGGCGAGCGACTCGCCCAGGGGGCGGCTCGTGCCGGTCGGGACGGGCTTGGCGTCCAGTGTGGTGAAGAAGGTCTTCATACGATTCGAGACGTCGGCCGCCGACTTCGTGCCGAGGGGACAGCCGGGCTGTTTGACACAGTCCTCGGCGAAGGCCCGGAAGGCGGTCTCGAAGCCGGCCGTCTGATCGCGGTTCAGCTCGCGGGCCGGGAGGGACGGGTCCATCGCGCCGTCGAGGACGAGGCGGCCGGTGCGCTTCGGGAACAGTTCGGCGTAGGTCGCGCCGAGGAAGGTGCCGTACGACGCCCCGACGTACGACAGCTTCTGGTCGCCCAGCGCGGTACGGAAGATGTCCATGTCACGGGCCGCCTCGACCGTGGACACATGCGGCAGGATCGCGCCTGAGCGCTTCTCGCAGCCCTGGGCGAACTTCTTGAAGGACGCGGCCAGCTTCGCGGTCTCGGCCTGGTCGTCGGGCGTCTGGTCGACCTGGGTGTACGCGTCCATCTCCTTGCCCGTGAGGCATTCGACGGGCTCGCTGCGGGCGACGCCGCGCGGGTCGATGGCCACGATGTCGTACTGGGCGCGGATCTGGGCGGGGTAGCCGATGCCCGCGTACGCCTGGAGATAGCCGATGGCCGAGCCGCCAGGACCGCCCGGGTTGACCATGAGGGAGCCGAGGCGCTTGCCGGGGCCTGTGGCCTTCTTGCGGGAGACGGCCAGGTCGATCCGGGTACCGTCCGGCTTCGTGTAGTCGAGCGGAGCCTTCAACGTGGCGCACTCGAAACCGGGGACTCCGCACGCGCGCCAGGTGAGTTTCTGGTCGTAGTACTTCTTCAGCGCGGCAGGATCGATGGACACGGCGCCGGAGCCCGAATCCCCGCCCGAAGACGATGCCTCCGACGAGGACCCGCCGGAACTGCAGCCGGAGATCAGCAGACCGGCCGCCACGAACGCGGTGGCGGTGATACGGAACAGGCGCCTGGTGTCCATTCTGGGAGCCTAGCCGCCGAATCGCGTACACCGCCCGTCCATGCTCGTACGGGTGATTCCCCGGACAATCGGCCCGCTCGTACGATCAGGCTGTTCACGGCCCCGTTGCCCCGTACGGCCGGCCGGCCCGCTCCCCGTCGGCCCGCTCCCCGTCAGCCCGCTCCCCGTCAGCCCGCCCGTAGCGAGACCGCCATCGCCTCCACCGCCAGCAGCGGCGCCACATTGCGGTCCAGCGCCTGGCGGCAGGCGACGATCGCCTCTATCCGGCGCAGCGTGCGCTCGGGCGTCGAGGCGCGGGCGACCCGGTCCAGCGCGTCCCGTACGTCCCCGTTGGCGAGCGCGACACGGGAGCGCAGCTGGATGGCGAGCACATCGCGGTAGAAGCCGGTCAGATCGGTGAGGGCCAGATCCAGGCTGTCCCGCTGCGTACGGGTGGACCGGCGCTTCTGGCGGTCGGCCAGCTCCTTCATCACGCCCGCCGTGCCCCGGGGCATCCGGCCGCCCGCCGAGGCACCGAGCGCGGCCTTCATGTCCTCGGTCTCTTTGACGTCGACATCCTCGGCGACCTGCTTGGCGTCCTCCGTGGCGGCGTCGATCAGCTCCTGGGCCGCCCTGAGGCAGCCGCCGATGTCGTCCACACGCAGCGGCATCTTGAGAACGGTGGCGCGGCGGGCCCGGGCCCGTTCATCGGTGGCCAGACGACGGGCCCTGCCGATATGCCCCTGGGTGGCCTCGGCCGCGGCGTGGGCGGCCTCCGGCTCGATACCGTCGCGCCGGATCAGGACATCGGCGACGGCCTCCACGGTCGGAGTACGCAGCACGAGATGGCGGCAGCGCGAACGGATCGTGGGCAGGACGTCCTCCAGGGAGGGCGCGCAGAGCAGCCAGACCGTACGGGGCGCCGGCTCCTCCACCCCCTTGAGCAGGACGTTTCCCGCACCCTCGGTGAGGCGGTCGGCGTCCTCCAGCACATTGACCTGCCAGCGTCCGCCGGCCGGCGAGAGCTGGGCGCGGCGGACCAGCTCGCGGGTCTCCTTGACGCCGATCGAGAGCAGATCGGTACGGATGATGTCCACATCGGCGTGCGTACCGATCAGGCTCGTATGGCAGCCGTCACAGAACCCGCAGCCCGGCTCACCGCCGAGCGCCCGGTCCGGACTGGTGCACTGCAGAGCGGCGGCGAAGGCGCGGGCCGCGGTGGACCTGCCAGAACCGGGTGGCCCGGTGAACAGCCAGGCGTGCGTCATCTTCGACGCCTCCGGCGGCTCGGTGCCCGCGGCCTCGGCGGTCACGCGCGCGTCCGCGTCACGCGCGGCGGCGGCGAGCGTCGCCCGAACGCGGTCCTGCCCGACCAAGTCGTCCCAAACGGTCATGCGCCGCCACCACCTCCATGCATGTGCGGTCCCCACCTGTGTGAGCCCCGGACCCCATTGTGGGGTCGGGGTCTGACAGTCCGGCCTGTCCCGGCCGCCGGCTGGACGGCGGGACAGGCCGGACTGTCCGGGTCGATCCTCGCGGGGACCTAGCGGCGGCGCCCGCCGTCATGGTCGTCAGCCTCGTCATGCGGGCCGAGCAGTTCGTCCGCCAGGGTCGGAAGGTCGTCCAGCGGAGTCTCCTCCGCCCAGTCGGAGCGGCGCCGCGGTCGCTCGGGCGTACGTCCCGGACCACCCTCCCGATGCGCCTCCGGGTTGACCTGCGGCAGTTCGCGCGTGCGCTCGTTGCCGCCCTCGGCGGGCGACGGCCGCGCGTCGTCCCGGAAGAAGCCACGCGGCACCCGGTCCGCCGGATCGGCGTTCGGTACGGGCGGGAGCACGGCGGTCTCGTCGGCGGCGCGGGCGTCCCGGCTGCCCCCCGAGTCACCCGTACCCCGTGCGCCGCCGGGCCCGTCGTCCCGTACCGGCGGGAGCACCGTCGTCTCGTCAGCCGCCCGGTCCGTACGGTCCGCCCGGTCCGTCGTACGGTCACTCCGCTCACCCCGGTCACCCCGGTCACCCCGCTCCGCGGGCCGCTCCGGATCCGGCACCTGCGGAATGACTGCCGTCTCTTCCGGATCCGCCGGACGTACCGCCGGGACCTCCTGCGTCACCTCGTCCGGCGCGACCGCCGGCTTCTTGACGAGGGGCGTGGGGACCGTGATCTCGTTCGGCGAGACCCCGGGGGCCGCCGCCGGGGCCGCCTCGGCCGCCGCCTGCTCCGCGAGCCGCCGCGCCTCCTCGGCCCGCAGCAGCGCCTCCTCCGCCTTGCGCTGCTTCTCGCGGCGGCGCTCCTCGGCCTCCGCCCGGAGCCTGGCCTCTTCCTGTGCCTGCCGCCTGAGGCGCGCCTGCTCCGCCTCGTACGCCCGCTCCTCGGCCTCGCGCCGTTTCCGCTCCTCCTCGGCCTTCGCGCGCGCCTCCTCGGCGCGCTGCCTGGCCTCCTCCGCCTGCCGCTCGGCCTCGCGCTGCCGCGCCTCCTCCAGCTCGCGGCGCTTGCGCTCCTCCTCCTCGGCGCGGAGCTTGGCGAGCTGCGCCTGCCGCTCGCGCTCCAGCCGCTCTTCCTCCGCCTTGCGCGCGGCCTCTTCCTCCGCCCTGCGGCGGGCTTCCTCGATGGCCGCCTTCCGCGCCTCCTCCTGAGCCTTCACCTCGGCCTCGGAGAGCGGCAGCATCTGGTCGAGCCGGTGCCGTACGACCGTGGTGACCGACTCCGGCTCCTGGCCGGCGTCCACCACCAGATAGCGGGTGGGGTCGGCGGCTGCGAGGGTGAGGAAACCGGACCGTACCCGCTGATGGAACTCCGCCGGCTCGGACTCCAGCCGGTCCGGTGCCTCCGTGAACCGCTCGCGCGCCGTCTCCGGGGAGACGTCGAGCAGCACCGTCAGATGCGGTACGAGCCCGTCCGTCGCCCAGCGCGAGATACGGGCGATCTCGGTCGGCGAAAGATCACGGCCCGCGCCCTGGTAGGCCACGGACGAGTCGATGTAGCGGTCGGAGATGACGATCGCGCCGCGCTCCAGCGCCGGACGGACGACCGAATCGACATGCTCGGCGCGGTCCGCGGCGTACAGCAGGGCCTCGGCGCGGTTCGACAGACCGGCACTCGACACATCCAGCAGGATCGAGCGCAGCCGCTTGCCCACCGGGGTGGCGCCCGGCTCGCGTGTGACCACCACTTCATGGCCCTTGGCCCGGATCCAGTCGGCGAGCGCCTCGACCTGGGTCGACTTTCCGGCGCCGTCGCCGCCCTCTATCGCGAGGAAGAAGCCGGTCGCGGCCGGGGCCTGCGCCGGGTCGGCTCCACCGCGCAGCGCGTCGCGCAGATCGCGGCGCAGCGGCACGCCGGACCGGTCGTCCGTCTTGGCGAGAACGACGGCCGCCACGGGCAGCAGCAGCGCGCCGACCAGTATCAGCGTGAAGGCCGCTCCGTCGTGGGCGAAGACGGAGTTGCCACCGGCGAGGCGGTGCGGGCCGATGGCCGCCGCGACGAGGGGGGCGACGACCACACCGAGCCCGACGAACACCCTGACTACAGCCTGTAGATGTTCGGTGACCAGACCACGACGGTACTCCTCCGTCTCAAGGTCGATAAGGGTGTGTCCGGTATTCGCCGCGACACCGGCCGTGAAGCCCGCGAACAGCGCCAGGAACAGCACGGTCGCCATGTCCGGCACAAGGCCCATGACCAGCAGCGCTATACCGGTGACCGCGATCGCCAGCGCGAACAGACGGCGACGGGACAGCGCGGGCAGCACCTTGGCGGCGCCACGGATACCCAGTCCCGTACCGCCGGCCAGGGCGAGGACGAGAAGGGCGAAGGCGACGGGACCGCCCCCGAGGTCCTTGGCCTGGAGCACGGAGACACCCACGGCGGCGGCGACAGCGCCGGCGATCGTGCCGCACGCGAGGACGAACAGCGACACCGCGCCCGTACGCCCCTTGTCCCGGCCACCGCTACCGCCGCTGCCGCCGGATCCCTTGCCGCCCGCGGCGCCCGCGGACCGGCGCAGCCCTTCGAGCGGGGAACGGGGACGGGGCGTATGGCCGTCGGGCAGTTCGAGGAAGTAGAGGGTCGACACCGACGCGGCGAACAGCCCGGCCGCGACGTACGACCCGAGGGCCGCCTGGTGCAGCGAGAACCAGTCGATGCCGGTGCCCAGCAGATTGCCGATCAGTGTGGCGACGAGCAGGACCGCGGCGGCGGCGGGGACGGCGGCGAAGGACGTACGGAGGGAGAGCCGGCGCAGCGCGTCGAGGTGGTCGGGCAGCGGGCGTACCGCGGCGCCCTCCAGCGGCGGAGGCGGCAGCAGCGCGGGGGCCGCGCTCTCCTTGGCGACCGTCCAGAAGCGCTCGGCGACGCCGACGACGAAGACCGTGCTGAGGAGGATCGGCAGGGCGCGGTCGGGGGTCCATTCGAGCCACAGCGGCGCGACGATGAGGAGCGCGAGGCGCAGTATGTCCGCGGCGATCATCGTCCAGCGGCGGTCCAGCGGACCGCCGTCCCGCGCGGGCTTCGCGGATTTGCCCGACGTGGCGGGCTTCTTGACCGGCGTGGCTCCGGACGCCCCGGAGACCTCGGACACTCCGGACCCCACGGACGCCTCAGGCGCCGCAGACGTCTCAGCTGTGCCGGCCGTGCCGGCCGCGTCAGCCGTCTTCTTGGCCCCGGCCCCGCCACTGGGCGCGATCAGCGCCGTCAGCGGCCCGAGAAGCACCGCCCCGAACAGCAGCGTGGCCAGAACCCGGGCCCCGAACACGGCGGCGACGGCGAACGCCACACCCCGGTATCCGGCACC
Source organism: Streptomyces sp. NPDC051662 (assembly GCF_040681655.1). NCBI lineage: Bacteria > Bacillati > Actinomycetota > Actinomycetes > Kitasatosporales > Streptomycetaceae > Streptomyces > Streptomyces sp. NPDC051662. The sequence goes on from NZ_JBFAZD010000018.1 coordinate 72,035, forward strand.
GAACGAGCCCTCGGCGATCGCCGCCTGCAACGACAGCAGCAGAAGCACGAGTACGGCGAGTACGTCGCCGATCCCGCCGACGAACTGGGCACCCCAAAGCCGCCGCAGCGGTGGAAGGCGCAACAGGGATCGTACGGCGCGCTCTCGTGAGTCTGCGGCAAGTGCGTCGGAGTCGGAGGTGGGGCTCACGACCGTTGGCTGCTCGGCTCGCGTCATCCGCCCAGCCTATCCGGAGCCAGTGACATCCCTGGAGCCCCACCCGAACAGACGAACGCGACAGAGAGGGCGAGAAGCAGCGAATCGCCCGCTCCCGCCGTCCCTCACGACTCAGCCGTCCACTCGTCCGACCGCTTCGTCCGACCGCTTCGTCCGACGTCCTGCCCGACCGATGTCCTACTCGTCCGACTTCGCCGACGCCGACGCCGCCGACGACTTCGCGGCCGTCTTCTTCGCCGTCGTCTTCTTCGCCGCCGTCTTGGCGGTCGTCGTCTTCGCGGCGGCCTTCTTCGCGGTCGTCGCCTTCTTGGCCGGGGCCTTCTTCGCCGGAGCCTTCTTCGCCGCCTTCTTCGCGGTCTTCTTGGCCGGCCCCTTCGCGCGCTTCTCCGCGAGCAGCTCGTAACCCCGCTCAGGAGTGATCGCCTCGACGCTGTCGTCGGTCCGCAGCGTCGCGTTCGTCTCGCCGTCCGTGACGTACGGGCCGAACCGCCCGTCCTTCACCACGACCGGACGCTCGCTCACCGGGTCCGTCCCCAGCTCCTTCAGCGGCGGCTTGGCCGCGGCCCGGCCCCGCTGCTTGGGCTGGGCGTAGATCGCCAGCGCCTCTTCCAGCGTGATGTTGAAGAGCTGGTCCTCGTTCTCCAGCGAACGCGAGTCCGTGCCCTTCTTCAGATACGGGCCGTACCGGCCGTTCTGCGCGGTGATCTCGACACCCTCGGCGTCCGTACCGACCACCCGAGGCAGCGACATCAGCTTGAGGGCGTCGGCGAGCGTGACCGTGTCCAGGGACATGGACTTGAAGAGCGAGGCGGTACGCGGCTTGACCGCGTTCTTGCCGGTCTTCGGGGTGCCATCGGGCAGGATCTCGGTGACATACGGCCCGTAACGGCCGTCCTTGGCCACGATCTGATGGCCGGACTCCGGGTCCGCTCCCAGCTCGAAGTCCCCGCTGGGCTTGGCCAGCAGTTCCTCGGCGTACTCGACCGTCAGCTCGTCGGGCGCCAGGTCCTCCGGCACATCGGCGCGCTGGTGGCCCTCCTCGTCCTTCTCACCACGCTCGACATAGGGGCCGTACCGCCCGACGCGCAGCATGATGCCGTCGCCGACGGGGAACGAGGAGATCTCCCGGGCGTCGATCGCGCCGAGGTCCGTGACCAGTTCCTTGAGGCCGCCGAGGTGGTCGCCGTCGCCGTTCCCGGCGCCCGACGCGACCCCCGCGTTGTGGTCGTCGCCCTCGCCGAAGTAGAAGCGCCGCAGCCACGGCACGGCCTGCGCCTCGCCCTGCGCGATGCGGTCGAGGTCGTCCTCCATCTTGGCCGTGAAGTCGTAGTCGACCAGTCGGCCGAAGTGCGTCTCCAGCAGGTTGACCACGGCGAAGGAGAGGAAGGACGGGACGAGCGCCGTGCCCTTCTTGAACACATAGCCGCGGTCGAGGATGGTGCCGATGATCGAGGCGTAGGTCGACGGACGGCCGATCTCCCGCTCTTCCAACTCCTTGACCAGCGAGGCTTCGGTGTATCGGGCCGGCGGCTTCGTCGCATGGCCGTCGACCGAGATCTCCTCGGCGGACAGCGCGTCGCCCTCCGCGACCTGCGGCAGCCGGCGCTCGCGGTCGTCCAGCTCCGCGTTCGGGTCGTCCGCGCCCTCGACGTACGCCTTCATGAAGCCGTGGAACGTGATCGTCTTGCCGGAGGCGGAGAATTCCGCGTCCCGGCCGTCGCTCGACCTGCCACCGATCTTGACGGTGACGCTGTTGCCGACCGCGTCCTTCATCTGAGAGGCGACGGTCCGCTTCCAGATCAGCTCGTAGAGCTTGAACTGGTCGCCGGTCAGCCCGGTCTCGGCGGGGGTACGGAACCGGTCGCCCGAGGGGCGGATCGCCTCGTGCGCCTCCTGCGCGTTCTTGACCTTGCCCGCGTACGTACGCGGCTTGTCCGGCAGATAGCCGGCCCCGTACAACTGCGTGACCTGCGCACGGGCCGCCGAGACGGCGGTGTCCGAGAGCGTCGTCGAGTCCGTACGCATATAGGTGATGAAGCCGTTCTCGTACAGCTTCTGCGCGACCTGCATCGTGGACTTCGCCCCGAAGCCCAGCTTGCGCGAGGCCTCCTGCTGGAGGGTCGTCGTACGGAAGGGGGCGTACGGGGAGCGGCGGTACGGCTTGGACTCGACCGAGCGTACGGAGAAGGAGGCGTTCTCCAGGGCGGTGGCGAGCGCCCGTGCGTTGGCCTCGTCCAGATGCAGCACCTGGTCGGACTTGAGCCGGCCGTCGGGACCGAAGTCTCGGCCCTGGGCGACGCGCCGGCCGTCGACCGCGTTGAGCCGGGCGACCAGCGACGACGGGTCGGAGGCGTCTCCGGCGCGGCCCGTGGAGAACGTGCCGGTCAGATCCCAGTACTCGGCGGAGCGGAAGGCGATGCGCTCGCGCTCGCGCTCGACGACGAGGCGGGTGGCGACGGACTGGACACGGCCCGCCGAGAGGCCACGCATGACCTTCTTCCACAGGACCGGCGAGACCTCGTAGCCGTAGAGCCGGTCGAGGATACGGCGGGTCTCCTGGGCGTCGACCATGCGCGTGTTCAGCTCGCGCGGATTGGCGACGGCGGCCCGGATCGCGTCCTTGGTGATCTCGTGGAAGACCATCCGGTGGACCGGGACCTTGGGCTTGAGGACTTCCTGGAGGTGCCACGCGATGGCCTCGCCCTCGCGGTCCTCATCGGTGGCGAGGTAGAGCTCGTCGGACTCGGCCAGCAGCTCCTTGAGCTTTCTGACCTGGGCCTTCTTATCGGCGTTGACGACGTAGATCGGCTGGAAGTCATGCTCGACGTCCACGCCGAGGCGGCGCACCTCGCCGGTGTACTTCTCGGGCACCTCGGCGGCGCCGTTCGGGAGGTCGCGGATGTGCCCGACGCTCGCCTCGACGACATAGCCAGGGCCGAGGTAGCCCTTGATCGTCTTCGCCTTGGCGGGCGACTCGACGATGACGAGTCGGCGGCCGCCGTGTGCGGTCTCGCTGGTCGGGGACAACTTCGCTCTTCTCTCCGGTCGACGCTCGGTGGGCCCGTACGGCAGTACGGCAGTACGCCTTGGCGGGGCCCGGTACGGCCCAGCGGTGACGCTGCTTCGCTGCGGAGTGTGACGGTACAACCCGCCCCCGTGTCAAACGGCGAAAGCCCGCAACGGCCACTCGAACGGTAACCCGACTCCAGTCATTCCTGCCGCCCGGACCCCCGGGCTCGTCGCGTCGGAACGCGGAGGTGGTGGTTCCGCCAGGGTCCTGGGCGACGGTTCCGGATCACGGTCCCCCGGCGCGTCCTGCGCAGGTCCGACGGCCTGCCGGAGCCACGCACGGGCCCGGATCGATCATGGCCGGAGATTCCGGTACGGCTTCCTCACACCGGGCTCGGAGATATCGGGAGCGCTCAGATACGACCGAAACACCACACGCCGAGAGCGAGAAAGACCACGCCCGAGAGTGTCGCGAGCGTGATGGAGGCCGCGGGCCGCACTCCATGGGCCACCGGCGCGCGGTGCAGAACGCGCGCCCCCGTCCACAGCAGCAGCGCACAGCTGAACAGCGTGAACGCCGTCCCCGCGAAGATCGCCGGCCCACTCTCCATGTCCGTACCCCGCTCTCTCCGCGGGCGCCCGCTCCGGGGCGCCAAGGTCTCTGAGCGCCGAGGCTGGCACCTCGGGACGTCACCTGCGCGAATTCCGGGTGAACGCCGCGCACGCTTTCACCCGCACGGCGAGCCCGAGGGCTCGGCATGACCGGCAGCCGAGAGGCCGGACACTCCCCCCGCGCGGGCCGACCGTCAGCGCGCCGCGGACGCCGGTTCCAGGAAGCCCTCCTCCACCAGCAGCCGGATCGCCTGCGGGGTGCGGTCCCTGAGCAGCACCGGGTCCTCCCCCATCAACTGACCGATCGCGTCCAGGATCCGCCCGGCGCTCAGGGTCCCGTCACAGACCCCCGCGAAACCGGCCCCGACCGCGTCGACCTTCGTGGCCCGGCGCATACCGCGGTGCTGACGGAGCACCACATGCTCCGGGTCCTCGGCGCCCGGCAGCCCCACCTGCTCCTGGACCACCTCCCGCGCCAGTACGAAATGGCCCGCGAGAAGCGCCGCGTCGTCGTGCGCCCGCAGATAGTCCTGGCGCTCGAAGTGCGCCCGTACGGTCTCGCCGAGCGGCTGCTCCACCGGATGCGGCCACTCCTCCACGACGACCGACGGCTCCGCGGCGCCCGTCTTCCTGAGCGTGATCCAGCCGAAGCCGACGGCCTTGGTCTTACGGGCCTCGAACTCGTCCAACCACGCCTCGTACCGCGCGGTGTACTCCTCCGGGTCGGTCCTGTGGTCACCGCTGTCGCGCAGCCAGAGCTCCGCGTACTGCGTCACGTCCTGAACCTCGCGCTGCACGATCCAGGCGTCACAGCCGCGCGGCACCCAGGAGCGCAGGCGCTGCTGCCACTCCTCCCCCTCCACGTGCTGCCAGTTGGCGAGGAAGTGCGCGAATCCGCCGTCGTTCAGCCGCTCCCCCGCGTGCTGGACGAGCGTGCGGCACAGATCGTCCCCGCCCATCCCGCCGTCGCGGTAGGTGAGCCGGGCCCCTGGCGAGATCACGAACGGCGGGTTCGAGACGATCAGGTCGTACGTCTCGTCCGCGACCGGCTCGAAGAGCGAGCCCTCGCGCAGCTCGGCGGCGGGGGCGCCGGAGAGGGCCAGGGTCAGCCGGGTGAAGCCGAGCGCCCGCGGGTTGAGATCGGTGGCCGTGACGCGGGTGGCGTGCTGAGCGGCGTGCAGCGCCTGGATACCGGAGCCGCAGCCGAGATCGAGCGCGCTCCGGACCGGTGTCCTTACGGTGATCCCGGCCAGGGTCGTCGAGGCGCCGCCGACACCGAGCACCACCCCTTCGTCATGGCCGCCCGCGCCCGAGGCGCCGCCGACCGCGCAGCCCAGGTCGGAGACGATGAACCAGTCCTGTCCGTCCGGCCCGCTGTACGGCCGTACGTCCACCGTCGCGTGGATGTCGTCCTCGTCCTGGACGACCCAGCCGTCGGCCAGTGCCTCGTCGAGCGGCAGCGCGGCGGCAGCGCGCTCCTCGGAGACCGGGCGCTGGAGCAGGAAGAGCCGTACGAGCGTTTCGAGCGGGGTGTCGCCTGGGGTGGCGCGCAGTGCGGGCACGGTCTCGCTACGGGCCAGCGCGGCATAGGCGGCCGCGCCGAGCAGATCGAGCAGACCGTCGGCGGTGAAGTCGGCGGCGAGCAGGGCCGCACGGAGTCGGGGCGAGTGGTCGGGCGCGGGAAGGCTGGTCGTACTCACCCATTCATTGTGGCGGCTGCCACTGACAACGGCCCGCGGCCCGGCCCCTCCGTTCGGGGGGACCGGACCACGGGCCGCGTGCGACCGCGTTCCGGAGCGGCATGAAGCGCCCGAGGGCGTCCGGGAGCGGATGCCGGGGAGGTTACGACCCGGCCCCGGGGGTTACGACCCGGCCGCCGGAGAGCCGGACCCACCAGCCGCCACCGGTGGCTTCTGGCAGCCGGCCTGCTTCGCCATCGCCTTGCCGACATCGCCGGACTGGAGCTTCTGGAGCGCCTGGTCACCGCTCTTGCTGAGCTTGTCCAGCTCGTCCGCGACGCCCTTGAGGCCGTCGGCGAAGTCCGCCTGGTCCTTGATGTCGAGCGCGTCGACCTTCGTCTTGAGGCCCGCGTACGCCGTCGCGGTGGCGTTGAGCTCCTTGACGGCCTCCTTCTGGGTCTTCTCGCCGTCCGTGATGGGCGGGGAGCCCGCACTGTCCACGGCGGAGCCCAGCGCCTTGTAGGCGTCGGAGATGGACTGGAAGGCGGCCGAGTCGGCCCTCTGGACATCAGCGGGCTTGCTGCTGTCGGAGGTCGCCTGCTGGATGGAGGTGTTGGAGTTCGCGATCTTCGTCAGCTGAGGCTGAACCTGGTCACAGACCTTCTTGGCCCAGGCGTTCACCTTTTGGTCGCTGTCATCACCACTGCAGCCGGACAGCGCCATGAGCACCACCGCACCGCCGGACAGCGCGGCCACAAGCTTCTTGTTCACCGGATGGGTCCCTTCCAAGGCTCTCGGCCCCGGAACATACACGCCAAGTGGGCGACAACCACACGTCGAACGTCCGGTCCATGCCCTATTGCAGCCATTTGCACCAAGGGAGAGACACCTCACGCCGGGCGCGCGCCGCCCGTGGTCGGCGCGAGCGGGCGGGTGGCGCACATCACTCCGCGCCACCCGCCCGCTCCTGATCGGGTACGTCAGTGATCAGCCGAGCCCGTGGTCACTGAACGGTCGCCGACCGGTGCTCACTGGACGTACCGGTCGTCAGGAGGCCGCCACCGGGTCGGGTGACTTCTCGTTCCCGCCGCCGGAACCGCCCCCGCCGCCCTCACCTCCGCCGTCCACCGTGACCGAGCGCCGTTTGGAGACATAGACCGCGCCAATGATGACGACGAGGGCGAGCACCGCCACCAGCGCGCGGACGCCGGCGCTGGCGTCGGCTCCGTAACTGAACTGCACGACCGCCGGGGCGATGAGCAGCGCCACCAGGTTCATCACCTTCAGCAGCGGGTTGATGGCGGGGCCCGCCGTGTCCTTGAACGGGTCTCCCACCGTGTCCCCGATGACCGTCGCGGCATGGGCCTCACTGCCCTTGCCGCCGTGATGACCGTCCTCGACGAGCTTCTTCGCGTTGTCCCAGGCACCTCCGGAGTTGGCGAGGAAGACGGCCATCAGCGTGCCCGTGCCGATCGCGCCGGCCAGGAACGAGCCGAGCGCGCCCACCCCGAGCGTGAAACCGACGGCGATGGGGGTGAGGACGGCGAGCAGTCCCGGGGTGGCCAGCTCGCGCAGCGCGTCCTTGGTGCAGATGTCGACCACCCGGCCGTACTCGGGTTTCTCGGTGTAGTCCATGATCCCGGGGTGCTCACGGAACTGCCGGCGCACCTCGTAGACCACCGAACCGGCTGACCGGGAGACCGCGTTGATCGCCAGTCCCGAGAAGAGGAAGACGACCGCGGCGCCGAGGATCAGCCCGACCAGGTTGTTGGGCTGGGAGATGTCCAGACTGAGTGTCAGCTCCCCCGCCCTGGCGCCCACATCCGCGACGGCCGTGGCGATGGCGTCCCGGTACGAGCCGAAGAGCGCCGACGCGGCGAGGACGGCCGTGGCGATGGCGATGCCCTTCGTGATGGCCTTCGTGGTGTTCCCCACGGCGTCGAGGTCGGTGAGCACCTGCGCGCCCGCGCCCTCGACGTCGCCGGACATCTCGGCGATGCCCTGGGCGTTGTCGGAGACCGGCCCGAAGGTGTCCATGGCGACGATGACACCGACGGTGGTGAGCAGGCCGGTGCCCGCCAGGGCCACCGCGAAGAGGGCGAGCATGATCGACGTACCGCCGAGCAGGAAGGCCCCGTAGACCGCGAGACCGATCAGCAGCGCCGTATAGACCGCGGACTCCAGACCGATGGCCACGCCCGCGAGGATGACGGTGGCGGGGCCGGTCAGGGCCGATTTGCCGATGTCCTTGACCGGGCGCCGGCCGGTCTCGGTGAAGTAGCCGGTGAGCTGCTGGATCAGGGCCGCCAGCACGATACCGATGGCGACCGCGAGCAGGGCGAGCACCCTCGGGTCACCGCTGTGCGTCAGGATCGCCGGGTCGGTGACCCCGTCCAGTTCGGCGTAGGAGGACGGCAGGTAGACGAAGGACGCCACGGCCACCAGCGCGAGCGAGATCACCGCCGAGATGAAGAAACCGCGGTTGATGGCGCTCATCCCGCTGCGGTCGGCGCGGCGGGGGGCGACGGCGAAGATGCCGATCATCGCGGTGATCACGCCGATCGCGGGGACGATCAGCGGGAAGGCCAGCCCGAAGTCCCCGAACGCGGCCTTGCCGAGGATCAGCGCGGCCACGAGCGTCACCGCGTACGACTCGAACAGGTCGGCCGCCATCCCCGCGCAGTCGCCGACGTTGTCGCCCACGTTGTCCGCGATGGTCGCCGCGTTACGCGGATCGTCCTCCGGAATGCCCTGCTCCACTTTGCCCACCAGGTCGGCGCCGACGTCGGCCGCCTTGGTGAAGATGCCGCCCCCGACTCGCATGAACATGGCGATCAGCGCGGCACCGAGACCGAAGCCCTCCAGCACCTTGGGGGCGTCGGCGGCATAGACGAGGACCACACAGGAGGCGCCGAGCAGACCGAGGCCCACCGTGAACATGCCGACCACGCCACCCGTACGGAACGCGATCTTCATGGCCTTGTGCGAAACGGCCGTGAGATCTTTCTCCGGCTCGCCTGCCGCCGGTGTCGCCTCACGCGCGGCTGCCGCCACGCGCACATTGCTGCGTACGGCGAGACGCATGCCGATGTAACCGGTGGCCGCCGAGAAAAGCGCACCTACCAGGAAGAACAGCGAACGTCCCGCGCGTTGCGACCAGTTGTCGGCCGGCAACAACATCAACAGGAAGAACACCACGACGGCGAATACGCCGAGGGTGCGCAACTGCCGTGCCAGATAGGCATTCGCGCCTTCCTGTACGGCGGCCGCGATCTCTTTCATCGAATCGGTGCCCTCGCCGGCCGCCAGCACCTGGCGCACCAGCAGCTGTGCCACGAACAGCGCCGCCAGCGCGACGACCGCGATGACGATCACGATGACGCGGTTGTCGTCCGTGAGTATCGCGGCAGCGAGAGAAGTGGGGTGCTCGGACAGTTGTGGTTGGTAGTGCCCCGCCATTCGTCCTCCTTGACGCTCAGCGTTCAAGATGGACGGATTGTAGGGAGCGGAACCTGATCAAAACAGAGCACGCCACATGCAATTGACCTTGACTTATCGAATGACCTTGGAATGGGTAATGGGATAAGCGCGTTAATGGGTGATCGATAATCCGATGGAAAAGAGAAAGGCCCTGCTCAGCAGGGCCTTCCTGGAGAATGGATCACCGGCTCTCCGGCCGGCTGCCCGAAAGGGCCGGGGTAACGCCGTCAGGGCAACGCGACGGCCGAGGCCGTCGGCCAGCTCATCCGGATGACGCCACCGTCGTCGCCCGAGGTGACTTCCACATCGTCGACGAGCCCGCTGATGACCGCGAGGCCCATCTCGTCCTCGCCCTCGGCATCGCTCTCGTGGGAATCGCCCGGAGCCACACCGTCGCGGGCTTCCCCGGCGGCACCGCTCACGGCCGTGACCCCGTCGCCGACCTCGATGGAGAAGACTTTCTCCTCCTCGTTCAGCACGACTCTCACCGGGGCGGTGATGCCATGGCTGCGGTGCAGCCCGACCGCCCGGCTGCACGCTTCACCGACCGCGAGTCTGACCTCGTCCAACACAGCCTCATCGACACCTGCCCGACGAGCCACGGCGGCCGCCACAAGACGGGCCGTTCTGACATGTTCGGGCTGGGCGCTGAAGCGGAGTTCAACGGTGGCCATGCGATCCCCCTCGAACGTACGAGCGTCGAAACTCATGGGCGCGGGCGCCGGGCATCACGCCCGGTGCCTCTGCCCTCTCCTCCGGAAGACTCGGCCGACCTCAGTCGGTGGCCGCCACGGCCTCGTCGACCGTGGTGTGGATCGGGAACACCTTGGTGAGGCCGGTGATCCGGAAGATCTTGAGAATGCGCTCCTGGTTGCAGACCAGGCGCAGCGAGCCCTCATGGGCGCGCACACGCTTCAGGCCACCCACGAGCACGCCGAGCCCGGTCGAGTCCAGGAAGTCCACGCCCTCCATGTCGACAACCAGGTGGTAGCTGCCGTCGTTCACCAACTCGACCAACTGCTCGCGCAGCTTGGGCGCGGTATACACATCAATCTCGCCACCGACCTCGACGACCGTACGGTCGCCACCAGGGCCGGACACATTGCGAGTCGACAGGGACAGGTCCACGGATCCTCCAGCACCTTGCTATCGAGCGGTCGCCCCTCGGGTCTCCCCGACGGAGCCAGGGGACGTATCGCCAGCCGCGATGGCATTCAATCACTTACCAGCAGTCATGCACGACGCCTTGAGACCATTGTCCGTCACGCCAGTGACACACTCGATGCCGATGGCCAGGAATCACCGCCCCAGTGGACCCCCCGAGAGCGGGGGCAACCGCCTCTCCCCCCGTACGGTCCTGGACCGGCTCGCCACGGGGGCGGGCCGTGCTGCGCGCATCACCCATACGGAGCACCTGCCCCCGCGTGCGGGGCGTCATGCCGTCTGGCCCGACCGCATCCGCCCAGAAGTGATCAACGCCATTCAAGAGGCCGGTGTCGACCATCCGTGGGCCCACCAGGCGACGGCCGCCGAGCACGCCCTGGACGGCGAGTCCGTCGTGATCGCCACCGGCACCGCCTCCGGCAAGTCCCTCGCCTACCTCGCCCCCGTACTGACCACCCTCCTCGACGGCTCCGAGGCGCCCAACGGCCGGGGCACGACGGCGCTCTATCTCGCCCCGACGAAGGCTCTCGCCGCCGACCAGCGCCGCGCGGTCAAGGCGCTGGCCGCCCCGCTCGGCAATCGCGTGCGCCCCGCCGTCTACGACGGTGACACCCCGGTCGAGGAACGGGAGTGGGTCCGGCAGTACGCCAACTACGTGCTGACCAATCCGGACATGCTGCACCGGGGGATACTCCCGTCCCACCCCCGCTGGGCCTCCTTCCTGCGCGCCCTGCGCTATGTCGTCATCGACGAGTGCCACACCTATCGCGGCGTCTTCGGCTCCCATGTGGCGCAGGTACTGCGCCGACTCCGTCGCGTATGCGCCCGCTACGGAGCGAATCCGGTCTTCCTGCTCGCCTCGGCGACCGCCGCGGAGCCGGCACAGGCCGCCGGCCGGCTCACCGGTCTGCCCGTCCACGAGGTCGCCGACGACGCCTCGCCGCGCGGCGAGCTGGTCTTCGCGCTCTGGGAGCCGCCACTCACCGATCTGCACGGCGAGAAGGGCGCCCCCGTCCGCCGTACCGCCACCGCCGAGACCGCCGACCTCCTCACCGACCTGACCGTCCAGGGCGTCCGTACGGTCGCCTTCGTACGCTCCCGGCGCGGCGCCGAGCTCATCTCCGTCATCGCCCAGGAGCGGCTGGCCGAGGTGGACCGTTCGCTGGCCCGCCGGGTCGCCGCCTACCGCGGCGGCTACCTCCCCGAGGAACGCCGCGCCCTGGAGAACGCCCTGCACTCCGGCGAGCTGCTCGGCCTCGCCGCCACCACCGCCCTGGAGCTGGGCATCGACGTGTCGGGGCTGGACGCCGTCGTCATCGCCGGCTATCCGGGCACCCGCGCCTCCCTGTGGCAGCAGGCGGGCCGGGCCGGGCGCTCGGGGCAGGGGGCGCTGGCCGTCCTGGTCGCCCGGGACGATCCGCTGGACACCTTCCTCGTCCACCACCCCGAGGCGCTGTTCCAGCAGCCCGTCGAGTCCACCGTCCTCGACCCCGACAATCCGTATGTCCTCGCCCCCCACCTGTGCGCGGCGGCTGCGGAACTCCCGCTCACCGAAGCCGATCTGACACTCTTCGGACCCGCCGTACCCGATCTGCTCCCGCAGTTGGAGAGCGCGGGGCTGCTGCGGCGGCGCAACTCGGGCTGGTACTGGACCCGTCGCGAGCGGGCCGCCGATCTCGCCGACATCCGGGGCGAAGGCGGCAGTCCCGTCCAGATCGTCGAGGCGGGGACGGGACGGCTGCTGGGCACGGTCGACGAAGCCGCCTCCCACACAGCCGTCCACGACGGCGCCGTCCACCTCCACCAGGGCCGTACGTACCTGGTGAAGCGGCTCGACCTGGCCGACTCGGTCGCCCTGGTCGAGGAGGCGAACCCGCCGTACTCCACCACCGCCCGTGACACCACCGCCATCTCCGTACTCGAAACCGACACGGAGATCCCGTGGGGCGAGGGACGCCTCTGCTACGGCTCCGTCGAAGTCACCAACCAGGTCGTCTCCTTTCTGCGTCGCCGGCTCATCACCGGCGAGGTACTGGGCGAGAGCAAACTCGATCTGCCGCCACGGAAGCTCCGTACCCGGGCCGTGTGGTGGACGGTCACCGAGGACCAGCTCGACCGGGCCCGGGTCAACCCGGAGCAGCTGGGCGGCGCGCTGCACGCCGCCGAACACGCCTCGATCGGGATGCTGCCGCTCTTCGCGACCTGTGACCGCTGGGACATCGGCGGGGTGTCCGTCCCCCTCCACCCGGACACGCTGCTTCCCACGGTCTTCGTCTACGACGGCCATCCCGGCGGCGCGGGCTTCGCGGAGCGGGCCTTCCGGACGGCCCGCGAGTGGCTCACGGCCACCCGCGAGGCGATCGCCTCCTGCGAGTGCGACGCCGGCTGTCCGTCCTGCATCCAGTCCCCGAAGTGCGGCAACGGCAACGACCCCCTGCACAAACGAGGTGCCGTACGACTCCTGACCGAGCTGCTCAGCACCGCCCCCGACCCACGGGCCGATGCCGATGCCCATACGAATCCGGACGTGGCAGTGGACGTCGGAGGGGAAGTGGAAGTGGAAATGGTCGCGGAAGCGGAAGCGGAGGCGGAGGCGCCCACCGTGGCTTAGGACGTGTCCGCGAGGCCTGACAGGACGCCCGGCGGGGGTACGGACAGCGGCGGACCCGCCCGTGCCCTGACCGTCGGGGTGTACGGCCCGAAGGCCGCCCGCGCCGTCACGTCCGCGATCTCACCGCTCACCGCACACCGCACCACCTCCGCTCCCTGCGCCGCCGCTACCTCGGCCGCCCGGCGGCAGGCGTCCGCCGCCCCGAGAAGCACGTGGTCCGCGGCGGCGAGAGCCGCCAGGTCGGCCGCCGCTCCCGCCCGATGCCGGGCGACGACCGCCTGCCCCATGGCGAGCACCACGGCGAAGACGGCACACAACGCGGTCGCCGCCATCGCCACCCACACCGTCGCCGACCCCCGGTCCCCGGCCCCGGCCGCCTCTGGCGCCTCAGCCCCGGTCATGGCGCCGCCCCGGCCGCGTGCGGGCCGCCGGAGCCGTCTCTCGCGGCCTGTGCGGGGTCCACCGCGTCCATGGCGTCCTCCGCCGACGCGACGGCCTCGGCGGTGAGCGTGAGGGTCAGGGCGCCCGGCCCCGGCGTCGGCGCCTCCACCCGCACCCGCCACAGATCGCCTGTACGCCCCACAGCGACCCTGGCGCCCTCCGGGGCGGCCGAACGGGCGGCGGCCACCGCCGCGGCCCGTGGCTCGGCTCTGGCGGCCGCTCTCGCCCCCGCCCGCGCCGCGTCCACGCACTGGATCTGGGCGGAGGCCGCCATCAGCGCCCAGACGAGGGCCAGGGCGAACACGGCCAGCGCCGGTACCGCCACCGCCGACTCCGCCGTCACGAACCCCCGGTCGCGGGGATGGGCCGGGCGACGGACCAGGCGACGGAGGACGAGCCGAGAACCGAGGCGACGGACGCCGACCGGGCGCGTACGGACCGTCTCAGAACTGCACACTGAGAGCCCTCCCGATCAACGACTGCAAGGCACCCGCCACGGGCCCGCTCGTGACCACCTTGTAGAGCACCGCGGCGAGCGCGCAGGCGGCGATCGTCCCCACCGCGTACTCGGACGTCGTCATCCCGGCATCGGCCCGCGCCCCGCGCGACCGTGCCCGCCGGATTCGTCGGATCCTCATCCACATGCCATCTCCCCGTAGAAGCCGTAGAAAGTAGAAATTGGTCAGTTCGCAGAGAATCGGTCAGCCGCCGTTCAGCAGTCCGCTCGCCAGACCGATGACCACCGGCGCCACCCCCACCGCCAGGAAGGCGGGAAGAAAGCACAGCCCCACCGGAGCCGTGATCAGCACTTGGGCCCGTTGGGCTCTGGCAACCGCGGCCCGGGCCCGCTCCGCCCTGAAGCCCTCGGCCAGCCGGGACACCGGCTCGGCGGCGGGCGCTCCGGTCGATCCCGCCCGTTCCAGACAGCGGGCCAGCCCCGCCGCGCCCGGTATCTCCCCGAACCGCCTCCACGCCTCGGCCGGTTCGCCGCCGAGCCGCAACTCCGCCGCCGTCCGTGCCAGCCGGTCACCGACGGGTCCGCCCAGCGACTCGCCGACCGCCTCCGCCGCGTCACGCGGTCCCGCCCCGGCCGCGATACAGGCGGCCAGCAGATCGGCGGCGAGCGGAAGCTGACGGGCCGCCTCGTCGGTACCGCCACGGTCGTCCGGCTTCCTCGTACGCAGCCATCTGCGGACCCCGTACGCCCCGGCGAGCCCGACCAGCCAGCCGGCCACCCCGCCGACCATGACCCAGCCGAAGATCACCGCGCCGGCCGGCGGACCCCAGCGCCGCGCCCATTCCGCCACTCGTGGCGGTGACCTCCGTCCGTACTCGACCGCCAGCAGGTCCGCGAACCGCCTCCGCGCCCGCCGTTCACACCGCCGGTCCGCCACCGCGAAGGCCAGCGAACCGATCACGGTGAGCACCAGGACGACCACCCACAGCCTGTGGACGAACTCCCCGGTCATGGTGCCTCCCCGGTCCGTACGATCCGGGCGGCCCACCACAGGCCCACGCCCTCCAGCAGGCCGCCCACCACCAGACAGCCGAGCCCGGCCGGGGTGTGCAGCAGGACCCGCAGCGGATCCGCGCCCAGGGCCCAGCCCAGCGCCAGGCCGACCACGGGAAGCAGCGCCAGCACAGCGACGGTCGCCCAGGCCCCCGCCAACTGGGCCCGCAGTCCTTCCCGTTGCTCTCTTTCCGCCCGTAGCGCCGCGTCCAGGCGATCCAGCCCGGCGGCGAGCCCCGCCCCACCGTCCACGGCCACCCGCCAGCAGGCCGCGAGCCCCACGAGGCCGTCAGCTCCCGGCTCACGCGCCGCCTTCCGCAGCGCGTCGGGTACGTCACCGCCAAACCGCGCGGCGGCCAGCACGGCTCCCTCCGCGCTTCCCAGGCCACCGGTCGATCCCGCCGCGGCCAGCAGGGCCTGGGTGGGCTGCATACCGGCGCGCAGCTCGCCCGCTGCCGTGCCGCACAGCGCGACGATCCTGTCGGCCAGCCGCTCACACGCCTTCCTCCGCTCCCTGGCGCGCAGCCACCGCCCCACCAGTGGCACCGCCAGCGCGCCCGCGAACAGCGGCAGCACCGACTCACCCAGCAGCGCGAGCAGCACCGCGGGCGGCAGACTGAGCCATTTCCCGCGCAGCCGTAGCGCCCGCTCACGAGCCTTCGGCAGCCATCGCTCCCACGGCGGCGCCCCCGGCATCGCGGCGACGGGCGCGCCGGGGGCCGCGAGCAGCCGTCTGGCCCGCCACAGTCCCCGTTCCTGGCCGACGGCAAGCCGGACAGCTCCCCCGGCACACAGCACAGCCGCGAAGGCGGTGAGAGACATCATCAGAGTCGTCACCGCGCGCCCCCGATCAGCTCCAGCAACCGCGGCCAACCACGGTCGTACGCGAAGCCTCCGGCGCCCCATCGCAACGCGGGCACCGGCACCACCAGCCCCGCGCCGTCCCGCTCCAGCACATGCACCTCGGCGATCCTCCGCCGCCCGTCGCGGTCCCGTACGAGATGGATCACAACCGACAGCGCGGCCGCCAGCTGGCTGTGGAGCGCCGCCCGGTCGAGGCCCGCCGCCGTTCCCAGCGCCTCCAGACGCGCGGGCACGTCCGCCGCCGTATTCGCGTGTACGGTGCCGCAGCCTCCCTCGTGCCCCGTGTTCAGGGCGGCGAGCAGCTCGGTGACCTCATGGCCTCGGACCTCACCGACGACCAGCCGGTCCGGCCGCATCCGCAACGCCTGTCTGACCAGATCCCGCAGCGTCACCAGGCCCGCGCCCTCCTGGTTCGCCGGCCGCCCCTCCAGCCGCACCACATGCGGATGGTCGGGCCTCAACTCGGCGGAGTCCTCGGCCAGTACGATCCGCTCCCGCTCCCCGACCAGACCGAGCAGGGTGGACAGGAGTGTGGTCTTTCCTGTGCCCGTGCCACCGCTGATCAGAAATGACTGCCGGGCCTCGATCAGCGCCCGCAACACCCGCTCCCCGCCCGGCGGTACCGTCCCCGCCGCGGTCAACTCCGCCAGCGAGAACGCCTGGGGCCGCACCACCCGCAGCGACAGGCAGGTCGAGCCGACCGCCACCGGCGGCAGGACCGCGTGCATCCGTGTGCCGTCGGGCAGTCGCGCGTCCACCCAGGGGCGGGCGTCATCGAGCCGGCGCCCGGCCACGGCGGCGAGCCGCTGCGCCAGCCTCCGTACGGAGGAGGCGTCGGAGAACGACACGGTCGTCAGTTCAAGACCGCCGCCCCGGTCCACCCACACCCGGTCCGGCGCGGAGACAAGCACGTCCGTCACCTCGGGGTCGTCGAGAAGCGGCTCCAGAGGGCCCGTCCCCACCAGCTCGCACCGCAACTCCGCGGCGGCTCCGAGCACTTCCGTATCGCCGAGCAACCGCCCCTGAGCCCGTAACGCCGCAGCCACCCGCGCCGGTGTGGGGTCCGCCCCGCTCTCCGCGAGCCGCTGCCGTACGGCGTCCAGCAACCCGTGCGCCACCGCGCCGCCGTTCCCCCCAGCCGCCGAACCGCCGTTCATGTCGTCACACTCCCGTCCCCGGCCAGCGCCCGCTCCCAGAAGGCCGTACAGAACGCGGCCAGCGGTCCACGCGCACGCGATCCCGGGGGTGCTCCGCCGTCCTGGGACTCCGGCAGACCCGGTTCCAGGGGCAGTTCGCCCACCAGAGGAAGCCGGAGCGCGTCGGCGATCCACCGCTCGTCCAGCCCGGCGGCGTACGGACCCCGGACCACCACCCGGAGATCCCTGAGGACCATGCCCGCCAGCGAGGCCACCCGACCGGCCGCGGCGACGGCCCGCAGCTCGGCGGGTACCACCAACAGCCCCAGATCCAGCTGTGCCAGGGCCTCCGCCACGGCTTCGTCGACGCGCCGAGGAAGATCCACCACCACGACACCACCGCGTCGGCGAGCCGCCGCGAGTACCGACCGCATGGCCTCCGGCTGAATCACCACCGAATCCCCGCGGTCCCAGCTGAGCACCCGCAGCTCATGGAGCCGGGGCAGCGACTCCTCCAACGCGCCGCCCGCGACACGTCCTTTGGAAGCGGCGAAATCCGGCCACCTCCTGCCCTCCGCCTGCTCGCCGCCGAGCACCACGTCAAGGCCGCCACCGAGCGGATCGGCGTCGACGAGCATCGTGCGCCGACCGGCGCCCGCGGCGGTGACGGCCAGCGCGCACGCCAGTGTCGAAGCCCCCGCGCCACCTCGCCCGCCGATCACACCGACGGTGAGCGCGGGCCGGCCGACGCCTTCGACGGCGTCCGCGATCCGGTCGACGAGCCAGCTCTCGGCGTCCGGCAGCCGCAGCACGCAGTCCGCGCCGATCTCCACCGCTCGCCGCCATACACCGGGGTCGTCCTGGTCCCGCCCGACGAGCAGCACACCCCGCCTGCGGGTGGCGCCACGGCAGCGTGCCGCCGCGTCATCGCCGACGAGAACCATCGGCGCGTCCTCCCAGCACCCCTTCCGCTCCGGCACCGAATGATGGACTTGCGGCTCGGCTCCGGCCGCCGCGCAGAGCCTCAGCAGATCGTCGAGCAACTCCACGTCCTCGGTCAGGATCAGCGGTCCCGCTCCGTTGCCCCCATCGATCCGTGAACGATCGGATGTCATGGATCCAGCCACGATCTCCACCCCCCTATCTCTTCTTCGATCCGGCAATCCGCGAGCACTTCTCTCCGCGATCTCGCAGTGATCCGGTATCCGCGATTCCGGCTTCCGCGAACTTCGCGGCAGGAATCACCGTGCAGGGCAACAAGAAATCGTGTGGATCTTGCTCGAAAACTGTGGACAACTCACCAGTTGTGAATATCCCGGTAGCTCATACCAGTGACTTCCGGAGAGCAGTGCATTGGCTACACACAGTGATGGACATGCTCGCGGAGACGCCGGCGCGCACAGATTCTCAGAGAGGGGGACGAGTGGCTTCGAAGAGCCAAAAACGCGTCCGGACATGCGACGACCCCCGCCGGGGGGGGAGAGCGGGGGTCGTCCCCACGGCCGACTCGGGGGGGGAGGAGCCGGACCGGGTTAGCACGGTCGCGAACGATCCGTGACTTCCATGGTGTACCCGAGAGCCTTCTCAGGCAAACCCACGCGCCCCAGCTTACGCCGAATGGTGGGCGCATATGCTCGGCCTCGTGGAAAACCACTCCTTGCCGCGCACAGCAGCCTTCTTTGACCTGGACAAGACGGTCATTGCGAAGTCATCGACGTTGACCTTCAGCAAGTCCTTCTACCAAGGCGGCCTGATCAACCGCCGCGCCGTACTGCGCACCGCATACGCGCAGTTCGTCTTCCTCGCCGGAGGCGCCGATCACGACCAGATGGAGCGGATGCGGGAGTATCTCTCCGCGCTCTGCAAGGGCTGGAACGTCCAGCAGGTCAAAGAGATCGTCGCCGAGACACTGCACGACCTCATCGACCCGATCATCTACGACGAGGCGGCGTCCCTCATCGAGGACCATCACATCGCCGGCCGCGATGTGGTGATCGTGTCCACCTCCGGCGCGGAGGTCGTCGAGCCCATCGGCGAGCTGCTCGGGGCCGACCGAGTGGTGGCCACCCGGATGGTCGTCGGCGCCGACGGCTGCTTCACGGGCGAGGTGGAGTACTACGCGTACGGGCCCACCAAGGCCGAGGCGATCAAGGCGCTCGCCGCGTCCGAGGGATACGACCTCTCCCGCTGCTACGCGTACAGCGACTCCATCACCGACGTACCGATGCTCCAGTCGGTGGGACACCCCTACGCGGTCAACCCCGACCGTGCGCTGCGCCGGGAGGCGACGGCGCGCGACTGGCCGATTCTCGTCTTCAACCGGCCCGTGCGACTCAAGCAGCGCCTGCCCGCCTTCTCCATGCCGGCCCGGCCGGCGCTGGTCGCGGCGGCAGCGGTGGGCGCGGCAGCGGCGACGGCCGGGCTGGTCTGGTACGCAAGCAGACGACGGCAGGCGACGCTCGCCTGATGCCGTCCCCTGAAGCCGTCCGGCCTCACGGCCCCGGGCCGGCCAAGACCCGCAACTTATGACCGTTTTGCCATTATTTGAAGCTAAAAGTAAAGAAGTTCAGTCAGGGGTTTCGTATCCCTGCGGACAGGAGTAGAAAGGAGTCAACGGCCCGCGAGACCAAGGACATCCGAGAGGATCACCTGTTTACGCACCAGGCCCCACGGACCGAGCATGAAAACTGAGCACCCACGCGACGTCGACCCGTCGATTACGGGCCAGCCGCACCAGGTGACGGGCGAAGTACCCGACCTGATGGGCAACACAACGAGGACGCTTGGTAACTCGGTGGACATGCCAGCGGCGGTGCCAATGAGGCGCCGCCGCAACCCTGTTCAGGCCACTTTCCCCCGGGCCATATCCGCTCGGACGACCTCCGCTCAGGCCGCGCCCCGCTGAAGTGCCTCACAGACGGCGGTCGACTCACGTACACCCAGTTCGATCGCCCGACCGCAGTGGGTGATCCACGCGGTCATGCCCTCCTGAGTGCCCGACACATACCCGTCAAAGGCAGCGGCGTACGCCGCGCGCCCCAGCTCGGCGTGACCCACCTCCGCCGGGCAGACCGACTTGGGGTCCAGGCCGCTGCCGATCAGCACCACACGCTCGGCCGCCCGCGCCACCAGCCCGTTGTACGAGCCGAAGGGGCGCAGCGCCAGCAGCTCGCCATGCACCACCGCCGCCGTCACCAGGGCCGGCGCCCTGCTCGGCGCGACCACCAGCCGCGACAGCCCCTCCAGCCGCCCGGCCACCTCGTCGGCCTCCGGCAGTGGAGCCTTGGTCAGTGGTTCCGGCACATCACCCCCGGGCGCCTCCACGACCGGCTCGCCCGCCAGCCGGGGGCGTCCCACGGTCTCGTCCGTGACACCCGCGCCCCCGGCCGCCACCAGATGCAGTCTGGCGAGCACGCGCAGCGGCGACTGCCCCCAGATGGAGAGGAGTTGGCCCGCCTCGGCGTTCAGCCGGAGCGCCGCGCCGACCGTACGGGCCTCGGCCTCATAACCGAAGTCGCTGCGCCGCCGCACCTCTTCGAGCGCCCAGTCGGCACCGGACAGCGCCGCGGAGCCGCGTGCCGCACGCAGGGCCGCCTCGGAGGTGACCTCATTGCTGCGGCGGCGCATCACGCGGTGGCCGTAGACGCGGTCGACCGCCCTGCGCACGGAATCCACCGCGTCGGGCACCCCCGGCAGGGAGGCCAGCGCGAGCAGGGGGTCGTCCGGCCGAGGCGCGAAAGAGGCGTCAGAGGTCGTACTCATAAGTAGGGAGGCTACGCGCCCGTGCCGCGCGCCCCACCTTGGAGTGGTCTTCCTCACTCAATCACCTCACCTTGAGCGAGATTGCCACTACTCTAGGTGAACATGAAGATCGCTTTCGTGGGCAAGGGCGGCAGCGGCAAGACCACGCTGTCCTCGCTCTTCATCCGTCATCTGACCGCCAACGAGGCCACCGTCGTCGCGGTGGACGCCGACATCAACCAGCATCTCGGGGCCGCGCTCGGCCTCGACGAGACGGAAGCCGCCGCGCTGCCCGCGATGGGCGCGCATCTTCCGTTGATCAAGGACTATCTGCGGGGCAGCAATCCGCGGATTCCGTCGGCCGAGGCGATGATCAAGACGACACCGCCGGGTGAGGGGTCGCGGCTCCTCCGGGTCGGCGAGAACAACCCCGTGTACGAGGCGTGCGCCCGTACCGTCCAACTGGACGATGGCGAGATCCGGCTGATGGCGACCGGCCCCTTCACCGAGTCCGATCTGGGGGTGAGCTGCTACCACTCCAAGGTCGGCGCGGTCGAGCTGTGCCTCAATCATCTGGTCGACGGCCCGGACGAGTACGTGGTGGTCGATATGACGGCGGGCTCGGACTCGTTCGCCTCCGGGATGTTCACCCGGTTCGACATGACGTTCCTGGTGGCGGAGCCGACGCGGAAGGGCGTGTCCGTATACCGCCAGTACAAGGAGTACGCGCGGGACTTCGGCGTCTCGCTGAAGGTCATCGGCAACAAGGTCCAGGGCAGGGACGATCTGGACTTCCTGCGCGAGGAGGTGGGCGAGGACCTGCTCGTCACCGTGGGCCACTCCGACTGGGTCCGTGCGATGGAAAAGGGCCGGCCGATCCGTTTCGAGCTCCTGGAGGCGGACAACCGCTGCGCGCTCCAGACCCTCCAGGACGCGGCGGAGGACTCGTACGAGCAACGCGACTGGGAGCGGTACACACGGCAGATGGTCCACTTCCACCTCAGGAACGCGGAGAGCTGGGGCAACGCGAAGACGGGTGTCGACCTCGCCGCGCAGGTCGACCCCGCCTTCGTCCTCAGCGAAGCACTCGCCGTACCCCAGCCGTCCTGAACCCCATGCCTCAGCCCAGCCGGCGGACGGAGTCCGACGCCGCGTCCCGAAGCCCGGAAGGCGCCCTGGCGCCGACCGGTGCGAGGAACGCAGAAGGAGGAATCTGCCTCGCCGCGCAGGTCGACCCCGCCTTCGTCCTCAGCGAAACACTCGCCGTACCCCAGCCGTCCTGAACCAGGAACGTCGAAGCGCGTCCGCCCCCGTTCCGCCGGCAGCGCCGTCAGTGCTTTTCGGAGTGGTCGGCCGGGCGGGCGGGCGGGGACGGGCTCTTGCTCGCGGGGGCGGCCGCGAGCGCCGTCCAGCCGCCCTTGGGTGCCTTGCCGACGCCCAGGCCCCGGTACTTCTCCAGGGTCTGCGGGTCCTGCGCGTCCAGCCAGTCGGTGAGCTGGCGGAACGTCACGCACCGCACGTCCTTCTGGACGCAGACCGTCTTGATCGTGTCCTCGACGGCGGTCATGTACGTGCCGCCGTTCCAGGACTCGAAGTGGTTGCCGATGATCAGCGGCGCGCGGTTCCCGTTGTAGGCCCGGTCGAAGGCTTCCAGCAGACCGTCACGCATCTGGTTGCCCCAGTACGCGTGCTGCGAAGGATCGCCGTTGACCGTTCCTGACTGGTTGAACATGAAGTTGTAGTCCATCGAGAGCGTCTCGAAGTCACGCCCCGGCACCGGGACCAGCTGGAGCGGAATGTCCCAGAGGCTGTCCGTCTTCTTCGGCCAGACCTGGTCGCCGATGCCGCTGGAGTCGTAGCGGAACCCCATCGTCTTCGCCGCCCGCATCATGTTCTTCTGCCCTTCCAGGCAGGGCGTGCGGGCGCCGATCATTTCCTTGTCGTAGTCGAAGGGGAGCGGGGCCTCTTCCTTCAGGCCCGAGTTGGTCTTCCAGTTCTTCACAAAGGACTTGGCCTGGTTGATCTCGCTCTTCCACTCGTCGACGGACCAGGTGCCGACGCCGCCCTCGTTGCCGCAGAAGTGGCCGTTGAAGTGGGTGCCGATCTCATTGCCGTCGCGCCAGGCGGCACGCAGCTCCCGCAGCGTGTCCTTGATCCCGTCGTTGTCATTGAAACCGATGTCCGAGGTGCCGCGACCGTGCTGGGGCGGGGCGTACAGATCGGCCTTCTCCTCAGGGAGGAGATAGACACCGCTCAGGAAGTACGTCATCTTCGCGTTGTACTTCTTGGCCACCCCACGGAAGTGGGAGAAGAGCTTCTGGCTGTCCTCGCCCGCGCCGTCCCAGGAGAACACAACGAACTGGGGCGGCTTCTGGCCCGGCTTCAGCTGCTCAGGCTTCGGCATATTCGGCTGGGCGCCGGTGAAAGCGGTTGAGCCGTCACCGATGAGCTGCACGGCGTTCCCAGCGGCTCCCTGGGCCTTCTCGGGTCCGGGGGCGCCATTCGTGACCTTGTCATTGGCTCCCTGCGACCCGGAACACCCCGCGAGCCCGACGGCGAGCGCCATGACGGCGGCACCCCAGCCGACTCTCCTTGTGGCGGCCAGCATCCGCCCACCTCTTCCTTCAGGTTTCAGTACCGAAGTGCCGAGCGGCGACTGCCGGCACGGCGCCGAGCGCCGACAACGTCGCACTGAGACCGATGAGAAGAAGAAACGACAAGCCGTACAAGATCACTAATCACTCCCCCAGGTGAACCATTGCCCCATTTGCCCGGAAAGTCGTGCCGGAGTCTTTACTCTCCATTACGATCTATTTACCGAGTGTTGAGGAAGACGCCCCGCCACTGCACGCCGTGACCCACGGCCGCGCCCCCACACATTGCGACCGCGCCGCCCGGAGGAGACGGGAAATATGACTGCCGCCATCCCCACCCCCACCAACCCCGTGTCCTGGACCGCCCGCGTCGACTCCACGATCCGGACCACTCCCATTGAGACCGTGTCCCGGTTCACGCGCATTTCACA
Source organism: Streptomyces sp. NPDC051662 (assembly GCF_040681655.1). Lineage (NCBI taxonomy): Bacteria > Bacillati > Actinomycetota > Actinomycetes > Kitasatosporales > Streptomycetaceae > Streptomyces > Streptomyces sp. NPDC051662. The sequence continues at coordinate 95,523 of NZ_JBFAZD010000018.1, forward strand.
GTTCCGACGGCCACGCAGACCGCCAGGTGGAGACCGCGACCACCGTCGCGGCCCCGGAGGGAGCGAAGGACGCGGAGGGCGCGGGTTCCGGATCGCCGGAGCCGACGTGTCCGCGTCGATCTCCGTCTTCCTGATCGCGCTGCCGCTCTCCCTGGGCATCGCGCTCGCCACCGGCGCACCGCTCCAGGCCGGCCTGGTGGCCGCCGCGGTCGGCGGTCTGGTCGTCGGCCGGCTGGGCGGGGCCCCGCTTCAGGTCAGCGGTCCCGCCGCCGGGCTCACCGTCGTCACCGCCGATCTGATCCAGCAGTTCGGCTGGCGCGTCACCTGTGCCATCACCGTCTGCGCCGGGTTCGCCCAACTCGGCCTCGCGGCGCTGCGGGTGGCCCGCTCGGCGCTCGCCGTCAGCCCGGCGATCGTGCACGGCATGCTCGCCGGTATCGGCGTCACGATCGCGCTCGCCCAGCTCCACATCGTCCTCGGCGGTAAGCCGCAGAGCTCCGCTGTCGACAATGTGCGCGGTCTGCCCGCCCAGTTGGCCAATCTGCATCCGGGCGCGCTCTCCGTGAGCCTGCTGACCATCGCCGTACTGCTCGCCTGGCCACGGATTCCGGGGCGTACGGGTCGGATCGTACGCAAGATCCCGGGCACGCTCGCCGCGGTGGCGATCACGACGGCCCTGGCGGCGCTCGCCGGGGTCAGCCTGGAGCGTGTCGATCTGCCCTCCTGGAGCAGCCATGCCATGCCGGCGCTGCCCGAGGGTCCGGTGCTCGGACTGCTCGCGGCCGTTCTCACGGTCACTCTGGTCGGCAGCGTCGAATCGCTGCTGTCCGCGGTCGCCGTGGACAAGCTGGCGGCGGCCCGCAAGACGCCGGGCGTCCAGATCCCGCGCGCCCGGCTGGACCGGGAGCTGGCCGGGCAAGGGGCGGGGAATGTCGTCTCGGGCGCGCTCGGCGGGCTGCCCATCACCGGCGTCGCCGTACGCAGCGCCGCCAATGTGGCGACCGGCGCGGTGAGCCGGAATTCGACCATGCTGCATGGGCTGTGGATCGCCATCGCGGCCCTGCTGCTGGTGCCCGTGCTCGATCTGATCCCGCTGGCGGCCCTGGCCGCGCTGGTGATGGTCGTCGGGGTCCAGATGGTGAACCTCGTCCATCTCCGCAGTGTGCAGCGGAACCGCGAAATGCTGGTGTACGTGGTGACGCTGGCCGCCGTGGTGCTCACCGGCGTGCTGGAGGGCGTGGTGATCGGGATCGCGGTGGCGGTCGCGGTGGCGCTGCACCGGCTCACCAGGACCCGGATCACGGTCGAGGTAGAGGACGGGGTCCATCGCGTACGCGCGCGGGGCCAGTTGACGTTCCTCGCCGTGCCGCGGCTCAGCCGGGTGCTGCACCAGGTGCCCTGGGACGTGGACTGCGTGGTCGAGCTGGACGGATCCTTTATGGACCATGCGGCGTTCGAGGCCCTGCACGACTGGCAGACCGCGCATATCGCCCATGGCGGTACGGCCGAGTTCACCGGCCGGGCGGGCAGCCGGATCACCGAGCCCGCCAAGGAGTCGCCCAGCTGCTGCCCGCCGTGGACGCCATGGCGCAACCACCAGTGCGGGGAGTACGCCCTCGCGCAACCGAGCGCCTCGCCCGGTTCGGAGCGGACGGACGCCCTACCCACGGACGCCCTACCCACACTCGGCCCGCCCGCTGCCGGCCCATCCTCGGCCGACCTGCGCACAGCCGCTCCATCCACAGTCGACCTGTTCGCGGTCGGCCTGTCCTCAGCCGCCGCGTCCGCAGTCGGCCCATCCACAGCCGCCCCGTCCGCAGTCGGCCTGTGCGCGGCTGACCTGTGCACAGCCGACCTGTCAGGGACGCACCCGTCCGCAGGCGTGGCGCGTTCGCCCCGGGCCCGTCAACTGGCCAACGGGATCAGCTCCTTCCAGCGCAATACGGCCCCACTGGTACGCGCTGAGCTGGCCCGGCTGGCGCGTGAGGGGCAGCGGCCCTCGCAGCTCTTCCTCACCTGCGCCGACTCCCGGCTGGTGACGAGCATGATCACGTCCAGTGGTCCGGGCGACTTGTTCACCGTACGGAACGTGGGAAATCTGGTCCCGCTGCCCGGCGCGGATGGCGCGGACGATTCGGTGGCCGCGGCGATCGAGTACGCGGTGGATGTCCTGCGCGTGGAGTCCATTACCGTGTGCGGGCATTCGGGATGCGGGGCGATGCAGGCCCTGCTGAACACCCCCGCCGACGCGGACGGGGTCGCGACCCCGCTGCGGCGCTGGCTGCGCCATGGGCTGCCCAGCCTGGAGCGGATGCGAAGCCGTCAGCACTCCTTGGCGAGGATCTCCAGACGGCTGCCCGCCGACGCGGTCGAGCAGCTCTGTCTGACCAATGTCGTCCAGCAGTTGGAGCATCTGCGGGCCCATGAGTCGGTGGCCCGACGGCTGGCCGAGGGCACGCTGGAACTGCACGGGATGTACTTCCATGTCGGCGAGGCCCAGGCGTATCTGCTGGCGGACGGAGTCGGGGCTCGCGATGACCGCGGCGACGAAGAGGTGTTCAACCTGGTGGCCCCGACCACGCTGGAGGAGTCGCGCGCCTGAACCGAACTCGTACCGCATCCGTGAGAGTCTGTGGCCCCCCTTCCCACCATCCCGGGGAGGAGGGCCACATCTCAGAGGGCCACATCTCAGTCGGACGCGGGACAGCGGATCCGGGACCCGTGACCGGGCGGCGGATCCGATCCCATCACACAGGTCTAAACCAATTCCTGGAAGCCCCTTGTCACCCGGTCATCCGCCTGATGAGCTAGGCCCGGGACACATAGGACATAGGACGCCCTGGGAAAGGGAGATGTCGTGAGCAACGAAAGCCTGGCCAACCTGCTCAAGGAGGACCGGCGGTTCGCACCGCCGACCGAGCTGGCCGCGCACGCCAATGTGACGGCGGAGGCGTACGAGCAGGCCGAGGCGGACAGGCTTGGCTTCTGGGCCGAGCAGGCGAGGCGGCTCACTTGGGTCACCGAGCCGACCGAGACGTTGGACTGGTCGAACCCGCCGTTCGCGAAGTGGTTCGCGGACGGTGAGCTGAACGTCGCCTACAACTGCGTCGACCGCCATGTGGCGGCCGGTCACGGAGACCGCGTGGCCATCCACTTCGAGGGCGAGCCGGGCGACAGCCGCGCGATCACCTACGCGGAGCTGAAGGACGAGGTGTCGCGGGCCGCCAACGCGCTCACCGAATTGGGGGTGCGCGCGGGCGACCGGGTCGCCGTATATCTGCCGATGATCCCCGAGGCCGCGGTCGCCATGCTGGCCTGCGCCCGGATCGGGGCCGCGCACTCCGTGGTCTTCGGCGGCTTCTCGGCCGACGCCGTCGCCTCCCGTATCCAGGACGCCGACGCCAAGCTGGTGATCACCTCCGACGGTGGCTACCGCCGCGGCAAGCCGACCGCCCTCAAGCCGGCCATCGACGATGCCGTGGCGAAGTGCCCGCAGGTCGAGCATGTGCTGGTGGTCCGCCGTACCGGCCAGGACACCGCCTTCGACGACTCCCGCGATGTGTGGTGGCACGACATCGTCGGGCGCCAGTCCCCGGAGCACACCCCCGAGGCGTTCCCCGCCGAGCACCCGCTCTTCATCCTCTACACCTCGGGTACGACAGGTAAGCCCAAGGGCATCCTGCACACCTCGGGCGGCTATCTCACCCAGGCGGCCTACACCCACCACGCCGTCTTCGACCTCAAGCCCGAGACGGACGTGTACTGGTGCACGGCCGACATCGGCTGGGTGACCGGCCACTCGTACATCGTGTACGGGCCGCTGGCCAACGGCGCAACCCAGGTGATGTACGAGGGCACCCCCGACACCCCGCACCAGGGGCGGTTCTGGGAGATCATCCAGAAGTACGGGGTGACGATCCTCTACACGGCGCCGACCGCGATCCGTACGTTCATGAAGTGGGGCGACGACATCCCCGCGAAGTTCGATCTGACCTCCCTGCGGGTGCTGGGCTCGGTCGGTGAGCCGATCAACCCCGAGGCCTGGATCTGGTACCGCGAGAACATCGGCGCCAACAAGACCCCGATCGTGGACACCTGGTGGCAGACCGAGACCGGCGCCATGATGATCTCCCCGCTCCCCGGCGTGACGGAGACCAAGCCGGGCTCCGCCCAGCGCGCCCTGCCCGGGATCTCGGCGACCGTCGTGGACGACGAGGCACGCGAGGTGCCCAACGGGGGCGGCGGCTATCTCGTCCTGACCGAGCCCTGGCCGTCGATGCTGCGCACCATCTGGGGCGACGACCAGCGGTTCATCGACACGTACTGGTCCCGCTTCGAGGGCAAGTACTTCGCCGGGGACGGCGCGAAGAAGGACGACGACGGCGATATCTGGCTGCTCGGGCGGGTGGACGACGTCATGCTCGTCTCCGGCCACAACATCTCGACGACGGAGGTGGAGTCGGCCCTCGTCTCGCACCCCAAGGTCGCCGAAGCCGCCGTGGTCGGTGCCGCGGACGAGACGACCGGCCAGGCCATCGTCGCCTTCGTGATCCTGCGGGGTTCGGCCGTCGTCGATGACGGTCTCGTGGCCGAGCTGCGCAACCATGTCGGCACCACGCTGGGTCCGATCGCGAAGCCCAAGCGGATCCTCCCCGTCGCGGAACTGCCCAAGACCCGCTCCGGCAAGATCATGCGACGGCTGCTGCGGGATATCGCGGAGAACCGCCAGCTCGGCGATGTCACCACGCTCACCGACTCGTCGGTCATGGAGCTCATCCAGTCCCAGCTGCCCAGCGCGACCAGCGAGGACTGAGCGGGGCGGGTACGTGCGTATGTAGGTACATAGGTACGTAGTGAGGTAAGCAGCGGGGCGCTCGGCGTGCGATGCCGGGCGCCCCGCTGTGTGCTCCCCTGCGCGGTGATCGGCGCGTCCAGGTAAAGTAGGCAGCGCGTAAATAACACAACAAGATTTTCAAGGTGCGCCGGGAAGTCTGGTCGGCATGTGATGCGTCATGCCCGCAGCTCGACCGGAGGCCTCCCCCGTGCCCATATCCGCGCCCACACCCACCGGCCGCAAGTTCCTCGGACGTCTTCCACTGCCCGAGCGGAACTATCTCGCGGAGGCGCTGCGCACGGAGACTGTCGGCGGCGTCCTTCTGCTCGTCGCCGCCATCGCCGCCATCCTCTGGGCGAACACCCCGCTGAGCCACAGCTACGAGACCATACGCGACGTCCACATCGGACCCGCCGCGCTCGGCCTCGACCTCTCCATACAGCACTGGGCGGCCGACGGTCTGCTCGCCATCTTCTTCTTCGTCGCCGGTATCGAGCTGAAGCGCGAACTGGTGGCCGGGGAACTACGCGATCCCAAGGCCGCCGCGCTCCCCGTGATCGCCGCGCTCTGCGGAATGATCGTGCCCGCCCTGGTCTATGTGCTGGTCAACAAGACCGGCGGCGGATCTCTGAGTGGCTGGGCCGTGCCCGTCGCCACCGATATCGCCTTCGCACTCGCCGTCCTCGCGGTCATCGGCACCTCGCTGCCCTCGGCGCTGCGCGCCTTCCTCCTCACCCTCGCGGTCGTCGACGATCTCTTCGCCATCCTGATCATCGCCGTCTTCTTCACCAGTGATCTGAACTTCGCGGCGCTCGGCGGCGCGCTCGCCGGTCTCGTCGTCTTCTGGATCCTGCTGCGCAAGGGCGTACGCGGTTGGTACGTGTATATCCCGCTGGCGCTGGTCATCTGGGGCCTGATGTACAACAGCGGCGTTCACGCCACCATCGCCGGTGTCGCGATGGGGCTGATGCTGCGCTGCACCAGGAACGAGGGCGAGAAACACTCCCCCGGCGAGTACATCGAGCATCTGGTGCGCCCTGTCTCGGCCGGTCTGGCCGTACCGCTGTTCGCGCTCTTCTCCGCGGGGGTCTCCGTCTCCGGCGGTGCGCTCGGCAAGGTCTTCACACAGCCGGAGACCCTTGGGGTCGTACTGGGTCTGGTCGTCGGCAAGGCGGTCGGTATCTTCGGCGGCACCTGGCTGGCCGCGCGCTTCACCAGGGCCGAGCTGAACGAGGACCTGGCCTGGCCCGATGTCTTCGCACTCGCCTCGCTGGCCGGGATCGGTTTCACGGTCTCGCTGCTCATCGGCGAGCTGGCCTTCTCGACGGACCCCGCGCTCACCGACGAGGTGAAGGCCGCGGTGCTGACCGGTTCTCTCATAGCCGCCGTCCTCTCCGGGGTACTGCTGAAGCTGCGGGTCCGCACGTACCGTGCGCTGTACGAGGAGGAGGAGCGGGACGAGGACCGGGACGGCGTCCCCGACATCTATGAACAGGACGATCCGGCGTACCACTTGCGTATGGCGGAGCTGTACGAGGCGAAGGCCGCCGAGCACCGTCGGCTGGCGGAACACGCGGGGGCAGCGCGCGGGGACGGCGACGGTCCGGCATGATCGGACAACGGATTCGTAGCCGACGGTCCGTAGCCGAGAAGAGCGAGAAGAGGGAGTCACCGATGAGCGACCCCGGCAAGCACGTCGCCGACGCAGTCCGAACCGGCACCGTGATCGAAGCCGCCGCCGGCGACCGCAGCATTGGCCAGCTGGTCGCCTCGGCCACCGCCGAGATGTCCGCGCTGGTGCACGATGAGATCGCCCTGGCCAAGGCCGAGATCCGACAGGACGTCAAGCGGGGTGTGACGGGCGGGACCGCCATCGCGATCGCGGCGGTGTTCGCTCTGTTCTCTCTGCCGGTGCTGAGCTTCGCCGCCGCGTACGGGATCCACAATCTGGGGCTCGGGCTCGCCTGGTCGTTCCTGATCGTGGGCGGAGCGTTTCTGATCCTCGCGGGGCTGCTCGCCGGGCTCGCGCTGCTGAAGTTCAAGAAGGTGAAGCCGCCGGAGAAGTCCATCGCCTCGGCCAAGGAGACGGCGGCGGTACTGCAGAACGTGAAGCCGCACCCCCGCCAGGTCCGGGAAGGCACCAAGTCTGTGGCACGCTCGTCTGCATGACCGCCCCTGAATCCGACCCCGGCAAGACCTCCGGCACGGTGCCTGGCACGCCCTCCGGTGGGACCTCAGGAGCGACACCGGCTTCCGCCGTCCGTCTCGATGGTCCCTGGACCCATCGCGATGTGGCGGCCAATGGTGCGCGCTTCCATATCGCCGAGATGGGCGAGGGGCCGCTGGTGTTGCTGCTCCATGGCTTTCCGCAGTTCTGGTGGACGTGGCGCCATCAGCTGACCGCGCTGGCGGACGCCGGGTATCGCGCGGTGGCCATGGATCTACGGGGGGTGGGCGGCAGCGACCGTACGCCCCGGGGGTACGACCCTGCCAATCTGGCGCTCGACATCACCGGGGTGGTGCGCTCCCTCGGTGAGCCCGACGCGGCGCTCGTCGGCCATGATCTGGGCGGCTATCTCGCCTGGACGGCGGCCGTGATGCGGCCCAAGCTGGTGCGCCGGCTCGCGGTGTCCTCGATGCCGCATCCGCGCCGCTGGCGCTCGGCGATGCTCTCCGACTTCTCGCAGAGCCGCGCCGGATCGTATATCTGGGGCTTCCAGCGACCGTGGCTGCCGGAGCGTCAGCTCGTGGCCGAGGACGCGGCGCTGGTGGGGCAGCTGATCCGGGACTGGTCGGGCCCCCGGTCGCCCGACGACGAGGCGATCGAGATCTACCGGCGCGCGATGACCATTCCGTCGACGGCGCACTGCTCGATCGAGCCGTACCGCTGGATGGTGCGGTCGATGGCGCGGCCGGACGGCATCCAGTTCAACCGGCGGATGAAGCGACCGGTGCGGGTGCCGACGCTCCAGCTGCATGGGTCACTCGACCCGGCGATGCGGACCCGCAGCACGGCGGGGTCGGCCGAGTATGTGGAAGCGCCCTATCGCTGGCGGCTGTTCGATGGTCTGGGACACTTCCCGCACGAGGAGGACCCTGCCGCGTTCTCCGCGGAGCTCATCAACTGGCTCAAGGACCCCGAGCCGGACCGCTGAGCCGGACCGCTGAGCCGGAGCGCGCCGAGCGGGACCGCTGAGCCGGACCGCTGAGCCGGACCGCCGACGGCTTCGGGCGGTCGGCTACGGCTGACACGGACCGGTGAAGAGCGACGCGCCGCCCGCCCCGGTTGTCACCCTTTGAACGCTTGTCCTACGAACAGCCAAATGCCTCGAGCATAGGCCAATTGGCCCTCTCCCGCGCGGTTACCGACCATGGGCCAGGGGCACAGGTCGAAGTATGGGCTGGACGCACGACTACGGTGACGCAGCACGCAACCGCCGCTCGGCCTCTGCGCCGATCATCCACAGAAGGGGCGGGTCCGACGAGCAGGGCCATGATCCCCGGCTCGGTATTTCCCTGATCCTCCGCCGCAGAGCGCGCTGGGTCTCGGCCCGGCTGCGCCATCAGCGTTCCTGAGGACACGTCACAGAGCTCCGCCCGGTGCGAGCCGGGCGGGACTCCTCGGACACGCGTCAGAGCGCGCATCCCTGGGTGTCGACCTGCTGGTTGGCGTTCCGGCCGAGCGTGATGTCGTCGCGGATCTCGTCCGCCGTCAGGGCGTAGCCGGTCTGGGGGTCGTCGAGCGACCTGGCGAAGATCACTCCGTACACCTTGCCCTCGGGGGTGAGGAGCGGGCCTCCTGAGTTGCCCTGGCGTACGTTCGCGAAGAGTGAGTAGACATCGCGCCGGACCTCGCCGCGACGGTAGATGTCGGGGCCGTTGGCGTCGATACGGCCCCGGACGCGTGCGGAGCGTACGTCGTACGAGCCGTTCTCCGGGAAGCCCGCGACGATCGCGCTGTCGCCGCTGGCCGCGTCCTTGTCGGTGAACTGGAGCGGCTCGGCGGGGAGGTTCGGCACATCGAGTACGGCGATGTCGCGCTGCCAGTCGTAGAGGACGACCTTGGCGTCGTACAGCCGTCCCTCACCGCCTATCTGGACGGTGGGCTCCTCCACGCCGCCGACCACATGCGCGTTGGTCATCACCCGGCGGTCGGCGAAGACGAAGCCGGACCCTTCGAGGACCTTGCCGCAGCTGGGCGCCGTACCGACGACCTTGACGATCGACTGCTGGGCGCGGGCCGCCACCGGGCTGCCCGCCAGCGCCGGATCGGGAGCCTGCACCTCGGTGATGGGCTCATTGGCGAACGGGCTGAAGACCTGCGGGAAGCCGTTCTGGGCCAGTACCGACGAGAAGTCCGTGAACCAGCTGGACGCCTGGGTGGGCATCACGCGGGAGACCCCGAGCAGCACCTTCGAGCTGCGGACCTCCTTGCCGAGCGTCGGCAGTGAGGTCCCGGCGAGGGCGGAGCCGATCAGCCAGGCCACCAGCAGCATGGCCACGACATTGACCAGCGCGCCGCCGCCGGCGTCCAGGGCACGGGCCGGCGACCATGTGATGTAGCGCCGCAGCTTGTTGCCGAGGTGCGTGGTGAAGGCCTGGCCCACCGAGGCACAGACGATCACTATGACGATCGCGACGACAGCGGCCGTGGTGGAGACCTCGGAGTCCGCGGTCATCTCGGCCCAGACCACGGGCAGGAGATAGACCGCCACGAGACCGCCACCGAGGAAGCCGATCACCGACAGGATGCCCACCACGAAACCCTGGCGGTAGCCGACGACCGCGAACCACACGGCGGCGAGCAGCAGCAGGATGTCCAGCACGTTCACCGTCAATAGCCTCGCTTGCCTCGCGGATACGTCTCCATCGCCCCGCCCGGTCGACGGGGTGCCACGCCCGGCCGTCGGTACGGAGGTTCCGGCGGCCCCGGCGACCGGTGGCGGAGCCGCCGCGGTCAGGGACCTCCGAAGGGTGGAACATTGGGGGTCAGCCTGTCATGCACGCCAGTCCAGCGGGACCTGCTTGGAGCGGTCCCATGGCTGCTCCCAGCCCGCGAAGTACAGGATCCTGTCGATCACTCCGGCCGTAAAGCCCCAGACCAGCGCGGATGCGACCAGAAAGGCCGGGCCGCGGTGGCCGCTGGGGTGCCGGGCGGTCGCGCGGTTGGCCGGGTCCGTGAGATCCGCCACGGGGACGGTGAAGACCCGGGCGGTCTCGCCGGGGTCGACGACGCCGACGGGGGTGGGGCTGCGCCACCAGCCGAGCACGGGGGTCACGACGAACTCGCTCACCGGGATGTAGAGCTTGGGCAGCACGCCGAAGAGCTGGACCCCGGACGGGTCGAGACCGGTCTCCTCCTCGGCCTCGCGCAGCGCCGCCCGCAGCGGTCCCGTGGTGGCGGGATCGCCGTCGGCGGGGTCGAGGGAGCCGCCGGGGAACGAGGGCTGCCCCGGATGCGAGCGCAGGCTGCTGGAACGCTCCATGAGCAGCAGCTCGGGGCCGCGGGCGCCCTCGCCGAAGAGGATCAGGACGGCGGACTGCCGTCCGTCGCCGCTCTCCGGCGGCAGAAAGCGGCTGAGCTCCTCCGGTACGACGGTCCGCGCGGCGCGCACGACGGGCATCAGCCAGTCGGGCAGCCCGTCGGTGGAGACGGTGACGCCGGCCGTCGCCGGGTCGCCGTAGGTCTCTTTCGCTCGGTAGGTCTCTTCAGCTCGCGTCATAGGCACCCCTGTCGTACAACGCCTGCCGTCGGCCGGATCGTTCCGCCCGCATCCGGCTCCACTCGTTCGTGCTTCGTGCTTCGGTGCTTCGTGCTTCGTGCTTCGCGCGCGTCGCGTGCTCGCGTCGCGCGCGCCGGGTTGGTGTCGTGTCCTCATACGGAGCGGGCCGCTCGCCTACTCACCGCGCGCCGGGGCCGGTTTGCCCGGGTAGTCGGCGGGCGGGCTCAGCCACTGGCCGGGATAGCCGCCCATCTCGTACTTCAGCAGCTTGCGCGCCTTCTCCGGGTCCGTTTCGCCCTCTCCGTACGAGGGGCAGAGATGGGCGATCGGACAGGCACCGCAGGCCGGCTTACGGGAGTGGCAGATACGGCGGCCGTGGAAGATCACGCGGTGCGAGAGCATCGTCCACTCGCTCTTGGGGAAGATCGCGGCGATCTCCGCCTCGACCTTCTCCGGATCCTCCTGCTCGGTCCACTTCCAGCGGCGGACCAGCCGGCCGAAGTGGGTGTCGACCGTGAGGCCGGGGACCCCGAAGGCATTGCCGAGAACGACATTCGCCGTCTTGCGGCCCACGCCCGGCAGCGACACCAGATCCTCCAGCCGGCCCGGGACCTCGCCGTCGAACCGGTCGCGCAGCGCCGTGGACAGCCCGATGAGCGACTTCGCCTTGGCCCGGAAGAAGCCCGTCGGGCGGACGGCCTCCTCCAGCTCCTCCGGCACGGCCGCGGCCATGTCCTCGGGGGTCGGGTACTTCGCGAAGAGCGCGGGCGTCGTCTGGTTGACCCGCAGGTCGGTCGTCTGGGCGGACAGAACCGTCGCCACCAGCAGCTCGAACGGGTTCCGGAAATCCAGCTCGGGATGGGCGTACGGATAGACCTCGGCCAGCTCACGGTTTATCCGACGGGCCCGGCGGACCATCGCCAGATGCGATTCCGGCTTGGCCGTGGTCTTGGCGGCGGGCTTGGCGGCCGTCTCGGGCGCGGCCTTGGCCGTGGTCTTGGCCGCCGCCTTCGTCGCCGCCTTGGCCGTGGACTTGGTCGTGGACTTGGCCGTGGTCTTCGCCGCGGCCTTGGTCACCGCCTTGCCCGTTGACCCTTTTGCGGCTTTTTTCCCTTTCGCTGAGGGCTGTTCGCCCACAGCGGAATTCTGCTCCGCGGACACTCTTCCAGCCCCCTTGGCCTGCGCTGTCACCGGCGAGTTGGACACCCGGCCAGCGTAAAGCCCCGCACTGACATCCGCCCCGGCCACGGCCCATCGCCACCCGAATCGGCATCCAGGGCACAGTTGGGCACGCGCGTACGTCAAACTTGTGACTGATCGCACGGTTTCGAACAACCGGATTTCGACAGCCGGGCCAATCAGCCCGGGGATGCCAAGCCACCCGAGAACAAGCGGTACGTACGGCATCATGGGACCACGGTCCCTTCGCAGGTGGGGACCACAGTTCCCTGAGCAGGTCCGACAAGGAGAGAACACGTGGACGACGTTCTGCGGCGTGCCCCGCTCTTCGCGGCGCTCGATGACGAGCAGGCGGCGGAGCTCCGCGCCTCGATGAGTGAAGCGACGCTCGCGCGCGGTGACGCGCTCTTCCACGAGGGCGACCCGGGCGACCGCCTCTATGTGGTCACCGAGGGCAAGGTCAAGCTTCACCGCACCTCCCCCGACGGCCGCGAGAACATGCTGGCCGTACTCGGTCCCGGCGAACTGATCGGCGAGCTGTCCCTCTTCGACCCCGGCCCGCGCACCGCCACCGCGAGCGCGCTCACCGAGGTCAAGCTCCTCGGGCTCGGCCACGGCGACCTCCAGCCCTGGCTGAACGCCCGCCCGGAGGTGGCCACGGCCCTGCTGCGCGCCGTCGCACGCCGACTGCGCAAGACGAACGACCAGATGTCCGACCTGGTCTTCTCCGACGTCCCCGGCCGCGTGGCCCGCGCGCTCCTCGATCTGTCGCGCCGCTTCGGCGTCCAGTCGGAGGAGGGCATCCATGTCGTCCACGACCTGACCCAGGAAGAGCTGGCCCAGCTGGTCGGCGCCTCCCGCGAGACGGTCAACAAGGCGCTCGCCGACTTCGCGCAGCGCGGCTGGCTGCGCCTTGAGGCGCGCGCGGTGATCCTGCTGGACGTGGAGCGCCTCGCGAAGCGCTCCCGCTGACACCCACCGCCGGCACCACCGGACCGGCTTGACGAAGGGCTCCGCCTCCTGGCGGGGCCCTTCGCCGCGCTATCCCTTCCGAGCCCTTTTCTTCTTCAGATAAGGCCGTGCTCGCGCAGATACTCCAGCTGCGCCCTTACGGACAGTTCGGCCGCGGGCCACAGGGATCTGTCCACACCCGCGTACACATACGCCACCACCTCGGCGGGCGTACGGTGCCCGTTCTCCACGGCAGTCTCGACCTGGGCGAGCCGGTTCGCACGATGGGCGAGATAGAACTCCACCGCGCCCTGGGCGTCGTCCAGAACCGGCCCATGGCCCGGCAGCACCGTATGGACCCCGTCGTCGACCGTGAGCGAGCGCAGCCGGCGGAGCGAGTCGAGGTAGTCGCCGAGCCTGCCGTCCGGGTGCGCGACGAGTGTCGTACCCCGGCCCAGGATGGTGTCGCCGGTGAGCACCGCGCGGTCGGCGGGCAGATGGAAGGAGAGCGAGTCGGAGGTGTGGCCCGGGGTGGGCACCACCCGCAGCTCAAGGCCGCCGGTGGTGATGACGTTCCCGGCCGTCAGCCCCTCGTCCCCGAGGCGCAGCGCCGGATCCAGGGCACGGACAGGGGTACGGGTGAGCGCGGCGAAGCGCGCCGCGCCGGCCGCGTGGTCCGGGTGGCCATGGGTGAGCAGGGTCAGCGCGATCCGCTTCCCGGCCCTCTCCGCGACATCGATGACCGCCTTGAGATGGAGTTCGTCGAGCGGGCCCGGGTCGATGACGACCGCCGACTCCGAGTCCGGCTCCGAGACGATCCAGGTGTTGGTGCCGTCAAGGGTCATCGCGGAGGCGTTCGGGGCGAGGACATTGATGGCGCGGGCCGTGGCGGGGCCGGAGAGCACCCCGCCGCGCGGCTGGCCCGGAAGGGCGGCGGCGTCGGTCATCGGGGACCTCCGGACGGATACGGATGGGCGCTCGGGCTCTGCCTCGGACTCGGATCGGAGCTCGGGCTCTGCCCCGGGCTCCGATCCGGGCTGGGGCTGTGGCTGGGGCCGGGGTTCCGGCCCTGCTGCTCGCCCGGACGCGGTTCCACGCGCTTGGTGAACTCCTCGTGGCCGGGCCAGCTGAGCACCAGTTCCTCCCCCTCCAGCCGGGCCGTGGCCAGTACAGGCGTCAGATCGCGGCCGTCGGAGCCGGCGAGCGCCTCGTCGGCCGTACCGTACGACTGGAGCTGACGCAGCGTCGCGACGGTCGGCGGCATCATCAGCAGCTTGCCCCTGTCGTACGCCTCCGTCGCCTCGGCCGGTCTGATCCATACCGTCCGGTCGGCCTCCGTGGAGACGTTCCTGGTCCGCTGGCCCGGTGGGAGCGCGGCCACGAAGAACCAGGTGTCGTAGCGGCGCGGTTCGAACTCGGGGGTGATCCAGCGGGCCCACGCGCCGAGCAGATCGCTGCGCAGGACGAGCCCGCGCCGGTTGAGGAACTCGGCGAACGACAGCTCGTGCCCGGCGAGGGCGTCGCGGTCGGCCTCCCAGTCGTCGCCCGTGGTGTCGCCGACGACCGTGTCGGCGGTCTCCCCGGCGAGCAGGACGCCGGCCTCCTCGTAGGTCTCGCGGACCGCCGCGCACACGATGGCCTGCGCGGACGCGGCGTCGACGCCGAGCCGTCGCGCCCATACGTCACGGCCGGGGCCGGCCCAGCCGACGGTCCTGTCGTCGTCCCGGGGATCGACTCCGCCGCCGGGGTACGCGTACGCGCCGGCGGCGAACGCCATGGAGGCGCGGCGCCGCAGCATATGGACGGCCGGACCGGCGGGATCGTCGCGCAGGAGCATCACGGTCGCGGCCCGCCGGGGAGTCATCGCGGTGATCTCACCGGCGGCGAGGGCCCGGATCCGCACGGGCCATTCGGGCGGGTACCACTGACCATTGGGCATGGCCGGATGCTATGCGCTGGCGCGGGGATGTTCGAGAGGCGCTGGAGGCCATGTGTTGCGGCACCACGTACAGAAAGATCCCGCCCGGTGCAGCACACATACATGCACCGGGGGGATCTCCAACGAAGCACCGAGCGCGGAAGCGCCAACCGCGGTAGCGCCAGACGCGGTAGCTCCAGACGCGGCCCGCGCTCCTCGCTCAGTCCGCGGCCAACCTCCGCTCAGCCCTCGCTCAGCTCTCGGTCAGCTCCACCTGGATCTCGATCTCGACCGGCGCGTCCAGCGGCAGCACCGCCACGCCCACGGCGCTGCGCGCGTGCACGCCCTTGTCGCCGAGGACCTGGCCGAGCAGTTCACTCGCGCCGTTGAGGACACCCGGCTGGCCGGTGAAGTCCGCGGCCGAGGCGACGAAGCCCGTGACCTTCACCACGCGCGCGATGCGGTCCAGATCGCCGATGACGGACTTCACGGCGGCCAGGGCGTTCAGCGCACAGGTGGCCGCAAGCTCCTTGGCCTCCTCCGCGGTGACCTCGGCGCCGACCTTGCCGGTGACCGGAAGCTTGCCCTCCACCATCGGGAGCTGGCCCGCGGTGTAGACGTACGCACCGGACCGTACGGCCGGCTGATAGGCCGCCAGCGGCGGTACGACCTCGGGCAGCCTCAGCCCGAGTTCGGCGAGGGTGGCCTCGACGGCTCCGCTCATGCGGCTTTCTCCCGCTTCAGATAAGCCACCAGCTGCTCCGGGTTGTTCGGCCCGGGAACGACCTGGACGAGCTCCCAGCCGTCCTCGCCCCAGGTGTCCAGAATCTGCTTGGTCGCGTGCACGAGAAGGGGCACGGTCGCGTATTCCCACTTGGTCATGGAGGCGACTGTAGCCGTACCGCGTGAGTCGTAGCGCGGGGCGGCCTCGTGCGTAGCCCGCGGCCCGACTGGTTAGGCTCGAATACGTGAGCAGGCTCCAGGTCGTCAGCGGCAAGGGCGGTACCGGTAAGACGACGGTCGCCGCCGCCCTCGCGCTCGCCCTCGCCACCGAGGGGAAGCGCACACTCCTCGTCGAGGTCGAGGGCAGACAAGGCATCGCACAGCTCTTCGAGACGGAGGCCCTTCCGTACGAGGAGCGGAAGATCGCCGTCGCCTCGGGCGGCGGCGAGGTGTACGCGCTGGCCATCGACGCCGAGCGCGCCCTTCTCGACTATCTCCAGATGTTCTACAAGCTCGGCAGCGCGGGCCGGGCGCTCAAGAAGATCGGCGCGATCGACTTCGCGACGACGATCGCGCCCGGGGTCAGGGACGTACTGCTGACCGGCAAGGCGTGCGAGGCCGTGCGCAGACGCGACAAGAGGGGACGTTTCGTCTACGACTACGTCGTGATGGACGCCCCGCCCACCGGTCGCATCACCCGCTTCCTCAATGTGAACGACGAGGTCGCGGGGCTGGCGAAGATCGGCCCGATACACAATCAGGCGCAGGCCGTGATGCGGGTCCTGAAGTCACCCGAGACGGCCGTACATCTGGTGACGCTGCTGGAGGAGATGCCGGTCCAGGAGACCGCGGACGGCGTCGCCGAGCTGCGGGGTGCGGAGCTGCGGGTCGGCAAGGTGATCGTGAACATGGTCAGGCCGCATCTCCTGGACGAGGCCGCCGTTCGCGCCGCGGCCGGCGATCGCCGCAAGGAGGTCGCCAAGGCGCTCGCCGCCGCTGGTGTGCCCGCGCCCACGAAGCTCGTAGGGCCGCTGCTCGACCAGGCGGCCGAGCACGCGCAGCGCGTGGAGCTGGAGCGCGAGCAGCGGGCCGTCCTGGCCAAGCTGGGGCTGCCCACGTACGAACTCCCCCTGGTCGGCGAGGGAATGGACCTCGCCGGTCTGTACCGCCTGGCGGGGGAGCTACGGCAACTCGGGGAGGTCTTCGCATGACCCTGCACTCCGCCGCCGCCCCACTCGAAATCGATCCGCTGCTCGACGACCCGGCCACTCGTATCGTCGTGTGCTGCGGCTCTGGCGGTGTCGGCAAGACGACGACCGCGGCGGCTCTCGGCGTACGGGCGGCGGAGCGCGGCAGGAAGGTGGTCGTCCTGACCATCGATCCGGCCCGCCGGCTGGCCCAGTCGATGGGGATCGACTCGCTCGACAACACGCCGCGGCAGGTCAAGGGCGTCGAGGGCCCCGGCGAACTGCACGCCATGATGCTCGACATGAAGCGCACCTTCGACGAGATCGTCGAGGCACACGCGGACCCGGACCGGGCCCGCGCCATTCTGGAGAACCCCTTCTACCAGTCCCTGTCGGCCGGGTTCGCGGGCACGCAGGAGTACATGGCGATGGAGAAGCTGGGGCAGCTGCGGGCCCGCGACAACTGGGACCTGATCATCGTCGACACGCCGCCGTCGCGCTCCGCGCTGGACTTCCTGGACGCGCCGAAGCGGCTCGGTTCCTTTCTCGACGGGAAGTTCATCAGGCTGCTGATGGCCCCGGCCAAGATGGGCGGCCGGGCGGGGATGAAGTTTCTGAATGTCGGCATGTCGATGATGACGGGCACACTGGGAAAGCTGCTCGGCGGCCAATTCCTGAGTGATGTGCAGACCTTCGTCACCGCGATGGACACGATGTTCGGCGGCTTCCGCACGCGCGCCGACGCGACGTACCGGCTGCTTCAGGCGCCGGGGACGGCGTTTCTGGTGGTCGCGGCGCCGGAGCGGGACGCCTTGCGGGAGGCGGCGTACTTCGTGGAGCGGCTGGCCGCCGAGGAAATGCCACTGGCCGGGCTGGTACTCAACCGCGTCCATGGCAGTGGCGCGGCACGGCTGTCGGCGGAGCGGGCGCGGGCCGCGGCGGAAAATCTTGAAGACGGCCGCATTGTGGATCAGGGGGCAGGGAATGCTCAGAGTCGTGGCAGTGCAGTCGCGGTCGGCTCTTCTCCCGAAGCCTCCGAGACGCACGAGCCCCTCGCTCCCGCCTCACCTCACGAGTCTGCCAAGACTGACGTATCTGACACATCTGACGTATCCACCATGCCCGCCGCCTCGGCCGCACCCGAATCGGTCGTGCCTGTCACAGCGTCTTCCACAACGCCCGCCGCGACGCCTGCCGCGGCTTCTGCCACACCTTCTGTCACAACTGTGGAACAGCTGACGGCGGGTCTACTGCGGCTGCACGCCGAGCGGATGCAGGTGCTCGCACGTGAAGAGCGCACGCGCGACCGCTTCACCGCACTGCACCCCGAGGTGGCGGTGGCGGAGGTCCCCGCCCTTCCCGGCGACGTTCACGACCTTGCCGGGCTCAGGGCCATCGCGGACCGCCTCGCGGCGGGTGGCACGTCGAGCTGAGCGCCGTACAGCGAGCTGAGCACCATACAGCGAGCCCCGGGCACAGCAAGCCGTACAGCAAGCCACCGAGGGCATCGCTTCGCTACGCCATCGAATCGATACGACATGCCCGAAGCGACGCCCACTTCGCGCCGCCCGCTTCGCCCACTTCACCGCCGCGTCCTGGCGCCCTCAGCAGGAGCTGGTGGCCACCCCGGCCACCCCCTGGCCTGGGTTACCCCACCGGCTCCCCCACTGATTACCCCACTGCCGCGTACGTCTCGTACGTCTCGTCATCCTCCAAGCCCACGGGCAACAGACCCGCGCTGCGCTCATACTCCGTGCGGGCGGTCTCAAGCAGCCGGCGCCACGAGGTGACGGTCGGTCGCCTGCGCAGCAGTGCGCGGCGCTCCCGCTCGGTCATTCCGCCCCACACGCCGAATTCGACGCGATTGTCCAGCGCGTCGGCCAGGCATTCGGTCCGCACCGGGCATCCGGTGCACACCGCCTTGGCCCTGTTCTGCGCCGCACCCTGCACGAACAGTTCATCTGGATCGGTAGTGCGGCAAGCTGCCTGCGCACTCCAGTCGGTTACCCAGCCCATGCTGGCGCCGTCCTCTCCCGAATCGAGGCTCCCCCACGGCGGCAGCGGCATATTCACCGTTGCCAGTTGAGGACGTTACGGAAGGCGGACACAGCGCAACACCCCCTTCGGGCCCAATCTTGAATGGCCCGAACGGACTATGCGTACGCGGCAGATCACCCAGGGGAGTGAGCCGAGGGCATAACCGACACATCCGACAGAGTCGGGTATTTCACTAAGGCCACAAGGGGCATCTCACGCTAAATACGGAGGATTCGGGCGTCAATTCTCCATGTTTCGGGTTCATGGAAAGTTCACGCCGAGTGCTTGATACACAACCGCACTGCTGTGACAGTTGGGGACAGCTTAGGCCAGAGCCTTGACGCGTGTCCGGCGATTGAGAACGTAGGCTGCCCTCATGCCAAAGAAGCGCTCGGGCGGGGGTCTGACCGGGACCCAGCAGGCCGCCAAGTTCCTCGGTGTCAGCGTGCTCGCGGGAGCGGTGCTCGCGGGAATCGCCCTGCCGGCCTTCGGGGCGCTGGGGCTCGCCGCCAAGGGGACGGTCGAGGGATTCGACGAGATCCCCGCCAACCTCAAGACGCCGCCGTTGAGTCAGCGAACCACGATCCTGGACTCCCAGGGCGGCCGTATCGCCACGGTCTACTCACGTGACCGCACAGTCGTCCCGCTCAAGGACATCTCCCCGTACATGCAGAAGGCGATCGTCGCGATCGAGGACTCGCGCTTCTACGAGCACGGGGCCATCGACCTGAAGGGCGTCCTGCGCGCGGTCAACCGCAACGCGCAGTCGGGCGGCGTCGCCCAGGGCGCCTCGACGCTGACCCAGCAGTACGTGAAGAACGTCTTCGTCGAGGAGGCCGGTGACGACCCGGACAAGGTCGCGCAGGCCACCCAGCAGACCCTGGGCCGCAAGATCCAGGAGCTGAAGTACGCGATCCAGGTCGAGGAGGAGCTGGGCAAGAAGAAGATCCTTGAGAACTATCTGAACATCACCTTCTTCGGACAGCAGGCCTACGGCATCGAGGCCGCCGCCCAGCGTTACTTCTCCAAGCCGGCCAAGGACCTGAAGCTCGAAGAGGCGGCGATGCTGGCGGGCATCGTCCAGTCACCGAGCCGGTACGACCCGGTCAATGACGAGGAGGAGGCCACCAAGCGGCGCAATATCGTGCTGCAGCGGATGGCCGACGTCCGTGACATCTCCCAGGCGGAGGCCGACCGCGCCAAGGCCACGCAGATCAAGCTGAAGGTGAGCCGTCCCGAGAACGGCTGCATCACGGCAGTCGCCGGGGCGGGCTTCTTCTGTGACTACGTACGCGAAGTCTTCCTGACCGACCCGGTCTTCGGCAAGGACCGCAAGGAGCGGGCCAAGGTCTGGAACCAGGGCGGTCTGACGATCCGTACGACGCTCGATCCGAAGGCCCAGAGCTCGGTACAGGCGTCGATAAAGGACCATGTCAACCAGAGCGACAAGGTCGCCGCGGCGGTGACCCTGGTCGAGCCGGGCACCGGCAAGGTCCTCGGCATGGGGCAGTCCAAGCCGTACGGCTTCGGGAAGAACGAGACCCAGATCAACTTCTCGGTCGACAAGGGCATGGGCGGCTCGAACTACGGCTTCCCGACCGGTTCGACCTTCAAGCCGTTCCTCGCGACGGCGGCCATCGAGCGCGGTGTCCCGCCGACACAGTCGTATCCGGCGCCGTACCAGATGCCGTACCCGGCTTCGATCCAGACGTGCAGCGGCAAGCCGTGGGTCAACACCGAGGGCGACACGGCCGAGAACGAGAACGAGTCGGAGGTCGGCCCGTACGCGCTGAAGGAGGCGATGGAAAAGTCCGTCAACACGTACTTCGTGCAGATGATAGGGCAAATCGGTCTCTGCCCCGTGACGGAGACGATCGCCAAGCTGGGCGTGGTCCAGGGCGACGGCAAGAAGCTTCCCGAGTCGCCGTCGGCCCTCACCCTGGGCTCGCAGGGCATCTCGCCGCTGCGGATGGCGAGCGCGTACGCGGCGTACGCGAACCGCGGCACGTACTGCACCCCCATCGCCATCGACTCGATCAAGACGGCGACGGGCAAGAGCCTCAAGGTGCCGGAGTCGAAGTGCTCCCAGGCCATGTCGGAGAGGACCGCCGACACGATCAACACCCTGCTGAAGGGTGTGGTCGACTCCGGTACGGGTGAGGCGGCCGGACTGACGAGCCGCGACAACGCCGGTAAGACGGGTACGACGGACGCCCGTAAGAACGCGTGGTTCGTCGGCTACACGCCGAACATGTCCGGCGCGGTCTGGGTCGGCAGCCCGTCCCAGCAGGTCGAGATGGAGAACATCACGATCGGGGGCGAGTACCACGACAAGGTCTTCGGTGGTCAGGTCCCGGGTCCGATCTGGAAGGACGCGGTGTCCGGCGCGCTGGAGGGCAAGCCCGCCCCCGGCTTCACGACGGTCGACATCCCGGACACCTCCAGGGGCCGGGACACCGAGAAGCCCGGTGGGAACAACCAGGGTCAGGGCAACGGCGGCCGGGGCGACAACAAGCCGAGCGGGGGCGGCGACGGAGATGGTCCGTTCCCGGGCATCTCGCCCCCGCCGGACTTCATCGGCGGCGGCCAGTCCGAGGGCAACGGGAACGGCGGGAACGGCGCCAATGGCGGGAACGCCGGCACCAGCGACGGTGGCCAGGACGGCGGCGGCCAGGACGGCGGCGGTTTCCCGTAAACCGCGGAAGCCGGTGACATGAGGGAGGGGCGCTCCGTCCGACGGGATGGAGCGCCCCTCCCTTTACGTCTTCCTTTACCTCTTCCTTTACCTCTTTACGTCTTCACGTCGCCTTACGCGGCTTTACGCGGCTTTACGCCGCGAGCCGGGCGGGACTTTCCACCCACGCCGCCGCCCCCGTCCTGGCGCCGCGCACGCTCTGGCGCCGCGCACGGCCCGGCGCCGCGCATGGCCCGGCGCCGCGCACGGCCTGGCGCGCGCCGCACTAGCCCGCGAGGGAGCGCTTCACGAGGGCGGCCACCCGGCCTCCCTCGGCACGGCCGGCCACCTTCGGGTTCACGATCTTCATCACGGCGCCCATGGCCCGCGGGCCCTCGGCTCCGGCGCCCTTGGCCTCCTCGACGGCCTGAGCGACGATCGTGGCCAGCTCCTCGTCGGTCAGCTGCTTCGGCAGATACGCGTCGAGGAGCACGCCCTCCGCCTTCTCCCGCTCGGCCTGCTCCGCGCGGCCGCCCTGGGCGAAGGCCTCCGCCGCCTCACGGCGCTTCTTCGCCTCCTTGGCGATCACTTTCTGCACCTCGTCGTCGGAGAGCTCGCGCGCGGACGTACCCGAGACCTCCTCCTTGGTGATCGCGGAGAGGGTCAGCCGGAGCGTGGCGGAGCGGAGCTCGTCACGCGCCCTGATGGCCTCGGTGAGGTCTTCCTTCAGCTTGGACTTAAGGCTGGTCATAAGGCCAAGTGTGGCAGGTGCCGAGCCGGACCCGCCCACGGATTTCATGCCCGTACGGCGTCTGCGACGATGGGCGCATGCGCGCACGCTACGGGGTCCCCCTGAAAATCACCGCAGGCATCGCGGCAGTCGGCGCGGCCGGCCTCGCCTACGCCGCGGGCTTCGAAACACGCTCGTTCCGGTTGCGCCGGATCTCGGTGCCCGTGCTCCCGCGCGGGATGCGTGACCTGCGAGTTCTCCAGGTCTCCGACATCCATATGGTGAGCGGACAGCGGAAGAAGCAGCGCTGGCTCCAGTCGCTGGCCGGGCTGCGCCCCGATTTCGTGGTCAACACCGGCGACAACCTCTCGGACCCGGAGGGCGTACCGGAGGTGCTGGACGCGCTGGGCCCGCTGATGGAGTTCCCGGGTGTCTATGTCTTCGGCTCGAACGACTACTACGGCCCGAAGCTCCGCAATCCGGCCCGCTACCTCTTCGAGAAGGCCCAGGGCAGACACGGTCTGAACGGCAACGCCCCGGCCGTCCACGCGGTGCACAACCCCTGGGAGCCGATGCGCGACGCCTTCGACGCGGCGGGCTGGGTGGGTCTGACCAATACCCGTGGCCGGCTGAAGATCGACGGCCACGAGATCGCCTTCACGGGCGTGGACGACCCGCACATCAAGCGGGACAGGTACGAGCGGGTCGCGGGCGGCCCCGAGGCGGACGCCGACCTCTCGATCGGCGTGGTGCACGCCCCGTACCTGCGCTCCCTGGACTCCTTCACCGCCGACGGCTACCCACTGATCCTCGCGGGCCACACGCACGGCGGCCAGCTCTGCATCCCCTTCTACGGAGCGCTGGTCACCAACTGCGACCTCGACACGGACCGCGTGAAGGGCCTCTCCACCCAC
The DNA here is from genome assembly GCF_040681655.1 of Streptomyces sp. NPDC051662. Classification (NCBI taxonomy): domain Bacteria; kingdom Bacillati; phylum Actinomycetota; class Actinomycetes; order Kitasatosporales; family Streptomycetaceae; genus Streptomyces; species Streptomyces sp. NPDC051662. Next base: position 118,393 of record NZ_JBFAZD010000018.1, read on the forward strand.
CGCTCCGGCGGCCACACCGCCTACCTCCACGTCTCGGCGGGCTGCGGCACCAACCGCTACACCCCGATCCGCTTCGCTTGCCCCCCGGAAGCCACACTCCTGACCCTGACACCCCGCCCCTGACCACACCCCGCCACCCACCCGGCCTCCTCTGCCCCGCATCGGGTCCGGCGGGGGCCCGGCGGGGGCCCGGCGGGGGCCCGGCGGGGGCCCGGCGGGGGCCCGGCGGGCCCCCGAAACCGGATTTCGTCTCCGGCCAGCGGTGGGCTAAAGTAATCGATGTCGCCGCGACACGGGCGACATCGGGGTGTAGCGCAGCTTGGCAGCGCGCTTCGTTCGGGACGAAGAGGTCGTGGGTTCAAATCCCGCCACCCCGACAGCAGAAACACCAGGTCAGGGCCGGTTTCCTTCACAGGGAACCGGCCCTGATTCGTGTGGGCGACAAACTGAGTGACTACCGGTCCGAGTCGCCCGATCTCGCGGACATCGAGGCCATCCGCCGTCTCTACCGCGTGTGGTCCGGCGAGGGCGAACCTGCTTTTCCGGCCGTGGCCGACGATCAGGGCGCTTCCGCGCCGAATGGCTAGGGCCTGTCCGGCACCTCTATCCATATCGCCACATAGATGATCAAAGGGGGCAATTCCGCACACCTTGACAGTCGAGGCGGAAGGCGAGGGATGGCCACAAACCCTGTGGGCGTCGCGGTGGCTGGATATCATGTGGGGCGGCTCACCGCAGCGCTGACGAGTAATCGGGGAAGGAATCCGGGCAACATGCCTATCGAGACATTCGAGTTCCAGGTAGAAGCGCGTCAACTCCTGCAGATGATGATCCATTCGATCTACTCGAACAAGGATGTATTTCTGCGCGAGCTCATCTCCAACGCCTCAGACGCCTTGGACAAGTTGCGGCTGGAATCCCTCCGCGACAACGAGTTGCGGGAAGACGTATCGGATCTCCATATCGGCATCGAGGTCGACAAGGAGCAGCGCACGCTCACCGTTCGCGACAATGGCATCGGAATGTCGCACGATGAAGTGGTGCAGCTCATCGGGACGATCGCGAATTCCGGCACCGCGAAGTTTCTGAAGGAGTTGAAGGAGGCCAAGGACGCAGCCGCTTCCGAGGAACTCATCGGGCAGTTCGGCGTGGGCTTCTACTCCAGCTTCATGGTGGCCGACGAGGTGACGCTGCTGACCAGGCGGGCGGGGGAGAGCCGGGGGACGCGCTGGGAATCCAGCGGGGAGGGTACGTATACCGTCGAGACCGTCGATGACGCGCCGCAGGGTACGTCGGTGACGTTGCGGCTCAAGCCCGAGGACATCGAGGATCAGCTCTTCGACTACACGTCCGCCTGGAAGATCAGGGAAATCGTCAAGCGGTACTCCGACTTCATCACCTGGCCCATCAAGATGGCCAAGGAGTCCACGGACGCGGTCGCGGAAGCGGACGCGGTCCCGGATGGTGATAGTGATGGTGACCGCCCCCGCGAGGTCGAGACGGTCAACTCGATGAAGGCGCTCTGGGCCCGGTCCAAGGACGAGGTGACCGATGACGAGTACAGCGAGCTGTACAAGCACATCAGTCACGACTGGAACGACCCGCTCGAAACCATCCGTATGCAGGCCGAGGGCACCTTCGAATACCAGGCGCTGCTCTTCATCCCGTCCCACCCGCCCCAGGATCTGTTCATGCAGGGGCACAAGCGCGGAGTTCAGCTCTATGTGAAGCGCGTGTTCATCATGGATGACTGCGAAGCGCTCATGCCCGAATACCTCCGCTTCGTCAAGGGTGTCGTCGACGCGCAGGATCTGTCGCTCAATGTGTCGCGTGAAATCCTTCAGCAGGATCGTCAGATCCAGTTGATGCACCGTCGCCTCGTGAAGAAGGTGCTCTCGACGCTCAAGGACATGATGTCCGGCAGCCCGGAGCGCTACGCGACGTTCTGGAAGGAATTCGGACGGGTCCTGAAGGAAGGGCTTCTCAGCGACTTCGAGAATCGCGACGCGATTCTCGGTGTCTCCTCGTTCGCGTCGACCCAGGACAAGGAGGGGCTGACCACTCTCCGGCAGTACGTGGACCGCATGAAGGAGGGGCAGCAGCACATCTTCTATATGACGGGCGAGTCGCGCTCGGCCATCGAGAGTTCACCCCACATGGAGGCGTTCCAGGCCAAGGGCTTCGAAGTGCTGCTGCTGACCGACCCGGTCGACGAGGTGTGGGTCCAGTCCGTACCCGAATTCGACGGAAAGCAGCTGCGGTCGATCGCCAAGGGGGAAGTCGACCTCGACACCGAGGAGGAGAAGAAGGAGGTCGAGGCCGAGCGCGAGAAGCGGCAGCAGGAGTTCGCCGGCCTGCTGACATGGATGACGACGGAACTGAGTGAGAGCGTGAAGGAGGTGCGGCTCTCGTCCCGGCTCACCGTCTCACCCGCGTGCATCGTCGGGGACACCCACGATGTGACGCCCGCCCTGGAGAACATGTATCGCGCCATGGGCCAGGAGGTGCCGCATATCAAGCGCATCCTCGAACTCAACCCCACGCATCCTCTGGTCACCGGGTTGCGGAAGGCCCACACCGAGCGGGACGCCGACGCGGGACTGGCCGAGGCGGCCGAACTCCTCTACGGAATGGCCCTCCTCGCGGACGGCGGCGAGCTGAGTGACCCCTCGCGATTCATCAGGCTGATGGCGGACCGGCTGGAGCGCACCCTGTAGTCGAGGTAGTCGAGGTAGTCGAGGTGGTCGAGCTCCACCGCTGATCGGCCCGCGACGTACGGTCGCGACGTATGCCCATGTCCGGATCCTGCCCATAGTCCTAAACTTGCGCAACCCTTAAAGTGTTCGCATGGATGATCAGGGCAGGATTCCGGGCAGGACGGAATGGGAAACCGCGGTGCTCGACGGCGGGCCCGCGGACGGCATGCGGATGCGGGTCACCGACCGGCCTTCCGTGGTGCAGGTGACATACCCCTGCGAGCTGGAAGGACCGGCGGGCGGCGCGCAGGCGGAGGCCGTCTATGTGTACCGGCGGGACCCGCGCGTACAGGGCGAGCCGCTGCGCTACGGGATCGACCGGGCCAGCCCCTGAGTCGAACCAGTCGAGCGAGGCGAATCAGTCGAGCGAGCCGAGCGAGTCAACCGCACGCTCAACCGGCCGCGTCGGCAGCTTTCGCGTCGGCACCTGGACTCGCGGTAGCCGCCGAGGCCTGAGCAGTCGACGCCCGAGCAGTCGACTCCTGAGCAGTCGACGCCCGAGCAGTCGACTCCTGAGCAGTGGACACCGGCGCTGAGGGCGTCCGCGTCGAGGGGGCAGGGTGCGTGGCACCCTCCCCCTCCTCCCTCATCGCCTTCGTCTCACTCTTGAGAATGCGCAGGGACTTGCCGACCGCACGCGCGGCGTCCGGCAGCCTCTTCGAGCCGAACAGCACGATGATCACGATCGCCACGATCAGCAGGTGCCAAGGCTCCAACCCGTTACGCAACATTTCCGCCCCGCCTTCCTCTCGTCGACCCATGGATCTGTAAGTTGCTACATTGCGCAACTGTACAACTTTGGAAGGGGCACATATGGCGGACGGCCGGCGCAGAAGGAGCGGAGAGGGGAGCCGAGTGCGGCTCGCCCTCGGCATAGCCCTGTCCCTCATCGTGCTCGCCTCGGCCGGTGTCGGCTGGATGTATCTCAAGCTCAGCGGAAACATCGACACCTTCAGCGCCGGCGGACTCTCCGACAACCGGCCGTCGGGCACGTCGAAGGGACAGAACGTCCTGGTCATCGGGTCGGACGCGCGCACCGACGGGAACGGCGAGCTGGGCGGCGGCAGCAAGGACGACATCGGCCGTTCCGACACCGCGTTCCTGCTGCATGTCTACGCCGACCACCGCCATGCCGTCGCCGTGTCCATCCCGCGCGACACCCTCCTCGATATCCCACCGTGCCGGCTGCCGGACGGAAGTTGGACGGCGCAGCGGAGCAACGCCATGTTCAACGCCGCGTTCTCCGTGGGGCAGACGGTCAAGGGCAACCCCGCCTGCACCCAGAACACCATCGAGAAGCTCACCGGACTGCGCGTCGACCACACCGTCGTCGTCGACTTCAAGGGCTTCGCCCAACTGACCGAAGTCGTCGACGGCGTACGGGTGTGCGTTCCGCAGGACATCTACCAGAAGGACCTCAACCCCAACCGCACCACCCGCGGTGAACGCATCTTCGTCAAGGGCATCCAGACCGTCTCCGGGCAGAAGGCGCTGGACTACGTACGGATCCGGCACGGCATGGGCGACGGCTCCGACATCGGACGGATCAAGCGCCAGCAGGCCTTTGTCGCGAGTCTGCTGAAGAAGATCAAGGAGCAGGGGCTGACGCCCGCCAAGCTGCTGCCGCTCGCGGACGCCGCCACCCACTCCATGACCGTCGACCCGGGACTCGGCTCCGCCGACAAGCTGCTCGGCTTCGCGATGTCACTCAAGGATATCGATCTGCACAACACCAAGTTCGTGACCATTCCTTGGCGTTACGAGGGGGAGCGCGTCGCGATCGTCGAGCCTGACGCGTCCGCGCTCTGGGCGGCGCTGAGGGCCGACCGTACGATCGACGGCGCGGACGCCAGCGGCAGAAAGGGCGGGGAAACCGCCGGCCCCTCCGCCACCCCGAGCGCCGCCGGGACCGTCTCGGGCGCGGGAATCGATGTCGCCGTCTACAACGGCACCACGGTTACGGGGCTCGCCGCCCGTGCCGCCCGTACGCTCACCGACCATGGCTTCACCGTCACGGGCACCGCGACCGCGAGCATCCAGAACCACACGACCACGGTGATCGAGTACGGCCCCGGCCAGGAGGAGAAGGCGCGGACCGTCGAACGCCTCTTCCCGGGCGCACGGCTCACTTCGACGTCCGCCGCGGGGATCAGCGTCGTCCTCGGAACGTCGTACAGCCCGGCGGAGCCGGGATCGGCGCCGCCCGGTCCTCTGCCGTCGGCCGTGGCCGATGGCGCACGCTCCGCCGACGACGACCCTTGCGCGAACCTCTCCTACGGCTGATCACCACTACCGCTGAGCGCTCCTACAGCCCCATGAGCCCCATTGACTCGACAGCTCCGTGGCACTACGGCTGAGGGCCGCCGATACGCCCCCGCACAAAGACCAGTCCGGCCGCGTACAGCCCGAGCACAACACCGAGCAGTACGTAGTAGAGCCCCGGCAGCGCCGGCATGCCCAGGACCGGGCCGAGCGGCGAGAGCGGCAGCAGCAGCCCTGTCACGGCGAGCCCGGCCGCGGCCCAGCGGACGGGGCCCGAGGCCCGGGGCCCGTACGCGGGGCGTGCGCTCGTACGCAGCAGCAGCATCACCAGCGCCTGGGTGAGCAGATTCTCGGTGAACCATCCGGAGTGGAACTCCGCCTGACTGTCCACGTTGACGGCGATGTGCAACGCCGACGCGAGCACCGCGAACGTCGCCAGGTCCGCGAGGGCGTTGATGAGTCCGAAGCCCGTGATGAACCGGAGGAACGCCCGCGAGCGCAGCTCCGTCGGCCGACGCAGCGCCTCGGACCGCGGCCGGTCGTACGCGAAGGCGAGCTGCGCGACGTCGAAGCACAGGTTCTGTACGAGGACCTGGGCCGGAAGCATCGGCAGGAACGGCAGGAGCAGCCCCGCGACCAGCATCGCTATGACGTTGCCGAGGTTGGAGGAGAGCGTGATCCGCAGATACGTGGCGATATTGCCGCTCGCGTGGCGCCCGGCGCCGATCGCGTGCTCGATCGCGGTGAGGTCCTTCCGCGCGAGCACGACATCGGTGGATTCGCGCACGACATCGACGGCGTCGCGCGGGCATATCCCGACGTCGGCGGCGTACAGCGCGGGCAGGTCGTTGACGCCGTCGCCGAGGAAACCCGTGGTGTGGCCGTCGGCGCGGACGGCGGCGACGATACGGGCCTTGTGCTCGGGGGTGCAGCGCGCGAAGACGGTGGTGCGCCGGGCTAGCTCGGCGAGTTCCGCGTCGGTCAGGGCACCGATCCGTTCGGCGCTGACGATCGCGGCGCTGCCGGCCGCGGGGACCTCACCCCGGCCGGCGAGATCGGCAGCGACATCGATATCGAGGCCCAGGTCCAGACACGCCCGCGCCGCCGTGCCCGGGTGGTCGCCCGTCAGGATCTTGACCGTGACGCCGCGTGCGGCGAAGACCTTCAGCGCCTCGGCGGCGGTCGGGGCGAGTGCGTCGTGGAGTGCGACGAAACCCAGGAAGTCGAGTCCGCGCTCGTCGGCCGGGGTGTAGTCGCGTTGACGGGCCGGACGTTCCGCCGTGGCGACCGCGAGCAGCCGCAGCCCGCTGTCGGCCTCGCGGGCGGCCAGCGCGGAGAGCCGGTTCCGTTCCTCGTCGTCGAGCGCGCACCGCTGGAGTACGGCTTCCACCGCCCCCTTCACGACGAGCGTGTGGGTGCCGAGGCGGCCGGGCCGTCGTACGACCGCGGTGGAGAGGCGGCGTACGGGATCGAACGGGAGCGCCGCCACGCCCTCGTACCGCGCCGGATCCCCCTCGTCCAGTTCCTTGTCCGCCGCGTCGAGGATCGCCTCGTCGAGTGCGTCCGGGGCGGGCAGATCGGCCAGTTGCAGGGTCCACCAGGCGTTGACGGCGGCCCAGCGCAGCACCTCGGGGTCGGGGTCGCCGTACGCGTCCATCGCCCCGCCGACCACCGGCCGGTCCTGAGTCAGGGTGCCTGTCTTGTCCAGGAACAGCACGTCGACGGCGCCCAGGTCGTGCAGCGCGGGCAGGCGTTTGACGATGACCGCGTGGTGGCGCGCGAGGCGTGACGCGCCACGGGCCAGGGCGGTGGTGACGATGACCGGCAGCATCTCGGGAGTGAGCCCGACGGCGACCGCGACCGCGAAGGGGAGCGTCTCCAGGCCCCGGCCGCGCAGAGCGGCGTTGGCCATCAGGACGAGCGGCGGGGTGAGCAGCATGAACCGGATGAGGACCCACGAGATGCCGTTCACCTGCCGGTCGAAGGCACTGGCCGTACGGCGCCCCGGCCGGCTGCGCGCGGCGCCGAACCGCGTACGGGTCCCGGTCGCCACGACGATGGCGGTGCCGCTGCCCGAGGCCACGCTGCTGCCCTGGAAACACAGCCTCGGCTGCGCGAACACCCCCGCGAAAGCCTCGCCGCCGGCAGGCATACGGGCGCCGCCCGGCGTGCCCGGACCGTCTCCCCCGCCGCCCGGCGTGTCCGGACCGTCTGCCCCGCCGCCCGGCAAGCCCGGCGCGTCGACGGCGTACTTGGCGACCGGCGCCGACTCCCCCGTCAGCGCCGCCTGATGTACGGTCAGCCCGCTCGCGCGCAGCAGCAGTACGTCGGCGGGCACCAGATCGCCGGGGCCGAGACGGATCACATCGCCCGGCACCAGCTGGTCGACCGGAATCTCCCTCGGCCGCGAGCCACCCGCGTCACGCGCGTCACGGCCCTTGTTCCGGTCCCTCCCGTCCCTCTCGCCGCTCTCGCCCCCCTCGCCCTTCCCGACCCTCCCGCCCCTCCTGTCCCTCTCATCGCTCCCGCGCCGCAGCACTGTCGCCGTCGTCGCCACCAGCTCACGCAGCGCGGCCATGGACCGGTCGGCCCGGTGCTCCCCGGACGAGCGCAGCAGGCAGCTGACCACGACCAGCGAGAGGATCACCAGGGCGGTGCCCCAGGCGGCGACGGTGGCCGACACCACCCCGAGGCAGAGCAGTACGGCGGTGAAGGGATCCCGCACGCTCCGTACGAAACGCCGTGGCCAGGACGCCGAACGCCACTCCGGCACCGCGTTCTCGCCGTACCGGAGGAGACGCTCCTCGGCCTGCGCGTCCGTCAGCCCGCGCGGCCCGCTGTCCAGCCACCGCAGCACCTGGAGGGAGGTGAGGGCGGTCAGATCCGGCGGGGCGCCGTCGGCGCCCGCTGCCCACGGATCCGTCGGACCGCGACCAGTACCGGATCCCGGCCCGGGCCCGCCCCCGCTGAACACATCCGCACCGGACACGACGGAACCGGACGCGCCCGAACCAGACACCACGGAGCCGGACGCCGTGGAGTCGGACACCGCGGGCTCAGGCCGTGATGTCGCGGACGCGCCGTGCCGGAGCGTGCGCCGCGCGGTCGGTCAGCTGTCCGAGCATCAGCCGGACCACGGTCACGACATCCGGATCGTCGACGAAGTACACCTGGCGACGGCCCTCGCGCCGTGACCGTACGAGACCGGCCAGTTTCAGCTTGGTCAGATGCTGGCTGACGGCGGGCAGCGCCCCGCCCACGCGCTCGGCGAGTCCGGTCACATCGCTCTCGCCCTGAGCCAGTACCCACACGATGTGGAGCCGCGCCGACGACGCGAGCAGTCCGAACGCGGCAGCGGCCTCGGCCAGCACTTCGGCAGGAGGGTCCTCGAAGCCACCGGCACCCGCCGGCACACCTGGCGTCACGATCGCTCTCCCGTCCCGCGCGGGCCGTCACCCCGTCAACCCGATTGTCCTCATGCCCTTATGTCCGAAGTCCCGAATGCCCGAGCGTCCGGAGGCCCGGACATCCGAAGGCCCGAACCAGCGATTCAGTCTAGGGCTACGGCCTGTCGCGAGAATCCCGCGCGGGCGGGTCGGTCCGCTCGACGACGATACCCGTGACGACATGACGCTCCCCCGGCGCTGCGGCGTCGGGCGCCCTGCCCTCCTCTTTGCCCTCCCCCTTGCCTTCCTCCTTGCCCTCCTCCTTGAGGGCCTTCGTCTCACTCTTGAGGATGCGGGCGGCTTTGCCGGCGGAGCGGGTCAGCTCAGGGAGCTTCTTCACCCCGATGACCACCGCGACGACGATGAGGATCAGGGCCAGTTCACTCAAGCCGAACATCAGGTCTGCTCTCTCCCGGTAACGGATCGGATCGACTTCTACAGCGATGTAGAAGTATCCCGTACGGAACAACGCCACAACAAGCCCGTACCGCGCCACCGAGCCACCGAGGGACCGCGCCGCCGCGCCGCCGAGGGGCCGCGCCACTGGCCCCACGGTCATATGCGATCACACCGGGAGAAACCCACATCCTGCTACTCTTCGTCCGCCATTGATCGCTTACTGTCACAACGGGACAACCGGGAGCACCTGTGAAGGTCGCGTGCGTCGGCGGCGGGCCCGCCGGCCTGTACTTCTCGATCCTGATGAAACGGCAGGACCCGTCCCACGACATCACGGTCTACGAACGGAACGCGGCCGGGTCCACCTACGGCTGGGGAGTGACCTACTGGGGCAGCCTGATCGACAAGCTCCATGTCCACGACCCCGAGTCCGCCGTCGCCATCAGCGAGAGCTCGGTCCGCTGGAGCGACGGGGTCGCACACGTCGGCGATCTGAAGACGGTGCACCACGGCGACACGGGCTTCGGCATCGGCCGCCGCAAGCTGCTCGACATCCTCGCCGAGCGGGCCCGCTCACTCGGCGTGCGCGTCGAGTTCGAGCACCCGATCGCCGACGCGGCGGAGCTGCCCGACGCCGACCTGGTCGTGGCCTGCGACGGCGTCGGCAGCGCGCTGCGGGAACGCCATGCCGAACACTTCGGCACCGAGGCAACAGCCGGGCAGAACACCTATATCTGGCTCGGCACCACCAAGGTCTTCGACTCCTTCACCTTCGCCTTCGTCGAAACCGAGCACGGCTGGATCTGGTGCTACGCCTACGGGTTCAGCGAGGACGGCAGCACCTGCATCGTCGAGTGCTCCCCGGCGACCTGGACGGGCCTCGGGCTCGACAAGGCGAGCGAGGCGGACGGTCTGGCCCTGCTGGAGCGGCTCTTCGCCCGGCCGCTGGACGGGCACCGGCTGATCGGCAGGGCGCACGCGGACGGCAGCGCGCAGTGGCTGAACTTCCGTACGCTGACCAACCGGACCTGGCACCACGGCAACCTCGTCCTGCTCGGCGACGCCGCCCACACCACGCACTACTCCATCGGCGCGGGCACGACACTCGCGCTGGAGGACGCCATCTCACTGGCCGGCGCGCTGCGCGGACACAGCGGATACGGCGACCACAGCGGATACGGCGGCCACGGCGGCCACGGCCGAGACAACGGATCCGGACGCGACGGATCCGGACGCGCCGGGAACGCCGTACACCCGGAACTGCGGCCCGCCCTCGTGCGGTACGAGCGGGAACGGAGGTCCGCCCTCCTCCCCGTCCAGAGCGCGGCCCGCTACAGCGCCCAGTGGTACGAGAACCTTCCCCGCTATATCCATCTCGCCCCGCCACAGATGTTCGCGCTGCTCGGGCAGCGGCACTCCCCGCTGCTTCCGCATATCCCGCCCCAGCTGTACTACCGGATCGACAGGGCGGCCGAGCAGCTGGAGGCGCTGCGCAGGCTCAAGCGCTGGCTGGGCCCGAGGGTCGCGCGAACGCTGCACGCCCGCTCGCGCGCCTCCGGGAACTGAACACCGACGCCCCAGGACCACATCCTGGGACGTCGGTGTTCAGCACGGCCGGTGTTCAGCACGGTCGGTAGTCAGCACGGTCGGTAGTCAGCACGGTCGGTAGTCAGCACGATCGGGGCACGACCGGACAAGGATCTAGATCCTGTCCAGGTACGTCGTGACCGCCAGCGCCTTCTTGGTGGAGCGGTAGCGCGCCAGCAGCACCGGGCGCAGCCAGCGCACCGACGCCGGGAAGGCGCTCAGCACGGCCGCGTACCCGGGGATCCGGTCCGGGTCCTCCATGAGGCCCAGCACCAGATGCGGGCTGGATCGGAAGTCGCCGTGGAAGATCCCGTTCCGTACTCGTGCGACCTCGGCGTCCGGCACCTGCGGGAACAGCTCCAGCAGGACCGGCTCCTCCTCGTCGAAGTGCCTCGTCAGGATCTCGTGGACCCGCTGGGCCGACGGCAGCCCGGACATGGCCGCCTCACTGACGACCACCAGGACCTCGGCGCGCCCGCCCGTGATCTCCCGGGCGGCGATCGCGTCGACCACCCTGGAGAGGGTGTGCAGCTCGGCGTCGAGCGCCTGGTGCTCGGCGAGCATCCGGTCGAGCTCGGCGACGGCGGGGGGAAACAGGTCGCTCAGCGCCGGCCAGAGTCGTTCGTCCTCGCTCCCGTGGTGACTCCTGACGTACTCGATCAGCCATCGGGAGGTGCTGACCAGCGTCTTTACGTCGACGGGCTGGCCGTCGGCGAGATTCGCGAACGAGACGGCCACGAGGGCAGCGCCCCGCCGCATGATCGTGTGCTCGGCGAGGAGTTCTTCGTACATGCGTGAGCGTTCGGTTCGAAGAGCGGATGAAACCGTCATTCTCTATCCCTCGAAAATAGGGTTAACCCCTATGTAATGAACCCAAAGGTGATGAAATAAACGTGCGACTTGCCATAAAATGTCCGTATGTCTGGCGGGCGTCGGTACCACTCCCCTCGCCGCGAACTCACTGCGGCCGCCACGCGGCGTGACATCATCGACGCGGCGCGGCGGCTCTTCCTGGAGCGGGGTTTCGCGCAGGTGACCATCGCGGAGATCGCCCGCGAGGCAGGGACCGCGGTCAAGACGGTGTACGTCAGTGCCGGGGGTCGGCTCGACATACTGCGGGAGACCGTCCACCGCGCGGCCGCGCACTCCGGCGCTCAGGAGACCGTGGGGCGGATACGGGACACCGACAACGCCGTCTCCGCCATCGCCCTGCTCGCCCACCGCACCCGGCTCAGCAACGAGGAGCATCGCGAATCCATCGCGATCCTCTACAGCGCGCTGCCCGTGCACGAGGCGGCGGAAGCACTCTGGGACGAAGGCACCTCTCTCTACACCTCTGCCCTGCGTGAGATCGCCTCACACCTCAAGGGCCTCGGTGCTCTCAAGCCGGGGATGACCGTCGAGCGGTGCGCTGACGTGCTGTGGTTCTGCTTCGGCCTGGGCGCCTGGCGCACGCTCGTCGACGAATGCGGCTGGACCTGGGACCAGGCCGAGAAGCAGCTGACAGCCATGGCCACGAAGATGCTGCTCACCGAGTCGTCCGAGTTATCCACAGGCTGAGCGGGACGCCGACGGAATGTCAGGGGCCGGGCGCAGAATAGGGGCATGACTGAGATCACCGGTTCGACACCGGATTCGACAGCGCCCCCGGCGGCCCCCGCGGCGGCCTCGATGCCCGAGTGGGAGAAGCGCTTTAGGGCGCCGCGGGTGTCGCTGCCCGACTGGGCGGAGGACGCACCGGAGCGCGCGCTGTTCGTCTCCAACGCGACAGGGACGTATGAGCTCTACGCGTGGGACCGCGCGACCGGTGAGCAGCGGCAGGCGACTGACCGGCCGAACGGGACGACGGACGGCGTGCTCTCGCTCGACGGCGAGTGGATCTGGTGGTTCTCGGACACGGACGGGGACGAGTTCGGGGTCTGGATGCGGCAGCGGTTCGCCGCCGGGGCGGACGGAGCCGGTGACGAGCCCGCGGTGCCGGGGCTCGGCCCCTCCTATCCGGCCGGGCTCGCGCTCGGCCGGGACGGTACGGCGGTGGTGGGGCGCTCGACCGACGAGGACGGCTCCACTCTCCATGTCGTACGGCCGGGCGAGGAGCCCGTGGAGATCTACCGGCACCGCGAGTCGGCCGGGGTCGGGGATCTGTCGCACGACGGCTCGCTGCTGGCGATAGAGCACACCGAGCACGGCGACGCGATGCACTCGGCGGTGCGGGTGCTGCGGCTGGACGGCTCGGTGGTGGCCCAGCTGGACGACACGGAGGGCGGTACGCGCGAGCTGGGCCTGGAGGTGCTGGGCTTCGCGCCGGTGGAAGGGGACAGCAGGCTGCTCATCTGCCACCAGCGGCGGGGCCGCTGGGAGCCGATCGTCTGGAATCCGCTGACGGGCGAGGAGACCGAGCTCGCCATCGAGCTGCCGGGCGATGTCAACGCCGAGTGGTATCCGGACGGATCGGGGCTGCTGGTCGCGCACAGCTTCGAGGCCCGCGGCGAGCTGTGGCGCTATGACTTCGCCAAGAGCGCGCTGATCCAGGTGGAGACCCCGGCCGGGACGGTCTCGGGCGCGACGGCCAGACCCGACGGAAGCGTGGAGTATCTGTGGTCGTCGGCGGCCCGTCCGCCGGAGGTGCGCTCCACGGTGGGCGGGGTGGTGCTCGATCCGCCGGGACCGGCGGCGCCCGCCTCGGTGCCGGTGGAGGACGCGTGGGTGGAGGGTCCGGGCGGCCGGGTGCACGCGCTGGTGCAGCGGCCGGCGGGCGAGGGTCCGTTCCCGACGGTCTTCGAGATCCACGGCGGCCCGACCTGGCATGACAGCGACGCGTTCGCGGCGGGACCGGCCGCGTGGGTCGACCACGGCTTCGCGGTCGTCCGGGTCAACTACCGGGGCTCCACCGGATACGGACGGGAGTGGACGGACGCGCTCAAGCACCGGGTCGGGCTGATCGAGCTGGAGGACATCGCGGCGGTCCGTGCGTGGGCGGTGGACTCCGGTCTGGCGGATCCGGCGAAGCTGGTGCTGTCGGGCGGTTCGTGGGGCGGCTATCTGACGCTGCTCGGTCTCGGTACGCAGCCCGATGCCTGGGCCGTGGGGCTCGCGGCCGTGCCGGTCGCCGACTATGTGACGGCGTACCACGACGAGATGGAGGCCCTCAAGGCGATGGACCGCACGCTGCTCGGCGGCACGCCGGAGGAGGTGCCCGAGCGGTTCGCGGCCTCGTCCCCGCTGACCTATGTCGACGCCGTCCGGGCCCCGGTCTATATCTCGGCCGGCGTCAATGACCCGCGTTGCCCGATCCGCCAGGTGGAGAACTATGTGGACAGGCTGGCGGCCCGGGGCGCGGTCCACGAGGTGTACCGGTACGACGCGGGCCATGGCTCGCTGGTCGTGGAGGAGCGGATCAAGCAGGTCCGGCTGGAGCTGGAGTTCGCCGTCAGGCACCTGGACGCGTGCTGACGGGGACCCGGGACCGGAGGCCCGGGTCGCGTTCCGTACCGTGGAGGGGTGTATCGCTTCCTGGTGACTCCGCGCTGGTTGGGGATCAACGTCTTCGTCCTGCTGGCGATCCCCGTGTGCATTTTCATGGGGACCTGGCAGCTGGGGCGCTTCGAGGACCGCGTCGCCGTGCACGAGGCCGCGAAGGCGGCGCCCGATCCCGGTTCGCGGCCCACGGCGGCGCTGGAGACCCTGCTGCCGGTCGACCAGAAGACCTCGGGGCGGCATGCCACGGCGAGCGGGCGGTACGGAGATCAGTTCCTGGTGCCCGACCGGGAGCTGGACGGCGAGAACGGTTCGTATGTGCTGACCATGCTCCGTACCGACGGCGGCAAGGCGCTGCCCGTGGTGCGCGGCTGGCTGCCCAGCGGGGAGAAGGTGCCCGCGCCACCCACGGGCGAGGTCACCGTGACCGGATCGCTCCAGGCGTCCGAGTCCAGCGGCTCCGACGGCGTACGGGCCGGCGGCGGGCTGCCCCGCGGCCAGCTGGCCATGATCAGCGCGGCATCGCTGGTCAACGTCGTGCCGTACGACGTGTACGACGCCTGGGTCACCGTCAGCAAGGCGTCGGACGGGCTGCGGGCCGTGCCCGCGGGTGTGCCGCAGAACACCGGGCTCGACCTCAAGGCGTTCCAGAACCTCGGTTACACCGGTGAGTGGTTCGTCTTCGCCGGCTTCGTGGTCTTCATGTGGTTCCGGCTGGTCCGGCGCGAGGCGGAGGCGATCAGGGACCGGAAGCTGGGGCTGGAGACCGCCGCGTAGCGCGAACCGGTTTCGCGTGGCCCCGCGGCCCCTCGGCCACCACGCCGGCGTCCCTACGACGCGTTGAGGACGCCCGTCTTGTAGATGGTGCCGGCGCAGGCGTTGGGGATGCTCGTCTGGCCGCTCGGGGCGCCCGGCTCCGCCGTATGGGACACCGCGACCGCGCCGTCCATCGTGCCGCCGTCGGTGGTGAGCTGGGTCTCCGTGTTCGATCCGCCCGTTTCGGTGCCGGGGCCCGTACCGGGGTCGCCGGTCGTGCCCGCCGTGCCGTCCTCGGACGGGCTGGGGTCGGGCGAGGCGCCGGTCGTGGGACAGGTCTCCGAGGGCACCCAGGCGAACTTCACCTCGTACGCGCCGTTCGGCGGGAGCACCAGCGCCGCCGCCTCCTGGGAGGGATCGGGCAGCCCGCCCGCCGGGTCGCCCGCGGTGTGCTGCACGACGGTGATCTTGTTCGGGTTCGCCGCGCCCGTCGCCAGGGTGCTGACCTTGCCGCGCCCGGTGACCGAACAGCCCGAGGCCGAGACATTGGAGACGCGGAAGCTCCCGTAGACCGTGCCCCCGGCGTCCGGGGCGCCCGTCTGCCCCACGACCAGAAGCTGGCCCGGGCCACAGGCGGGCGAGGAAGCCGTCTCATAGGGGGCGTCAGGGTCGTCGGAACCACCCTTGCCGCCGTCCGGCGAACCCGACACGGCACCGCCATGCGGCGGCTTGTTCTCCTTGTCGGGCTCGTCCTCGTCGGCGGACACCTTGTCGGAGGGACCGTCCGTGTCGTCCTTCTTGCCGCCCGTCGTGCCCTTGCCTGCGGCGGCGCCCTGGGCCGCCTCGCCATGGCCGGTGCTGACGGCGCGGTCGTCCATCGCGTCGGTGGAGTTCGCGACATGGACGAAGGCGGGGACCGCCGTACCGAACAGCAGCGCCGCCGCCGCCACACCGACGACCGCCTGACGCTTTCTGGCCCGCCGGGTCGGTACGGCCTTGCGGAGATGGTCGAGGGCGCCTTCGGACGGGCGCAGATCGCCCACGGCGCCATGCAGCATCCGCCGCAGCGCCAGCTCGTCCCCGTCCAGGACGCCGTTCAGATCGTTGTTCACGACCTCACCGCCGCCACCGTCACCCACGCCGTCGTCGGCACTGTCGCCCTTGACGGTGTTCTTGTCCCTGTCGGCACCCGTGTCACCGAGGCCGCTCAGCTCATTCTCCGGCCCGTTGTTCACAATTCCGTTTCCAGTCAGGTCGTTCGACGGAGCGTCCGGCGCGGCCTGCTCGTTCGCGCGGTCTTCGCCGCGGAACTCGTCATGGTCCCCGGCCGGGCTCTCGCCTCGGCCGAATCCTCGCCGGTCCTTACGCCCACTCATGCCGTGGCCTCCATGGCGACGCGCAGCGCCGCTATGCCGCGCGAGCCGTACGCCTTCACCGAGCCCAGGGATATCCCCAGCGTCTCGGCGACCTGCGCCTCGGTCATGTCCGCGAAGTACCGCAGCGACAGCACCTCGCGCTGCCGGCGCTGGAGCCCGCGCATGGCCTTGATCAGCGCGTCCCGCTCCAGCAGGTCGTACGCGCCCTCCTCCGCGCTCGCCATGTCGGGCATCGGCTTCGAGAGCAGCTTGAGACCGAGGATGCGGCGGCGCAGCGCGGAGCGGGAGAGGTTCACGACCGTCTGCCGCAGATACGCGAGGGTCTTCTCCGGCTCACGTACGCGATTGCGCGCGGAGTGCACCCGGATGAAGGCCTCCTGGACGACGTCCTCGCAGGAGGCCGTGTCGTCCAGCAGCAGGGCGGCGAGACCGAGCAGCGACCGGTAGTGGGCGCGGTAGGTCTCGGTCAGATGGTCGACGGTGGTGCCCGCTGCCGTCACCTCGTCAGCGCCATCGCGCTGGGGCGGTATACGTGCGGGCCGCGCGGCGGGCATGGGGGCGATCACCGGCATGCCACCAGGCGTGCGGGGCCGCCGGAGCGGACGCACTGCCGCGCCGCGCACCGGGCCGATCGCTGTGAATTCGAGAACCTCTGCCACGCCAGTTGGACACGCTTCCCCCCGCCAGGGTTGTACGCGTACCCCACCCCATTTGACGCTGCACCAAATACCCTCATGCGTAACCGATCTCCCCCTATGCCCCGTTTTTGCGACAGCGCAAAGGGGCGACCGCAGAGACGCTTTCCAGCCGTCCAGCGGTTGCAGAGCTCTCGCAGAAAGACGGATGCGCATCCTTGAACACGACAACGTCCCAGTTCAAGGGGCATAGAGCGCAGGATTGCCCACAGGACGTTCACAGATTCTACAAAGTTTTACTGATCTATGGCTTCCTGATTTGGCGCCTGTTCCGGGGTAGTTACGGCCGCGACAGCTCCACGGCGACGGCCTCGGCGATCTGTGCCGTGTTCAGCGCGGCTCCCTTGCGGAGATTGTCGCCGCAGACGAACAGCTCAAGCGCCCGGGGGTCGTCCAGCGACCGCCGTACCCGCCCCACCCAGGTCGGATCCGTCCCCACCACATCGGCGGGGGTGGGGAAATCGCCCGCCATCGGATTGTCGAACAACACCACGCCCGGTTGGGTCGCCAGGATCTCGTGCGCCCGGCCGACCGTGATCTCCTGCTCGAAGCGCGCGTGCACGGCGAGCGAATGGCCGGTGATCACCGGGACCCGGACACAGGTCGCCGACACCCGCAGCGTCGGCAGATCCAGGATCTTCCTGGTCTCCTCACGGATCGCCATCTCCTCCGAGGACCAGCCGCCCTCCACGGCGGACCCGGACCACGGCACGACATTCAGCGCCAGCGGGGCGGGGAAGGGGCCGGTGGCATCGCCCACCGCGCGGCGCACATCGCCGGGGCGCGTGCCCAGCTCCGTACCCGCGACCAGGGAGAGCTGTTCGCGCAGCGCGCTGACGCCGTCCTGTCCCGCGGCGCTGACCGCCTGGTACGAGGAGACCATCAGCTCGCGCACCCCGAACTCGGCGTGCAGCGCGCCCACGGCCACGATCATCGAGAGCGTGGCGCACCCCGGACTCGCGACGATGCCGCGCGGACGGACCCGTACGGCATGGGGGTTGAGCTCGGGGACGACCAGCGGTACCCCGGGGTCCATCCGGAACGCCGCCGAATTGTCCACGACCACGGCGCCCTTGGCCGCGGCGATGGGTGCCCACTGGGCGGACACCTCGTCCGGTACGAGGAACAGCGCCACGTCCACACCGTCGAGAGCCGCCTCGGAGAGCGCGACGACCTCGGTCGCCTCACCGCGTACGGACAGCTTGCCGCCCTCCGTACGCGATGAGGCGATCAGTCGGATGTCGCCCCAGACGTCCGCGTGCTGCGACAGGATCTGGAGCATCACGGCGCCGACGGCCCCGGTCGCACCCACGACCGCGAGCGTCGGCCCGCCGTTCATCGCGCGGCGCTCCGCGCGGCGCCACGGGACGCGTTCATCGTCCGGTGCCTCCGTAGACCACGGCCTCGTCGGACTCGCTGTCGAGTCCGAAGGCGGTGTGCACGGCGCGCACGGCCTCGGTGACCTCGTCCGCGCGGGTGACCACCGAGATACGGATCTCGGATGTCGAGATCAGCTCGATGTTCACGCCCGCGTCCGAGAGCGCCTCGAAGAATCCGGCGGTGACGCCCGGGTTGGTCTTCATACCGGCGCCGACGAGCGAGATCTTGGCGATCTGGTCGTCGTAGCGCAGCGACTCGAACCCGATCGTCGACTTCGTCTTCTCCAGCGCGTCGATCGCCTTGCGGCCCTCGGTCTTCGGCAGCGTGAAGGAGATATCGGTCAGACCGGTCGACGCGGCGGAGACGTTCTGCACCACCATGTCGATATTGATCTGGTTGTCGGCGATGGCGCGGAAGATCGTCGCGGCCTCGCCGGGCTTGTCGGGGACACCGACGACCGTGATCTTCGCCTCTGAGGTGTCATGGGCGACACCGGAGATGATGGCCTGCTCCACCTTGTGGTCCCCTTGCGGTTCGTTGCTGACCCATGTGCCCTGGAGCCCCGAGAACGAGGAGCGGACATGGATCGGGATGTTGTAACGGCGCGCGTACTCGACGCAGCGGTGCAGCAGCACCTTGGAACCGGAGCTGGCGAGCTCCAGCATGTCCTCGAAGGAGATCCAGTCGATCTTCCTGGCCTTCGTCACGACCCGGGGGTCCGCGGTGAAGACACCGTCCACATCGGTGTAGATCTCGCACACCTCGGCCTCCAGCGCCGCCGCGAGCGCGACAGCGGTGGTGTCCGAGCCGCCACGGCCCAGCGTAGTGATGTCCTTCTTGTCCTGGGACACCCCCTGGAACCCGGCGACGATGGCGATATTGCCCTCGTCGAGCGCCGTACGGATCCGGCCCGGCGTGACATCGATGATGCGCGCTTTGTTGTGGACCGAGTCGGTGATGACGCCCGCCTGGCTGCCGGTGAACGACTGGGCCTCGTGGCCCAGGTTTTTGATCGCCATCGCCAGCAGGGCCATGGAGATCCGCTCTCCGGCGGTCAGCAGCATGTCGAACTCACGCCCGGCGGGGATGGGGGAAACCTGCCCGGCGAGATCGATCAGCTCGTCCGTCGTGTCGCCCATCGCCGACACCACGACGACCACTTGGTGGCCGTTCTTCTTGGCATCGACGATCCGCTTGGCGACCCGCTTGATGCCCTCGGCATCGGCTACGGAGGAGCCTCCGTACTTCTGCACGACAAGGCCCACGTGCGCTCCTCGCTCAGTCCATAGTCACTGTCGGCTCAGTTTAACGACCGACCGCGGGCCGTCCCGGCTATACCACATCGTGAGATGTCCCGCCCACTCCGTGATCACCTTGAGACGGACACGGCCGCTCGGTGTGCATGCATGCCCCCGTTGGCGCGGTACACGCGGGAACGTGGCCCACGTCACGCGCCCAGCCGCGCCGAAAGATCGACGAACCGGCGGACGCGGCCCTCGCGGCCGGCGGCTCATGGCGGCTCAGCTCACCGGCCGACGAGCCGGAGTCACCTGAGCGTGCGCATGCCCAGCGGCGTCGCGATCTCCTCCACCATCACCTTCCCGGCCTCCTCCGCCAGGACCTCCTCGGCCTCCTCCGTCAGGTCCTGGTCGGTATCGAGACCGTCCAGCGCCGGGAGCGGCTGGTCGAGGCGTACATGCGCGACCAGGGACTGAAGGGCGCGGAGCGTGGCGGAGGCCGTGGAACCCCAGCTGGAGAAGTACGAGAACTGCCACCACCACAGCGCCTCGGTCGTCCGGCCCGCACGGTAGTGGGCCAGTCCGTGGCGCAGATCCGTCACCACACCGGCGATGTCGTCGGAGATACGGGACGGCACGGGCGCCTTGCGCGGTTCGTAGGGGTCGAAGACCTCGGAGTAGACATCGATCGGCTCAAGGATCACGGCGAAGCGCTCACGCAGATCGTCGACGTCCGGCTCGGGGCCGAGATCGGGCTCGTACCGCTCGTCGGGAAGGATGTCCTCGTGGGCGCCCAGCCTGCCGCCGGCCAGCATGAGCTGGGAGAACTCAAGCAGCAGGAACGGCACGGCGCTGTCGGGTTCATCACCCTTCGCCACTTCCGTGACGGCGACGATAAAGCTCTCGACCTGGTCGGCGATCTGGACCGCGAAGTCGTCCGGATCCTGATTGACGGCGTGCAGCGTTGCGTCAGACATCGAGAAGTCGTCTCCCCTCGAAGGCACGCCCGAGCGTGACCTCGTCGGCATATTCCAGGTCGCCCCCCACGGGCAGACCGCTGGCCAGGCGCGTGACTTTCAGACCCATCGGCTTGATCATGCGGGCGAGGTACGTGGCCGTGGCCTCGCCCTCCAGGTTGGGGTCGGTCGCCAGGATCAGTTCGGTGACCGTCCCGTCGGCGAGACGGGTAAGCAGCTCACGGATCCGCAGGTCATCGGGGCCCACGCCCTCGATGGGGCTGATCGCGCCGCCGAGCACGTGGTACTTGCCGCGGAACTCGCGGGTGCGCTCGATGGCGACGACGTCCTTCGGTTCCTCCACGACGCAGATCACCGTCGTATCGCGGCGCGCGTCACGGCAGATCCCGCAGCGCTCCTCCTGCGCGACATTGCCGCACACCGCGCAGAACCGGACCTTGTCCTTGACCTCAAGGAGGGCATGGGCGAGACGGCGGACATCGGTCGGCTCGGCCTGGAGGATATGGAAAGCGATCCGCTGCGCGCTCTTGGGACCGACGCCGGGCAGCCTGCCCAGCTCGTCGATCAGTTCCTGGACCACGCCTTCGTACAACGGATTGCCTTCCCTACTACGGTGAGTACATACGCTAGTTGGTGTCCGCGCGGGTTAGAAGAGCGGGTGACGAGGGTGAGCGGGCCGCGCTACGGGCCGGCCACGGCTCGGGCCACGGGCCGGGCCCGGTGAGCTAGAAGGCCCGGTGAGCTAGAAGGGCAGCCCCGGCATCCCGCCGAGTCCCTGCGCCAGCGGACCCAGCTTCTCCTGCTGGAGCCGCTGCGCATTGTCGTTCGCCGCGTGCACGGCGGCGACGACGAGATCCGCGAGGGTCTCCGTGTCCTCGGGGTCGACGGCCTTCGGGTCGATGACCAGAGCACGCAGCTCTCCGGAGCCGTTGACCGTGGCCCTCACGAGACCACCGCCCGCCTGCCCCTCGACCTCGGCGTCCGCCAGCTCCTCCTGTGCCCGCGCGAGGTCCTGCTGCATCTTCTGGGCCTGCTGGAGCAGCTCTTGCATATTGGGCTGACCACCACCGGGAATCACGGTCACTCCTGGCATCTCGACGACGGGTTGCCGCACGCGTTGCTGAACGTGCTACGGAACGTGTTACGGAACGGATTTTCCGGACGGATCATCCGCACGAGTTGTCCGTAAGGCGAGCCTACGTGGTCCCCGAGCACCTCGCCCTACCCCGCCGGAACGAACCCCAAGCGAACTCTTTCGAGTGAGAGCTTCTCCGCTCCTCTACCTGATCACGGGCCCCACGTGGAAGGAAATGCCGGGATTTCGATCACACAGACCACCATTTGGCGGTAGGAAGTGCATGCGCATCACAAGCCGCAGGCCATACGCGCGCACACCGTCCGTCACGCGGAGTCACAGCAGAGCGTAGAGGAGTACCCAGGTGAGCCAGCCGGAGATGCAGCCCGGAGGCCCCGCCCGGGAAGAGGGGGCTCCGTCCGCGGAGACCACCGGCGAGGACGGGAGCGGCCCACCGCTCTACGGCGAGCTGACCGGGGGCCCGTTCCCGCTCGGGGACTGGGGGGAGCCCGCGGAGCGGCTCGACGAGCTCTACCGCTGGGTCGAGACGGGGGCGCTGCGCACGGTCGACTGGTATCTCGCCGACCGGGTACGCAAGCGGCGCGGCGCCCGCGCCCTGCGGGCGGCGACGGCCCTCGCGGTGACGGCGGGCGCGGCGCTGCCGCTGCTGGATCTGACGGGCGCGCTGAGCGGGGCCGCGGGGTGGGGATACCTCTCGCTGCTGCTGGGCGCCGCCTGTGTGGGGTGCGACCGGTACCTCGGGCTGACCTCCGGCTGGATGCGGGCGGTCGCGACGGCGCAGGCGGTGCAGCGCAGGCTGGGGACATTCCAGTTCGACTGGGCGTCGGAGTGTGTACGGGAGGTCCTCGGCCCGACCGAGGGGACGGCCAGCGAGGCGGCGGAGCGCTGTCTCGGCGTCCTGCGGCGGTTCACGGAGGACGTGACGGAGCTGGTACGGGCGGAGACGGCGGACTGGATGGTCGAGTTCCGCTCGGGCCCGGCGCCGCTGATGATGCAGTCGGTGCCGATGGGCGGGGCGCGCGGGGAGGGCGTCGTACCGCCCCCCGGACGCTTCCCGCTCCCCCCTGGCACCCGCCCGAACATGCCGAGGCAGCGACCGCCAGAAGCGCGCTGAGGAGATGAAGCGGAGGGCGGAGGGCGGTCGGCAGTGGGCGGTGATCGAGGTGGGGGGCCGGCTCGCGTCCCGGTGCCGGCCCCCGGCCCTCATGCTCTTCCGCTCTTCAATCGAAGTGCGCCCTTCAACCGAAGTGCGCTCCCTGACCGAAGTGCGCTCCCTAACTGAAGATGATCATCGAGCCCTGGCCCAGGCTTCTGGTGGCCGCCGCGTGCAGGCCGAGCCACACATGGCGTTCCCGGGCGAACGGGCCGTCGTCATACGGGATCGAGGTCGCCGGTTCCTCCAAGGACGTGGGGCGGACCGGTGGGGCGGGGGCGGCCGGGGGGTTCGCCGGGTCGATACCGATCGCCGGGCCGACGATCTCCAGCTCCCGCAGCAGCCCCTGTGTGGAGCCCAGCGGGCCGCCGCCCGCGAGAAGTTCCTCGTTCGAGAGGGGCGCGTCGTAGTCCACCGGGACATACGCACCCGCGTGGTCGTAGTGCCAGACCAGATGCGACTGCTGGGCCGTCGACTCGAACATCTCCAGCAACTGTTCGTAGTCACCGCCCAGTTCACCGACCGGCGTCACCGCGAGGCCGCAGAGCTGGAGCAGATACGCGCGCCGCAGGAAGTGCAGCGCGTCGTAGTCGAAGCCGGCGACCGGGGCGACATCCCCCGAGAGGCCCGGCATATAGGCGAAGACGGGAACGGACGGCAGCCCGGCATCACCGAGCGCCTTGTCGTAGACGGCGATCTCTTCGGCGAAGGGGTTGTCGGGGCTGTGGCACAGCACATCGACGAGGGGGACCAACCACAGGTCACAGGCCAAGGGAGGCTCGCTCTCCAACGGGTTCGTACGCGTGCTCGCGATGGTCGCGATGGTCGGGACAGCGTAATGCGACGGGCACGATCAGCGAAGGGCCCGGTCGGCGGGGGTTGGGAGTTGAGACATCATCCGGTAGCCGGCAGATCCCAGATCCATGCCCCGTCCACCCGCTTCCCCGGCCCGCCGAGCAGCTTCTCCAGTGTCTCGTACAGCGCCGCGTCGTTGGGCTGCGGTGCCAGCACCACCACCCCCGCCTTCCAGAAGGCCAGGTCGAAACGGGCCTGCGCGCGCCATTTGGCGTCGATGACCGGGACCTGGCCGCTGTAGCGGACATCGCGCAGCAGATTCGAGGTGTAGCGGGCCGGCGCACCGTAGATGCCCCTCCGCTCCTCGCCCCAGGGCCCGTTGAAGTAGCCGCCCGGCACGGAGAAGCCGAGGCCGCTCGCCGACTGCCAGTGCAGCGCCTCCGCGTTGGCGGGGTCCGGCACCGGTACGGGCACCACCGTCTCGCCCTCGCCGACGTACTCGCGGTACGTGCCGTCCGCGATGAACTCCGGGATCTCCGGGCGGTCCCGTACCGGCAGCGGCGTCGGGACGATCGGCAGCACGGCCGCGGCCAGCGCCGCGTACGCCACCAGCCGTAGCCTGCGCCGCTCCTCCAGGGCCGCACCGCCGAGCCCGGGACTCCGCTCCTCCGCGCGCCGGTCCGCGAGCCGGTCCGCCGCCAGCGCCAGCAGCGCGCCGAGCGCGGGCGCGCAGATCATCGCCACCCGCGACTCGATGACCGACTCGAAGAGCGGCTGATGGGCGAGGATCCGCCAGGGTCCCGTCAGCACCACATCCGTGAAGGGGATCCGTATCCTCGGCCCGAGCGAGAGCAGCGCCGCCGCGACCGCCGTGAACGCCAGCGCCCTGACCACCGCGGCCCGCCACAGCCACAGTCCGATCCCGAACGCCAGGGCGATCAGCGGCCAGCCGTAGAAGGCGTTCTGCTCGGTGCGGTTCATCGCGAGCCGGTCGGCCGTCGCGTCGTCGCCGAACAGCGCGCGCCCGGAGTACTGCAGGAAGGAGAGCGGACTGTTGCCCGCGTTGTCCCCGTGCAGCACGCTGTGGTAGCTCTGCGGGCCGAAGAACTGCCAGTACAGCGGGACCGCGAGCAGCGGCAGACACACCAGCAGCGCCCACCCGAGCCCGCGCAGCAGCGGACGGACCGCCGCCCGCGCGCGTTCGCGGTCCACCGCGGCGTACGCGAGCGCGAAGAGCAGCGTGCCCATCACGGCGAGCAGCAGCGCCTCCTCGCCGAGGAAGATCTGATACGTCGCGAAGAGCCCCAGCAGCACCCCGTCCCTGACCACGCGCCGGCCCTCGCAGAGCCGCAGCGCCCGGTCGATGATCACCGGAATCATGAACAGGACGACGAAGTTGGGGTGCGCGTTGGCGTGCGACACCATCGGCGGCGCGAAGGCGGCGAGGGCCGCGCCGAGCGCCGCCGCCCAGCGACCGCGGACGAGCCGGCGCGCGAACAGCCAGTACCAGGCGAGCGCCGTGGCCGCGAGACCGAGTGTGAGGACGAGCGCCCAGGTGACGGTCGGTCCGAAGGCGAGCGTGACGGGGGTGAGCGGGACGGAGAGCCCGAGCATGACGGTGTTCGCCATCAGGTTCACACCGTCGGGGAAGTTCTGGAGGGTCGTGAACAGCGGATTGCGCAGGTTCGTGACGTTGTCGGCGGTGACCCGGAAGAACCACTCCCACTGGTTCTGGTCGGAGCCCGCGTCGGCGAGATAGGCGCGGTCGAGGTCGGCCCACAGCCCCTTGTAGAGGAAGAAGGAGGCGAGGAGGAAGAGCGCGCCGACGATCAGGTCCGTACGGCGACGACGGCCACGGTCCCGGTCGGTGGCGCCGGCGGGGCCGGTACCGGCCTGGCCGGGGGCGCGTGGCGCCGCCCTGAGCCGTACCAGTTCCAGCAGCACCCTGCCGTAGTCCAGCGGCCTCACCTTGGAGCCCGGCTGATGCGCCCAGCGCACCGGCACCTCCGTCACCGGCCACCCCGACTGCCGGAAGAACCTCAGGATCTCGACGTCTATCCCCCAGCCGTCCAGCCGGGAGCCGGCGAAGGCGGCCCGTGCCCGCGCGCCGTCGAAGAGTTTGAAGCCGCACTGGGTGTCGGCTATGCCGTCGACCGCGACCAGCCGTATCAGCCGGTTGCCGAGCCGGCCCAGCCACTCGCGCAGTGCCAGCTGACGTACCTCGATCCACGCGTCGGGGTGCGCGCGCGAGCCGATGGCCGCGCCGCCGCCGTCGGCCGTGAGCTGTTTGTCGAGCCGGTCCAGTTCATCGATCGGGGTCGCGAGGTCCGCGTCGGTCAGCAGCACACGCCGGCCGTTCGAGGCCAGCACGCCCTGCCGCAGGGCATGGCCCTTGCCGTGGTTGCCGCCGCCCGTCAGCACGCGGAGGCGCGGCTCGTCGGCCGCGGCCTCGACGGCGACCGCGGCCGTACCGTCCGTCGAGCCGTCGTCCACGACGATCAGTTCCCACGTACCCCAGCGGTCCG
The DNA here is from genome assembly GCF_040681655.1 of Streptomyces sp. NPDC051662. NCBI lineage: Bacteria > Bacillati > Actinomycetota > Actinomycetes > Kitasatosporales > Streptomycetaceae > Streptomyces > Streptomyces sp. NPDC051662. The sequence goes on from NZ_JBFAZD010000018.1 coordinate 144,311, forward strand.
GGTCCGCGCGCAGATGGGCGCGGATGGCGTCCAGGGTGGGGCGCAGCCGCCCCTCCTCGTTGTACGCGGGTATGACGACGGACAGATCAACCGCTTCCGCACGCGTCGCTTCCGTTATGTCACCGGTCACCGCTGTGGACTCTCCAGCCTGTCCGCCCACTTGAGCGAGTGGGTGTCGTACTCACCGATCACGGCACGCACCGCCGGCGCGTCCCCGAGGGTCAGCGCGTCGACCAACTGCTCATGCCCGCCCCACAGCCGCTTGCGCACCTCCGGGTCCTCCCGCAGGTACGGCACCGAGAACACCCACGCCTGGACACGCAGCCGGTGCAGGAAGTCCGCGACATAGGGGTTGGCCACCAGCGCGCACAACTCGCGCCAGAACCGCAGGTCGTAGCCGATGAGGATGGTCAGATCCCCGCTCCTGGCCGCACGCGCGGCCTCCTCCGCCCGGCGCCGTACGGACACCAGCACCGCGCCGTGCGCCCTGGCCGCCAGATGCTCACCCTCCAGCCTGCGGAAGACGGCGTCCACGATCAGCGAGCGCGCGTCGACCATCCGCCGGAAGTCGTCCACGGAGAAGCGGTGGACGCGGAAACCCCGGTGCTGGTCGGAGTCGAGCAGATCCTGCGCGGAGAGATCGACCAGCGCCTCCCTGACCGGGGTCGCGGAGACCCCGTACTGCTCGGCGATCTGTTTGACGGTGAACTCCTGGCCCGGCAGTAAACGCCCCGCGAGCACCTCGTCACGCAGCGCGTCCGCGATCTGCTGCCGCAAGGTACTGCGGGTCACAGCTCCGCTGGCGGGCATGTTTTCCGTCCCCTCGTCCGGCTTGGGACACCTTAAGCCAGGTGACGCGGGGGTCCGGGGCGGGCAGGCCGGACCCGCCCGCCCCCTTCGCCGGCGTGGTCCGGCGGCTACGCCGTGTACTCGTCCGCGACCGCCAGCGCCACGTCCAGGACCGCCAGCCCCTCCTTCGCCTCGGCCTCGGTGATGTTGCAGGCCGGCACCGCGTGCGTACGGTTCATGTTCACGAAGGGCCACAGGCCGTTCTGCTTGCAGGCAGCGGCGAAGGCGGCCATGGGGGCGTTCGCCTCGCCCGACGCGTTGTACGGCACCAGCGGCTCCCGCGTCTCCCTGTCCTTGACCAGGTCGAGCGCCCAGAAGACCCCCGTACCGCGGACCTCGCCGACCGACGGATGCCGGGCCGCCAGCTCGCGCAGCCCCGGGCCGAGGACCGTCTCGCCGATGTACGCGGCGTGCTCGACGACCTTCTCGTCGGCCATCACCCCGATCGTGGCGACGGCGGCGGCGCAGGCCAGCGGATGACCGGAGTAGGTCAGCCCTCCGGGGTACGGCCGGCTCGCGAAGGTCTCGGCGATCGCGGCGGAGATGGCGACACCGCCCAGCGGGACGTACCCCGAGTTGACGCCCTTGGCGAAGGTCAGCAGATCCGGCACCACGTCGAAATGCTCGGCGGCGAACCACTTGCCCGTACGGCCGAAGCCCGCCATCACCTCGTCCAGTACGAAGACGATGCCGTGCCGGTCGCAGATCTCGCGGACACCCGCCAGATAGCCGGGCGGCGGCGTCATGATGCCGGCCGTGCCCGGGATCGTCTCCAGGATGATCGCGGCGATGGTCGCGGGACCCTCGAAGGCGATCGTCGCTTCGAGGTGCTCCAGCGCGCGGGCGCACTCCTCGGCCTCCGTCGAGGCGTAGAACGGCGAGCGGTAGAGGAACGGCGCCCAGAACCGGACCACGCCGGACGTGCCGCTGTCGGACGCCCAGCGGCGCGGGTCGCCGGTCAGGTTGATCGCGGTGGACGTACCGCCGTGGTACGAGCGGTACGCGGAGAGCACCTTGGGACGGCCGGTGTGCAGCCGGGCCATCCGGACGGCGTTCTCGACGGCCTCGGCGCCGCCGTTGGTGAAGAAGATCTTGTCGAGATCGCCCGGGGTGCGCTCGGCGATGAGGCGTGCGGCCTCGGAGCGCACATCGATGGCGAAGGCGGGCGCGAAGGTGGCGAGCCGGCCGGCCTGCTCCTGGATGGCCGCGACGACGGTGGGGTGCTGATAGCCGATGTTGGTGTAGACGAGACCGCTGGTGAAGTCGAGATAGCGGTTGCCGTCGTAGTCCCAGAAGAAGGAACCCTCGGCGCCGGCGACGGCGAGCGGGTCGATCAGGCCCTGGGCCGACCAGGAGTGGAACACATGCGCCCGGTCGGCGGCCTTCACCGCGGCACCGGACAGCGGGTCGGCACGGTGAGCACGGTCTGCACCGTCGACACGTTCCGCGGGGTCGACAGGGTCGGTATGAGGGGTCATGCGGCAAGGGTAGGGAGGCGCGGGAGCGGGACGGTATCGCCACCTTGTATGGAGTGAGCGACTTTGATCGGCATCCTGTCGGGGGCTGTGGGGCTGTGCCCGGGGGGAGGGACTGCCTGTGCTCACTTGCTCACTTGCTCACTTGGATTCCAGCTGTCCCAGCGGATGGGGGGTGGCGAAGACCTCCTGTGTCGCTGTCCAGTCGGTGCTGTCGATGCCGAGCGCGTGGCGCAGGTAGGCCACGGTGACCCGCTGGATCAAGGCGACGCGCTCGGGGTTCTCGTCGGTGGTCTCCGCGGCCCGGTAGCCGGAGATACCGCCGAGGAAGTGTTCGGCTCCGAACAGAGTGAGCAGGCTCTTGTCGCCGGGAGCCAGCACGTACGGATCGGTCGTCCAGTCCGCTCCCCGGACGGTCAGCGGGAGCGCGTCCTCGTCCCCCGAGATCACGAGGGCGGGGGTGGTCATGTGCCCGAAGTCCGGATGCCTCAGCCACGGAAAGTTCTCGGCCGCGAAGGGTGTCAGGTCGTCGCCGCCCTTGCCGGCCGTGGCCAGCAGTACGCCCGCCTTGACGCGTGGGTCGGACAGGTCCTCCGCCTGTCCTGTCCCCGGGTCACGAACGCGCAGCCCCAGCAGAATGCCTGCCGTCTGGCCGCCGAAGGAGTGTCCGGCGGCGGCGATGCGGCTTCGGTCCAGCCGCCCGCTCAGGCCAGGGACGGCCGCCTCCAGTACGTCGAGGCTGTCGAGGACGCGTTTCATGTCCTCGACGCGGAAACGCCACAAGTGCGGCTTGCGGGGATCGTCCGCGGGCACGCCCGGCGTCCCCGGCGTCTTGGAGTCGAGATGGGTGGGCTGAATCACCACGAAGCCGTGGGCGGACCAGTAGTCGGCCAGCGGCCCGTAGCCGTCCAGCGAGGAGCCGAAGCCGTGGGCGAGCAGAACGATCGGCAGGTCGCGTCCGGTCACGGGCGCGGACACGCGTACGCGCAGGTCCGCGCCACGCGCCGACGCCGACGCCGGCAGCACGATCGGTTTGACCGAGACGACGGGGGTGGGAGTGGTGGTGGCGGCGACGTTCGTCGTCACCGCGTCTGACGTGGTGGTCATGGAAAGGCGCTCTTCTCGCTGGCTGTTGCCGGCTGGTGCCGGCTGCTGGCTGGTGGCTGCTGCGTTGGTGGTGCGTGGGGCACGAGTTACGCTAAAACCTGACGCCGACGTCAGATGCAAGTCGATGTGATCCAGATCGCAAAAGGGGTGCATGATGCGTATCGGCGAACTCGCCACGAGGACAGGGGCCAGCGTCCGGGCACTGCGCTACTACGAAGAACAGGACCTGCTCACCTCGGAACGCAGCCCCGGGGGCCAACGGCAGTACCCGGAGAGCGCCGTCGACCGCATCCAGCTGATCCAGCAGCTGTACGCCGCCGGCCTGTCGAGCAGAACGATCGTGAAGCTCATGCCGTGCGTCGTCGACGGGAACGCCACACCGGAACTGCTGGATCGCCTGTCAGTGGAACGGGACCGTATCGACAGTCACATCGCCGATATGGTCAGCGCCCGGAACAGGCTCGACTCCGTCATCGCGGGAGCCGGCACCCAACTGCGCACAGGCCGGCCCTGCCGAATCGAAGTCACCGGACAACCGGCCCCCCTGCCGCAGGCCGCCGCAGTAAAGTCGCCGTGATCACTACAACGTGATCACGGCAAGGGGGGCCTCATGCAGATCAAGCGTGTCCGGCATGTCCGGCGCACAGCGATAACCACACTGTCACTCACCGCCTGTCTGCTGTCCTGTTCCGCGGGCGCGGACGACACCTCCGGGGGCGTCGGGACGCGGGACACCTCCCGTTCCTCGTCCGTCACGGCAACGGCGGACGACGCGGTGCGGGAGACCGCCACCGGCCCGGACCCGGCGGCGTCCCCGGGGCCGGAACTGGTCCGTGACGCCTTCGCCGGCCTCCAGGCCACGCTCAACGACACCTGCACACCGGCCTCGGGAGACTGCGCGTACTTCCTGGGCAGGGTCCACGAAGAAGTGATGGGCCTCGACGCGGCGATGAAGGCGGACCCGAAGGGCCCGGACCACTTCCCGGAGCCCATCGCGTGGATCGCCGGCCTCCGCACGACGCTCGACGGCGACACCTCCACGGAGAACCTGGAAACCCACCGCACAGAGCTGATCGGCGTCCGCGACCGGATCAACGTCTGGATGCAGGACCACCCCGACGACTACCAGTGATCACAGGAACCATCCCAACGGGATTTCTCAGGCGGTCACGGGTCGTGCTCGGCTCGCAGGTCGGCTCGGCTCGCGGGTCGGCTCAGCTCGCGGGTCGACTCAGCTCGCGGGGGTGGTCGTCCGGAAGCGCGACCGGTACGACGACGGCGTCACGCCCAGCTGCCGCAGGAAGACCCGTCGCAGTGACTCGTCGCTGCCGAGCCCGCTGCGCCGCGCCGCGCCCGTCACCGTCTCCCCCGCCTCCAGCAGCGCCTTCGCCGCCTCCAGCCGCACGGACTCGACGTACGCCGCCGGTGTGGTGCCCACCTGCTCGTTGAAGAGCCGCGTCAGATGGCGCGGGCTCAGCCCGCCGCGTCTGGCCAGTGCGGGCAGCGAGTGGTCGGCCGCCGGATCCGCCGTCACCTCCCGCAGCAGTCCGCGCAGCCCGTCGTGGCGCGGGCTCGGCGTACGGGCGGCCACGGAGAACTGCGACTGCCCGCCCGGCCGCTGAAGGAAGACCACCAGATCGCGGGCGACCTCACGGGCCAGTCGGGCGCCCTCGTCCTCCTCGACCAGCGCGAGCGCGAGATCGATGCCGGCGGTGACCCCGGCCGAGGTGTACGTCAGGCCGTCCCGTACGAAGATCGCATCCGGGTCCACGGTGATCGCGGGATAGCGCCGGGCGAGGGCCGCCGCGTACCGCCAGTGGGTGGTGGCCCGCCTGCCGTCCAGCAGCCCGGCGGCGGCCAGCGCGAAGGCGCCGGTGCAGACGGACGCGATACGACGGGATCTCCCCCCGCCGGCCAGTGCGCCCACCGCGTCCAGGAGCCCGGCCGGCGGGGGGCGGTGCGGCAGATCGTCGGAGCCGGGGACGACGAGCGTGTGCGTACGGCCGACCTCGGCCACCGCCACATCGGCGTGCAGCCGGGTGCCGGTCGAGGTGATCACCGGGGCGCCGTCCGTCGAGCAGACCGCCGTGCTGTACGCGCCGCCCAGCCCGGCCGCCGTACCGAACACCTCAAGCGGCGCGGCGACATCCATCAGCCGAACGCCGTCGTACACGAACACAGTGATCTCTCTGCGCTCTCCCGCACTCATACGGCAACGGTAGCCCGGATCCATGGCCATATGTGTGGGATGTACGTCCGGATAGACATGGCAAGGGAGGCGTGACCGGGCGGAGAGTGGAAGGCGGAAGTGGGAAACGGAAGTGGAAGCGGAAGCACCACCGCGGAAAACTCCCCTCGCGAAAGGACACCGCCATGTCAGCCTCAGCCTCGGCCTCGACCTCAGCGGAACGCATCGCCGATATCGAGATCCCCGACAGCGCCCTCGCCAAGGAAGCCACCGAGCTGGTGCGGGACACCGCCGGCCCCCTGCTGTACGACCACTCCCGCCGGGTCTTCCTCTTCGGCTCGCTCCAGGGCCGGCGGCGCGGGCTCACCTACGACCCCGAGCTGCTCTACATCGGCGCGATGTTCCACGACCTCGGCCTGACCGAGAGCTACCGCGCCTCGCGGCAGCGCTTCGAACTCGACGGCGCCGACGCCGCCCGCGACTTCCTGCTGGGCCACGGGCTCTCGCCGGACAGCGCGCGGATCGTGTGGACCGCGATCGCCCTGCACACGACGCCGGGCATCCCGTCCCAGATGGAACCCGAGGTCGCGCTGGTCACGGCGGGGGTGGAGTTCGATGTGCTGGGGATGGGGCTGGACTCCGTACCGGACAAGGTGAGGGAGGAGGTCGTGGCGGCGCATCCGCGGCCCGACTTCAAGCGCCGGATCCTCCAGGCGTTCACGGAGGGGATCGAACACCGGCCGGAAACGGCCTTCGGCAATGTGAAGGCGGATGTGCTGGCGCGCTTCTCGCCCGGGTTCGTACGGACGGACTTCGTGGATGTGATCGAGAACTCGGCCTGGCCCGAGTGAGCGGGTGCGCGGTCCCGGCCGGAGTGGGCGGAGGAGTGGGCGGAACGGAGTCCCTCACTCCGGCGAACACCGGTCCATAGAGGTTTCGTTCGAGATAGACGATGAGTTCGGCCCTGTCATGCGAGATGATCCGAGGCGTGACGACCAGGAAGGGCCGGCCGGCCATGGAGAAACTCGCAGCTGACGATCCGCAACGCATAGGCGCCTACCGGCTGCTGGCGCGCCTCGGCGCGGGCGGGATGGGCCAGGTCTATCTGGCGCGCTCCGACCGGGGCCGTACGGTCGCGGTCAAGCTCGTCCACCAGGAGCTGGCCGAGCAGGAACAGTTCCGCAGCCGGTTCCGGCAGGAGGTCGCGGCGGCGCGACGGGTCGGCGGCAGATGGACGGCACCGGTGCTGGACGCGGATACGGAAGCGCCGGTGCCGTGGCTGGCGACGGGATATGTGGCCGGTCCGTCCCTCCTCACGGTCATTTCGAGCGGGCCTGCCCGGCCGGCCGGGTCCGGCGACGCGGCCGGTGGCGGCCAGGGTCCGCTGCCGGAACGTTCCGTCCGTATCCTCGCGTCGGGTCTCGCCCACGCCCTCCAGGACATCCACGCGGCGGGCCTCATCCACCGCGACCTCAAACCGTCCAACGTGCTGGTGACGATCGACGGACCGCGCGTCATCGACTTCGGCATCGCCCGCGCGCTGGAACCGGTCGCCGACGAGGGCCTCACCCGGACCGGCTCGCTGATCGGCTCGCCCGGGTTCATGGCACCGGAGCAGATACGCGGCGAACGGGTGACGGCGGCGTGCGACGTGTTCTGCCTGGGCTCGGTCCTGACGTACGCCGCGACGGGCCGTTTCCCGTTCGGCACGGCGGACACGGGTGCGCACGCGCTGATGTTCCGTATCGCCCAGGAGGAACCGGACCTGACCGGACTGCCCGAGGGCCTGGTCGAGCTCGTACGGGGCTGCCTGGAGAAGGACCCGTCCGCACGGCCCACGACACGGGACGTACTGGCCCGGGTGGGCGAGGCGCCGGACTCGGGGGCGGGAGCGGGCGGGGAACCATGGCTGCCCGGCGGGCTGCTGGCCCAGCTGGGGCGGCACGCGGTGGAGTTGCTGGAGTACGAGGACCCGACGGGCCAGCTGCGGCGACCGGGACCGGACACGGTGCAGGACCAGGGGCCGGGGCCGAGGCCCGGATCGAACGTGGAGGTGCCGGCGGAGCAGACGCTGCGGCTTGCGCCGACCCCGCCGGCCCCCGCCCCGGCTCCGAAGCCCACGCAGGTGATGCCGACTGCGGCGCCCGCGCCGACCCCGACTGTTCAGGCGCAGCCCCAGGCACAGGCACAGAACCAGGCGCAGGCACAGAACCAGGCTCCGACCCCGCAGCCGCAGCCGTACGGCTATCCGCAGCCGGGATACGGACAACTGCCGCCCCCTCCCCCGCAGTACTACGCCCAGCACCAGCAGCACACGCAGCAGCCCCCGGCCTTCGGCCCCACCCCTCCGTACGGAGTGGCACCGACGTACACCCCGCCCCCGGAGCCCGGGCCCACACCACGCAGCACCCGCGCCACGATCGCGCTGATCGCCGTGGCGGTCATCGTCGCGATCGGCGCGGGCGGTTCGGTGTACGCCTTCATGGACGGCGACGGCACGAAGGACGACAAGAGCTCGCGGGTGAGCGGTACGGCCGACCCGACGCCCACGGCCGACGATCCGGCGGGCCCCTCGTCGAAACCCTCCGCCGCCCCCTCCGAGGAGGAGAAGCAGGGCGAGGTACCCACCGAGTTCGTGGGCACCTGGACCGGCGGGGTGACCACCGACGCGGGCTACAGTGCCCGCCGACTCGTCATCCAGCAGGGCGAGGTGGGCGATGCGGTCCTCTCCCTGACGGTGGACGGTCCGCCCGGCAACGGCACGTACCACTGCGTCTTCGAGGCCACCTTGGCCTCGGCGCCGTCCTCGGACGGACCGCTACGGATCGGCCCCTCCAAGGTCACCACCGGCGAACCCATGTCCTCCTGCACCCCGGGCACCCCGACGGAACTGACGCTCCAGTCGGACGGCAGCCTGCGCCGCGTGACGACGAGCGGCGAGTCGCTGACGTACACCAAGGGGAACTGAGCCGGGAGTTCACGCCTTCTCTTCCGGCAGCCCCAGCGCCGCCGTCAGCGGACGACGTCGAAGACCTGCTTCTGCAGACCGTTGCCGTAGACCTCGTGCTCGATCAGCCGCAGCTTCTGGGTGTCCTTGTCCGCGGTGCTGAACAGGCGCTTGCCGGCGCCGAGCAGCAGCGGGAAGACGAGCAGGTGGTAGCGGTCGATCAGGCCGGCGTCGGAGAGGGCGTGGTTCAGCGAGGCGCTGCCGTGGACGATGATCGGGCCGCCGTCGCTCTCCTTGAGGGCGGCGACCTCGTCGAGGGAGCGCAGGATGGTGGTCTCGCCCCAGTTGGAGACCAGCTTGTCCTCGGTGAGGGTGGTGGAGACGACATACTTCGGCACCGTCCTGTAGCGCGCGAAATCCGCCATGTCCGGCCACACGGGACTGAACGCCTCGTAGCTGACCCGGCCCAGCAGCATCGCGGTGGACTCCTCCTGTTCGCGCCCCTTGATCTCGTACGCCTCGGGGATGAACTCGACGTCCTTGAAGGTCCATCCGGAGTTCCGGTAGCCGGGTTCGCCGCCGGGCCCCTCGACGACGCCGTCGAGCGAGATGAAGGCCGTGCTGATCACCGTACGCATGGGTTTATTCCTCTGATCGTTGTCGCGGGTTTCTGATGGACCCCGACGATCACACGGTGGTCGCGGCCCCGAAGGCGTGCTCGTCGTGCGCTCACAGCGACGTCCAGCACCCCTCCAGGATGCGACCGACGAAAATAATTGTCAAGGAAGCTAAAGTTGTCGGCTCGGACGGAACGGCGCAGCCGCGCAAGCCACCGCGCTTGAACCGGATTTCCCCGCGCCCGTAGAGTCCGATCCGGTGGTTGCCGTGTTCAGAGTCGGGGGGCCTGATGATCGAGACGGTGTTCAGAACCGACGAGGTGCCGACGGAGCACCGGTTCGACGCTTTCCGCGAGAGCATGATCAAAGTGCACGCGTCGGCGCACCTCGGCAGCACCCATGCCGATGACTTCTCGGCGGAGATGCGTTTCGTCCAGCTCGGTCGGCTCTGTGTGTGGCCCGCGACCATCCAGCCGGCGCGTATGTGGCGCACACCCCGGCTGATCCGGCAGAGCGATCCTGAGCAGTACCACCTCACGCTGATGCTGCGGGGCACCAAGCGGTGCATGCTGACCGGGCGGCGATTCGGCCCCTATGAGATGCATATGACCGACACATCACAGCCCTATTCGCTGGATGTGGTCGGCGACCGGGGAGAGGTCCGACTGATCGGTGTCGAGTTCCCCAAGGCGCTTGTGCCCTTCCCCCTCGACACGGTCGGCCGGCTGGTCGACCGGCCGCTGCCGGGAGGCGAGGGCATCGGTGCCCTGCTGGCGAACTACCTCACCGGCCTCGCCCGGCACACCGACTCGTACGGGCCCTCGGACGCGCCTCGGCTGGAAACGGTCCTGGCCGACCTCTTCTCTGCCGTACTCGCCCATCACCTCGACGCCGAGACCACGCTCCCGCCCGAAGCACGCCACCGGACATTGATCCTGCGCATCCGGTCATTCATCCGGCGGCGACTCCACGACCCGGAGCTGACCCCCGCCACCATCGCCGAGGCCCATCACATCTCCATCGGATACCTCCACCGCCTCTTCCGCCTCCACGACGAGACCACCACGGTCGCCGCCTGGATCCGGCACCAGCGGCTTGAGGCCGCCCGCCGCGACCTCGCCGACCCCGCCCAGCGGACCGTCCCGGTCCACCACATAGGAACCCGCTGGGGGTTCAGCCACCACGCCGCCTTCACCCGCGCCTTCCACTCCGCCTACGGCGTTCCGCCGAGGGACTACCGACAGGCGGCCGACCGGCTCGTCGGCATCGACGACCAGGTCCTCTGACGCTCCGAGGAACCCGGGCGAAGAGGGCGGACACGCTCAGACGCAGTCGTTGGTGACGTCCCAGCAGGTCTCCTCCGGGAAGGGATCGCCACCGCCGCCACCGCCACCGCCGTCATCCTGAGGAGGCGTGTGAGTCGACGGCGGTGGTTCGTACGGGGGCGGTTCGTACGGGGGCGGTTGCGGAGTCGAGGAGCTCGGTGTCGGCTGCGGTTGTGCGGGGCGCGTCGTCTTCGTGGCCGGGGTCGGCCGCACAACATCCCGCGTCCGGCCGGATACGGGTTCGTCCTCGGCGGGCTTCGGGGAAGTGCCGCTGGATGCCCTGCCGGCCGGGGAACGACTGGCCGTGTCTTCCGGGGAGACCGAGACCGCCGGTCCGCTCGTCCGGGTGTCCTGCGGCTCCGCGGTGTCCCGGCCCGGGCGGAGAATGCCGGTGACCGTGGCGGCCAGGAGCACGATCGCGGCTGCGACCGCGATGACCACGCCTCCCCGCCGGACACGGCGCGGGGCCGCCTTCGACCCCGCTGAGGCGGAGTTCGCTCTCCCCGGCGCGGTGGCGGAGCCTTCCCGCACCACATCCTCGGCGAGGAGACCGGGGTCAACGTCAGCCACCGGCTCAGCGGCCGTGGGAGGCGCGGCCTCCAACTCCTGGGCCCGCGCACCGGTAGCGGCCTCTCGGGCTTCGCCCGCCGCTTCGGCGGTGTCTGTGTCGCCTGCCTCGTCGTCGGCACCGTCCGGGGCCTCTTCCACCGGTCCGCCGTGCGGGTCCTGCCGCGGGTCCTGCCGCGGGTCCTGCGCGGCGGGCGCCGAGTCCGCCGGAGACCCGGCGGCGGAGGCATACCGCTCGGCCTCGACAGCCAGACGCTTGCGGACCTTCACCCAGGCCTCGACCGTGGCCTCATCACCGCCGCAGGCCCGGACGAAAGCGGGCAGCAGGTCCTCGCGGGGGAGTTCCTGCCTGCTCAGCGCGCCGGAGAGGGTGGCGCGCGGCAGCACGTCCCCTACCGCCCCCGCGCGGCGCTCCAACTCCCGATAGCTCAGATCCGCCCACTGCCGTAACTGACGCATGACCGCCACGAACTCCGCGGAATTCCTGACGTCGTGCGGCTGCGGCATTCCCCCGTCCACGCCGGTTCCCCCATCTCTTTTGTCGGAGATCAGTCATCCACGGGGCAGCTTAGGAGAGCGCGCCGGCCGCTGTGCTTCGGCACCCTGCCGGACCGAGGGCCACGCGGATCCGGGGGGTGCCTCGCTGTCCTTCGTCAAGGACAGCGAGGCACCCCCCGGGCGACCCGACTTGCTGGGATGAGTGAGTTCCGGGCAGCCGGGCGGACCCTTGCGCGGGGTCGCCCTCGGCGGGTTTCGCACTGCCCGCGGTCGTCGACACCGGTGAGCCGGTCGGACCTGTTGGCCTGACAGGTCCGACCGGGCTCGCTCCCCGGGTCTGGTCAGTACGAGAAGCTGACCTTCGACAGGAGAGCGTCGGGCGAGGTCGACATGACGCGGATCTTCGGGGTGGCGGCGCTGTTGCCCCAGGACACCTGTACTTACTGGGCAAGCCCCTGCGACTGCTGAGCGGGTCCGGCGGGAGTCTTTGGCTTGGTGACCTTCGTGACCCTGTACGTGTCCGTCCACGGCCTGAGGGCGGTACCGCTGCCGATCTTCACCCAGGTGTAGGGGTTGCAGCGGGCATCCGTCGAGGTCACCCAGGCAAACTGGGCCTGCTGCTCGTAGACGTCGAACTGGTACTGCTTGTAGACCTTTCCCGCGCGGACCAGGTAGTGAGTCTTGTCCTTCAGGTTGAGTTCGACCTTCTTGCTGACGGTCTGGGTTTTGTTGATCTCGAACCCGAGACCGGCGTTGATCACCTTGTAGCTCATGCCGAAGGTGGCGCTGACCTTGCCGGTGAGGTCGACCTTGTACTCCCACGTGGTCTTCGCCGGTCCGGGCATGCTCTGCACGTGAGCGGGGTCGTCCGGCCACTCGTAGACAGTCTTGACGAACTTCTTGTTCGCGATCTTCTTCTCGCCGATGCACGGCGGATTCTTCGCGCTCCACGGCGGCTTCATCGCGGTCCTGGCTTGGTTCTGCGACTCTTCCGCAGCCGCGTTGGCGATCGTGTCGGTGGGCTTGTCGCCGGTGAACACGTCGGTGGTGCCGGCGGTGATGCCACCGGCCAGCAGACCTGCGGCGACAGCGGCCACCGCCAGTGAGCGGGCTCGTGTGCTGCGCATGCTGATGCTCCTTGTGTAAGGGCTGAGTGGGATGAGACCGGGCTGCTTCTCTCGAAGCGCCTCGGCTGCTGTCTGGCCCGCCTGCGGTCGTCGACACCGGTGGCTGGGCCGGCCCGGCAGTGGTGTGGCGACGCCTTCGACCAGGGCGTCACCCGTCGGTGCGGGGCGGTGACAGAAGCGTCGTCGCCGGGATCGGGTTGCGGCAATGGATTGCCGCGGCTGGGACAGTCCGGGATCGTCCGTGCTGGTCAGAGGGGGCGTCCGGGGATGGTCGGACGGTCTGTCCCAACAGGGTTCGGAAGCTCGGACGGACCGGGACTGTCCGGGACGCGTGAGGATCTGGCGGGACACCACGACGGCGATACAGCCTCATCCCGGAGCCGCGGGGGTCGCGGCCCGAGAGGGAGGTTGTGATGGCGCAGCAGACGCTGCTCAGGCCCGCGCGGCAGGCTGCGCAGCACGAGCGGCCGCGGACGGCGCGGGCACAGGTTCAGGCACAAGCAGAGGCACAGGAACAGGCACAGGAACAGAAACAGGCACAGGCCAAGGGGCCGGTGTCGCACCGCAAGCCGCGGACTCGGAGCAGCCGTGCCGACAGGCTGTGGTCGGTGGCCTCGCTGGTGGTGATGTTCGTGCTTTCACTGGTGTGCGGGGTGCTGCTGGCAGTGCACGGCCCGTCCGAGCCGTCGTCCCTGGAGGTCCGGCCGGCGCCCGTTCCCTCGCCGCAGACACCGTACGGGCCGGTCATACCCGAGCCCGTGAAGGAGACGCCGAAGAAGCCGGCCACCCCGGCCGGGGCCGACACCACGGGGGCCGGCACGACGGCCGCCGAGAAGGTCACCCTGCGCCCCGGTGACACGCTCTACGCCCTGGCCGGCGCTCATGGCACGAGCGTGAAGGTCCTCCAGGGGCTGAACGATCTGGGGACCTCGACACTCATCTACGCCGGAGACGCCCTGCGCGTCCCAGCGACCCCGCACTCCGCGCAAGCGCAAGCGCAAGCACAACGGGAGCTGCCTGAGCCGGAGTTCCGGGAGGCCGACCCGCCCAAGTCGGACTCGCCGAAGTCCGACCCGCCGAAGAAGAAGGCACCCGAGAAGGCACCGAAGGCGGGGGCGAAGGCGGTCGCCTTCGCGCGGACCCAGCTCGGCAAGCCCTACGTCTGGGGCGGCACCGGCCCGCGCGGTTACGACTGCTCAGGTCTGGTGATGCGGGCCTGGGAGAAAGCCGGGGTGGAGCTCCCTCGTACCACTTGGGGCCAGGTGAAGGCCGGCAAAGCCACAACCCGCGCGGGACTGATGCCGGGCGACCTGATCATCAGCAACAACGGCGGGCACGTTCAGCTCTACATCGGCGACGGCAAGGTCATCCACTCGCCCGGCACCGGCCGTACAGTCACCACCGCACAACTCCCCAGCCCGTCCGGGGTCGTCAGCTACCGCCACATCACACCGTGACAGAAACCGAAGCCGCCAACCCCCGGCGGACCCGGGGGGGGGCGGAGGTCTTCGGCGAGGGGCCGGGCCGGCCGGAGCTGGGGGTGGGAAACGATCGGGAGCCAGGTCCAGCGGTCCCCGGTCTCGGGGGTGCGGAGCTTCGGGGTTGTCCAGTCGAGAGTCTGTCGCGCGAAGCGGAATTCCGTTGAAATGGGTTTCGAACGAGGCCGCTCACCCGGTTGCTCGCGGGACGCCGGGGCGGCGCTCGTCCCTACTCGGTCGTGTGCGTGGGGTAGACCTCGACGTCGGTGTACGCGCCCTTGATCTCCCCCGCGCCCGCAGGCCAGTTCAGGCTCACGGTGTGGGTCTCGTTCGGGGGCGTCACCTCGATGTTGGTCGGGTCCGAAAGGCTGTCGCCGCTGTTGTCGATGTCGTAGGCGAGGTTGAAGACAGCGGCGTCGCCGGGCTTCAGGGTGGTGATACGCGGCTGGGCCTGGCCGCGCTCGATGGGGTTCGAGGTGTTGTCGGCGTCCTTGATGTCGACGCCCGCGAAGCCCGTCGCCGAGCAGGTGGTCGAACCCCGGTTGATCATGGTGATGTCGATCCTGCCGGAGACCTCGTCGGGCGCGGCGTCCCTGGCATCGATGGCCAGGTCCTCCGTCTTGCAGAACTTGACCTGACCGCCGGTCTCCGTCGCGCCGTTCGCGGCGCCGACGCGGGCCTCGGTGTCCTCACCGGAGCTCGACTTCGCGTTGCTCGCCTCCGAACCGCCGGAGCCCGAGCCGCCCTCCGACTTCGAGCTACCGTCCGAGGACGAAGAAGACGAGGACGAGGACGAGGAGACGCTGGAGGACGAGTCCTTCCCGGAGCCCCCGTTGCCACAGGCGGTGAGCGAGAGGGTGGCGGCGACCCCGAGGGCGGCGAGAGCACTGAGGCGGGTGTACTTCACGGTGTTCCTCCAGAACCTGTGCGGTGCATGTGGTCGGAAGTATTTGTATCCCGCACCGAGTTACAGGCGGTCTTCCGCGCCGTCTTCGTTCTGTCACAGGCGCATTGGCCGCACGGTCCGCCACGGCCGTCGAGCGCGGAGAGCCGGAAGCCGACCTGCCCCCACGCCGTCCACGTCCGTGACTCGAAGAACGCCGAAGGCCCCACCTTCGCCATCGCCCCGACGCCTGGGCACGGTTCCTCACCTGGTCCGCGTGCGCCGGAGCGGGGCCGCCCGCAGTCCGGCCCCGCACGGCTCGACGCGGTCAGATGAGCTGGGGTTTGTGCAATCCAGCGCTGTTACTTGGACCGGAGTCGCTGAGACAGAACCCGGACATGTACAGGATCATTTCAGGATCGACCCAGCCCTAGTGTCATCGGTGTCAGCAGGAAGCACCGCAACCGACAGCCGCTGGAGATCAAGATGCGCTCGCGTCTCGCCGCCCGTTCCGCCCGCCTCGTCCTGGCCGCCGCGGCCGTGACGGCCCTCGCCGCCACCACCACCGCCTGCAACCCCGACGACGGCTCGGACGCCGGCAGCACCGTGGCCCCCTCCGCCGCCGCCTCCGCCGGCACCGGCGGAAGCGACAACTCCTCGACCGGCGACTCCGGTTCCAGCGGCTCCGACTCCAACTCCAGTGGCTCCACCGACAAGTCCGACTCCGGCGACGGCGGGAAGAGCGGCTACGGGCAGTCCTGCGGCACCAACGACCTGGACTTCACGGTCACCTCGGAGTCCCAGGCGGGCGGCTACTACCGCGTCACCGCCAAGGCGAAGTCCGGCATCACCTGCTACCTGGACATCAACACCCCCACCGTGTCCTTCGGCTCCGACGCCGACGGCGTCGCCTCCCCTGTCGGACAGGGCGGCGAAGACCCCATCAAGCTCACCGGCTCCGCCGTCGCATACACGGGTATCAACCCCAAGACCACCGACAGCAATGACGGTACGGAGTTCGAGAACGTCATCATCGCCGTCGCCGAAGAAGACCCCAACCCCGCCGAGCTCAAGCTCCCGGACACCGCCACCGTGGACAAGCCCATCGTCACCAACTGGTCCACCAACCCCTCCGAGACCATCCCCGTCATCGTCTGACGAACCGCAACTGCGCGCGGGGGCGGGGCGCGGGGGCGGGGGTTCACACCGAGGGGTAATCGGGGTGACCCGGAGCGTTTGGTGTCGGGTGGGGGCCGCCCCTAGGTTTCAGTTTCGCGGTTGCGGGTTGGGCGTCAAGGGCGCTCCTTCGTCGCGTCGGCTGCGCCGATTCCGCTTCGCTTCACCCTGGACTCCCAACCCTCCACCGCAAGTGCAGCTTTGAAGGGGGGCGGCCCGGGGGGAGGGGTCCCCGGGGAAGCTCCCATGTGCGGAGGGTCCGCTCCCGGCCTCGGGCCGGTGGGTGGTCTGCGCAGCAGTGGAATGGGGCGGCCCGGCACCGGCAAAGCGACTGACCCCCGTGGACGGTCGGGATTCATGCCCCGCTGGTGAGGCTGTGTGGGTGGTGGGGTGGCTGTGACTGACGAGGCGCCGAGTGGGCCAGTCAGAGGAGGTGATGTGTCGTGGGGACGACTTAACCGAACGCAGGACGCATCACCCGCCGGAGCACTCCCCAAAGCCCTTCCAAAGTGGGACATTGGGGGCAGGTGACAGGCCCGTCTGCCTCGACTTACAGGTGCACCCGTCAATGGAGTGTCACCAGCGGGGCATGAGTCCCAACACCCCACCCACATCAGCTCGCTGAGCCGGTGCCGGGCCGCCCCACTCCACTGCCGCGCGCCCCGCAGGGCCCACCGGGCTGAAAGCCGGGAGCGGACCTTTGGACAAGGGAGCTTCCCCGGGGACCCCTCCCCCCGGGCCGCCCCCCTTCAAAGCTGCACTTGCGGTGGAGGGTTGGGTGTCCAGGGTGAAGCGAAGCGCAATCGGCGCAGCCGACGCGACAAAGGAGCGCCCTTGACGCCCAACCCGCAACCGCGAAACTGAAACCTAGGGGCGGCCCCCACCCGACACCAAACGCTCCGGGTCACCCCGATTACCCCTCGGCACGAACCCACCGCCGGAGTCGAACCGCCACCAGCCGGGCATGAATCCCAGCCACCCACGGGAGCCAGCCGCTGAGCCGGGGCCGGGCCGCCCCACTCCACTCCCGCGCAGACCACCCACCGGCCAGCGGGCCGGGAACGAACCCGCCCCACGAACCCAGCCCTCCGGGGACCCCTCCCCCCAGCCCACCCCGACCACCCCCGTCCCCACCCACCCCGAACCTGGGATCGGTAGGTCCCGTCGCGCCCCTAGCGTCCATCTCACCAGGCAACACACCACGCCGCAGAAGGATGGACGTCATGGGTATCTTCGGGAAGCGCAAGAGCCGCGAAGAGCGCGCCGCCGAGATCGCGAACAAGGTGGCCAGTGGCAAGGGTTTCTATGGACGGACCACACGCGCGTTCGTCGGCCGTGAGGACTTCGCCCAGCTTCAGGGGGCGATCGGCGCGTACAACTCCGCTGCCGGCGTTCAGCAGTTGATCGCCATGGGCGCGCCCACCACCGTCGCCGCCGTCGTATCGATCAGCGACACGGGCAAGCTCGTCAACTTCGACCCCATCGTGGACCTCGTCGTCCAGCCGGCCGGAGCGGCGGACCACGTCACGCTCCAGACCATCGTGTCGAAGCTCGCGATCCCGCGCGCCGGCGACCAGGTCCTCCTGGTCGCCGACCCCGCGCAGCCCGGTAGCTTCCTCTTCGCCGGGATGGTGTGACCGGGTCCCCGGGGTCTCTCCCCCGGGGACCCCGTTTTCCTCCCGGTCCTACAGGTCCCACGAGTCCCACAGGAACTAGCAGCTCCTACAGGAACGAGTTGACCTGGATCGTCTCCGTACGGCCCGGACCCACCCCGATCGCCGAGATCGGCGCTCCCGACATCGCCTCCAGCGCCTTCACGTAATCCTGCGCGTTCTTCGGCAGGTCGGCGAAGGTCTTCGCCTTCGTGATGTCCTCGGACCAGCCCGGCAGGTACTCGTACACCGGCTTCGCGTGGTGGAAGTCCGTCTGGCTGTACGGGAGTTCCTCGACGCGCTTGCCGTCGATCTCGTACGCCACGCACACCGGGATCCGCTCCCAGCCCGTGAGCACGTCCAGCTTGGTGAGGAAGAAGTCCGTCAGGCCGTTGACCCGCGTCGCGTAGCGCGCGATCACCGCGTCGAACCAGCCGCAGCGGCGGTCGCGGCCCGTCGTGACGCCCCGCTCGCCGCCGATGCGGCGCAGCGCCTCGCCGTCCTCGTCGAACAGCTCCGTCGGGAACGGTCCCGCGCCGACGCGCGTCGTGTACGCCTTGAGGATGCCGATGACCCGGCTGATCTTCGTCGGCCCCACCCCCGCGCCCGTGCAGGCGCCGCCCGCCGTCGGGTTGGACGAGGTGACGAAGGGGTACGTGCCGTGGTCCACATCGAGCAGCGTGCCCTGGCCGCCCTCGAAGAGGACGACCTTGCCCTCGTCGATCGCGTTGTTGAGGATCAGTGTCGTGTCCGCGACGTACGGCTTGAGCTGGTCCGCGAACGTCAGCAGCTCCTCGACGACCTTCCCGGACTCTATGGCGCGCCGGTTGAAGACCTTGGCGAGCAGCTGGTTCTTGGACTCCAGCGCCGCTTCGACCTTCTGCTCCAGGATCGACTCGTCGTAGAGGTCCTGGACGCGGATACCGGTGCGGTTGATCTTGTCCGCGTAGGTCGGGCCGATGCCACGGCCGGTCGTACCGATCTTCCGCTTGCCGAGGAACCGTTCCGTCACCTTGTCGACGGTTACGTTGTACGGCGTGATCAGGTGCGCGTTACCGCTGATCAGCAATTTGGATGTGTCGACACCGCGCTCGTTGAGCCCGCTCAGCTCGGAGAGCAGGACAGCCGGGTCGACGACCACTCCGTTGCCGATCACCGGGGTGCACCCCGGTGAGAGGATTCCGGAAGGGAGAAGATGCAGTGCGTACTTCTGGTCGCCCACGACGACCGTATGACCGGCGTTGTTGCCGCCCTGATAGCGCACGACATAGTCCACGGACCCACCGAGCAGGTCGGTGGCCTTTCCCTTGCCTTCGTCACCCCACTGAGCACCGAGCAGCACAAGTGCGGGCACAGGCGTACACCCCTTCCGGGCGGGGCATGTCCAAGGCCAGGGGGCGCGCAAACGCCGTTCATACGGCGCGTGTACGCCATATCTACGCGTATGACACCGCACGACGTTGTACGACGCGGTCCTGACCGTCGAACCGGATGCCCCGGAATAGACGAAGCCCCTGGCGCAATAGCGCAAGGGGCTCTTGCACAAAGATGCTACCCGAGGAAGGACCGAGGTGTCGGCTGCAGAGCCCGCCGAGAACGGTGCGCGACAGCTTCTGGTGGTCATCGACCCCTTCGCCCGCAGGACCGACGGCGAATCGGTCCGGATCGCGAAGGACGTGCTCAGTGCGGGTGCGGGGGTGAAGCTCTGTCTTCCCGACGGCCCCGAGGAATTCGCCCGGGCGCTGGCCCGGCGGGGCAGCAGACGGCCGGTGGTCGTGGGCGACGACCGGGCGCTGCTGCGGACCGTCGCCCTGCTCCACCGGGAACGGGAGCTGGCCTCCGGTGCCCTGTCGCTGGTGCCGATCGGCGCTTCCGTGGAGCTGGCCCGCTCCCTGGGCGTGCCCACGGGCGCGGTGGCGGCGGCGAGGGCCGTACTGGACGGCGCGGCCCGCCGGCTCGATCTGCTGGTCGACGACAGCGACGGGGTGGTGCTGGGGGATCTGCGGATCCCGGCGCTGCCCGCGACGGGCGCGGTCCTGGGCGCGGTCCCTGGCGCGGCGTCGGTGGCATCGGTCTGGCACACCTGCCGCTCGCTGGTCCGTACGCTCGTACGGCCGGTCCCGCCGGTGTTCGCGGCGCATGCGCACCACCGGCTGAGGGTGGAGGCGGACGGCATAGTGCTGAACGATCTGGACGAGCCGGTCGAGGGCGTACGGGTGTCCTCCCGCGGGGGCCGCGCCGAGGTCGTGATCCGTACGCGCGCCTCGGAGGAGCCGGTGCGCGCCAGCGCGCTGTCCGTCACGGTCTCGGGCGCCGACTTCCGCTACCGCGCGGACACCCGGGTCACGGGCCCGGTACGGACCCGGACCTGGACGCTCCGGCCGGAGGCGTGGCAGCTGACGCTTCCGGCGGGGGCGGTGGCGGGTCCGGGGGCCGGAGCGGGGGCGGGGGCGGGCTTCGGATAGTCGGATAGCCCCTTCGCTCCTCGGCCCGCTCACTGCCCCCTCAAGCCCACCCGCCCCCTCAGCCCGCGCCGCCGGCTTCCGCCGCGCGTTTTGTCTCCTGGTGGTCCTTCCAGCGGTCCATCAGCGCGAGCAGTTCCTGCTGGAGGAACTCGAAGAACTCGACGGTCTCCGCCACCCGCGCCCCCGCCGGGGTGTCGCGGCCGAGCGTCTCGGCGCCGTCGCGCAGGGTGTTCTCCCAGCGGCTCAGTACGGAGTCGCGCTGGGTGATGGTGACGTACCAGCCCTGGTTGTGCAGCCGGTAGCGGTCCCGGCGCGAGCCGGGGTCACGTTCCCTGCCGACCATGCTGACCTGCGTGAGGTAGCGGACCGCCCCCGAGACGGCCGCGGGGCTGATCCGCAGCTTCTCGCTCAGCTCGGCGGAGGTCATGCTCGCGTCGTCCGAGGCGAGCAGCGCCGCGAAGACCCGGGAGGCCGTGCGCTGCATCCCGGCCTCGGTCATGTCGGCCGCGAAGCGCTCCACGAAGCGGGACACGGCTTCCTCGTCCCGCGGCGTACCGTCCCCGCTTCCGCTCGCCTGACCGCTCTCACTCCCGCTCGCGCCCCGGGGCCGGCCCTCGCGGCTCTGGTCCTCGCTACTCATCGGCCCATCGTCTCCCCTGCTCGGCGTCCACTTCGATCTTAACCCGAACGCTTTTTACGCTTCCTTAACTTCATAATTTTGTGAAAGTAGCGTACGTTCCGAAACATGACGAAGGCAATCACCGTCGCCGGACTGCACAAGTCGTTCGGCCGGACGCACGCGCTGGACGGCCTCGACCTCGCCGTCGAGACCGGCGAGGTCCATGGCTTCCTCGGCCCCAACGGAGCAGGTAAGTCCACCACCATCAGAGTCCTCCTCGGACTGCTGCGCGCCGACTCGGGGGCGGCCCAGTTGCTCGGCCGCGACCCGTGGAAGGACGCGGTCGAACTGCACCGGCGCGTGGCCTACGTACCCGGGGACGTGACCCTGTGGCGGAACCTCTCCGGCGGCGAGGTCATCGACCTGTACGGGCGGCTGCGCGGAGGGCTGGACCCGGCCCGGCGGGCCGATCTCGTCGAGCGCTTCGAACTGGACCCCACCAAGAAGGGGCGTACGTACTCCAAGGGCAACCGCCAGAAGGTCGCCCTCGTCGCCGCGTTCGCCTCGGACGTCGATCTGCTCATCCTCGACGAGCCGACCTCCGGGCTCGACCCGCTGATGGAGGGGGTCTTCCAGCGGTGCGTCGAGGAGGAGCGCGACCGGGGCAGGACCGTGCTCCTCTCCAGCCATGTGCTGAGCGAGGTCGAGGCGCTCTGCGACCGGGTGAGCATCATCCGCAAGGGTGTGACCGTCGAGTCGGGTTCGCTCTCCGAGCTGCGCCATCTGACCCGTACGAGCGTGAGCGCGGAGCTTTCCGGCGAGCCGAACGGACTGGGCCGGCTCCCCGGTGTGCACGACCTCGACATCCAGGGGAAGCGGATCAGGCTCCAGGTCGACACCGACAAGCTGGACGCCGTACTGCGCTCCCTCTCCGAGTCCGGCATCCGCTCGCTGACCAGCACCCCGCCCACCCTGGAGGAGCTGTTCATGCGCCACTACGCGGCCGACGACGCCTACCCGGCCGAGGGCGCGCCCGCGACCGATCCGGCGGTCGCGTCATGACCGCCACCACCCTGGCCGTGCCGCTGGCACGCACCGGCGGCACCCGGCAACTCGCCGGCACCGGGACGCTGTTGAGGCTCGCTCTGCGCCGGGACCGGATCATCGTCCCCGTGTGGGTGCTGGTGCTCGGCGCCTCGTTCCTGTCCGTCACGCAGTCCGTCTCGACGCTGTACGACACGGACGCCAAACGGGCCGATCTCATCCAGTCGATGTCCGCCAACGGCTCACTGCGCGCCCTGTACGGACCCGTCTTCAGCGACTCCGTGGGCGGGCTCACCTCCTGGCGCATGATCGCCTTCGGCGCCGCGCTCGCGGCGGTGATGAGCCTGGTCATCGTCGTACGGCACACCCGGGAGGAAGAGGAGACGGGCCGTCAGGAGATGCTCTCGGCGGCGATGGTCGGGCGCCGGGCGCCGCTGACCGCCGCGCTGCTCACGGCGCTGATCGCGAACGCCGCGCTGGTCCTGGCGGTCACCGCCGGGCTCGTCGGCAACGGGGAGGCCGCCACCGGCGCGCTGGCGCTCGGCCTCGCGACCGGCGGGGTCGGCATGCTCTTCGCCTGCACCGCCGCCATCGCCGCGCAGGTCACCGAGAACGCCCGGCTCGCGAAGGGCATGACGGCCGCCGTCATCGGCGCCGCGTTCGTACTCAAAGCGGCGGGCGACGCGTCGACCGACGACGGTTCGTCCGTACTGACCTGGCTCTCCCCGATCGGCTGGGCCGAGAACGTACGCGCCTACGCCGACGAACGCTGGTGGGTGCTGCTGGTCCTGCTGGCCGCGATCGCCGTACAGGCCGTCCTCGCGTACACCCTGGCGGGCCGGCGCGACCTCGGCATGAGCTTCCTCCCCGCGCGACCGGGACCCGCGACGGGCGCGATCGACACGGCGGGCGGGCTCGCGTGGCGCCTCCAGCGCGGCAGCGTGTTCGGCTGGGGAATCGGCTTCCTGCTCTCCGGGATCATGTTCGGCGGTATCACGGACGGCGCGGCGGATCTGGTCGGCGACAACGAGGGAACCCAGCGGATCATCCAGCGGATGGGCGGCCAGCAGGGACTGACCGACGCCTTCCTGGCCGCGATGGTCGGCATGCTGGGGATGGTCGCGGCTCTGTACGTGGTCGCGTCCGTACTGCGGCTGTACGCCGAGGAGACCGGCCGGCGCGCGGAACCGGTCCTCGCGGGCGCGGTCGGCCGGCTCCGCTGGGCCGCCGGGCATCTGGCGATCGCCTTCGGCGGCGCGGTCCTGATCATGGTGCTCGGCGGGCTCGGACTCTTCCTCGGCTACGGCGACGATCTGCCGGGAATCCTCGGCGCCGCCCTGGTCCAACTGCCCGCGATCTGGGTCCTCGGCGCGCTGGCGGTCCTGCTGTACGGGGTCTTCCCGAAGGCGGCCGTGGCCGCGTGGGGAGTCGCGGGCCTGGCCCTGGCCCTGGGCTGGATCGGCCCGGTGCTGGAGCTGCCGCAGTCGGTGATGAACCTCTCGCCGTTCGGACACCTGCCGAAGCTGCCGGGCGAGGAGATGGCCTGGACACCGGCGGTGGTGCTGACGGCGCTCGCGGTGGCGCTGGTGGCGGCGGGCCTGGCGGGGCTGCGCCGCCGCGACCTGCTGAACTGACCGGAGACGCGGGCGGCCCGCCTTGTCCACAGCCTGTGGACAAGGCGGGCCGATGTGTGGCGCTGCGCGCGTCAGCGCACGTAGTGCTTCAGGATCTCGGTGTCCAGCTCGATACCGACGGGGTCGGGGAGAGTGACCGTCTCTCCGAAGTTCGCCACCTGGCGACAGCGGTAGCCCTCAGGCGCCGGCCGACTGTGGACGGTGACCGTGCAGTCGTCGCGGTCGATCAGCAGATAGAGAGGAATCCCCGCGACGGCGTAAGCGAGAGGCTTCTCTTTCCGGTCCCGCTTATCAGTGTCCGAGTCGTACGACGTCACCTCGACCGTCATCAAGACGCGCGCCGGGTCGGCCCAGTCTCCCTGCCCCGCGAAATTCCCCTCCGGGGCAAGGACGGCATCGGGCTTGGCCCGGCCCTTGCGGTATGCCTCGACCAGCAGCCCCAACTCGCCCCCCGCATAAAGCCACAGGTCGGACCGAACCTGCATGCAGCGCTTCTGCAGCCACCTGACGATCTCGCTGTGGTCGCCATCCGTCACGCCCTTGAACCCGATCCGTCCGTTGATGAACTCCAACCTGACGGTGTCGGACTGCCTCTCGATGAGTTTGGCGATCTCTTCGAACTCCTCGACGGACATCTGGACCGCGCGCTCTGCCATAACTGTCATGGTGCACCTCCTGTCAGGTGGACACCAGCGTGGCGTGCCCCCGAGCGGACGAAACGGTTCTTTCCGGTGCGATCACTCGTGCGAGTGATCACATGACCGATACTCGCCACCCCGCTCGGACTCGGCTCAGCTCGGTGTCACCAGCCGAGCCTCGTACGCGAACACCGCCGCCTGCGTACGGTCCCGCAGCCCCAGCTTCACCAGGATGCGGCTCACATGCGTCTTGATCGTGGACTCCGCGACCACCAGATGCTCGGCGATCTCCGCGTTCGACAGCCCCTGCGCGATCAGGACCAGGACCTCCGTCTCGCGCTCCGTGAGATCACCGATCCTGGCCATCGCCGGGGCGCGCGGGGTCTCCGAGAGTTTGGAGAACTCCGTGATCAGACGGCGGGTGACGGTCGGCGCGAGCAGCGCCTCGCCGGAGGCCACCACCCGTACACCGTCCGCCAGTTGGCGGGCCGAGGCGTCCTTCAGCAGGAAGCCGGAGGCGCCGGCGCGCAGCGCCTGGTAGACGTATTCGTCGAGGTCGAAGGTGGTCAGCACGAGGACCTTCGCGTCGGCGTCCGCCGCGACGATCTCGCGGGTCGCCTCGATACCGTTCAGCTCCGGCATCCGGATGTCCATCAGCACCACGTCGGGGTGGAGCACGGCGACCTGGCGCACGGCCTCGCGGCCGTTCACCGCCTCGCCGATGACCTCGATGTCCGGCATCGCGTTCAGCAGGACCGAGAAGCCCTCGCGGACCATCACCTGATCGTCGACGATCAGTACCCGGATGGTCATGACGCGTCCCCGTCCCGCACGGCGGCCACCGGAATGAAGGCCGCGACCTCGTAGCCGCCGTCCTCCAGGAGGTCCGCGGTCATCTCGCCGTTGAGCATCGTGACACGCTCCCGCATCCCCGTGATGCCGTGCCCGGAGCCGGGCGACGGTTTGACCGGACCGCGCGGCGGAGTGTTCACGATCCGCAGACCGAGCCCGCCCAGCACATACGAGATCTCGACCCGCGCGGTCGAGCCGGGCGCGTGCCTGAGCGCGTTGCTGAGGGCTTCCTGAACGATGCGGTACGCCGACAGCTCGACACCCTGCGGCAGTGAGCGCACCGATCCGGTGATCGTCTTCTCCACGGTCAGCCCCGCGTCACGGACGTTCCCGAGCAGTCCGTCGAGATCGGCGAGCGTGGGCTGCGGGGCGTCGGGCGCCTCGTAGTCCTCCGCCCGTACGACCCCGAGGACCCGGCGCAGCTCCGTCAGCGCGGCCACGGCGTTCTCCCGGATCGTGACGAACGCCTGCTCCAGCTCGGGCGGCGGGTTCTCCACGCGGTACGGGGCCGCCTCGGCCTGGATCGCGACGACCGACATGTGGTGGGCAACCACATCGTGCAGCTCGCGGGCGATGGTGGTGCGCTCCTCCAGCAGCGTGCGCCGGTCGCGTTCGACGGCGGTGACGCTCTGCTGCGCGGCGACCTCCTGCTCCGCCTCGCGGCGGACATGCAGCACGGTCACGGTCAGCAGGACGAGCGCGGAGAGGAAGAGCATCATCAACGAGGTGGGGGCTCCTCCGGTCCCGTAGCCGCGGTTGAAGAGGATCTCCATGCAGAACGCGTACGCCGCCGTGAGCACCCACATATAGGCGCCGGTGCGCGGGCGGGTACGGATCGCGGCCACCGTCAGCACGGTGAGGTAACCGAGGAAACTGGCGGCCCCCCAGGGCCACGCGTCGTACGACAAGGCGCCCAGCGCGGCGGAGACCGCCATCGACAGCCACAGGGCACCCACCGGCCTGACCATGGTGAGCAGGACCGGGATCGCCGGAAGGAAGCCGAACAGACTGCCCTCATCGGCGAAGCCGACGAACATCACCATCAGCGCGGACGCCGTGATCAGGACATGCGGGGTCCAGACCGCGTGCTCACGTATCCGGCCCGGCAGCCGGCGGGTGATCGGGCCGTCCGTCCGCATGGGTTCGAGCGGACGGTAGGCGAAAGCGTCGTGGAAGAGGTCCTGGCGCATGCCCTCAAGCGCTCCCATGGCCAAGCGGAACTCGGGGCTCCGGGTCTTCCCGGTATCTGTCTCGGTCACGTTGCCACGGTAAGCGGAGGGAGGGACGGGGTCGTCACCAGCGAAGCGGATCCTTGCCCGTCCGTCCCAGGTACTACTGCGCGTCTCCGGCACTCACCAGGGATGACGTGCGCCGGAGACGGTGGGCGGCGGCCGGAGGCTGTCGGAAGCTGTCGGAAGCCGCTCGAAACGGTGGCCGGCGGTGGCCGGCGGTGGCCGGCGGTGGCCGGCGGTGGCCGGCGGTGGCCGGCGGTGGCCGGCGGTAGGCGGCGGTAGGCGGCGGCGGTCGGGATCAGGCCCGGAACGCCGCCGCGTGCTCCGCCGCCCACTCCGCGAACGTACGGGCCGGCCTGCCGGTGACCTCCTCGACCGTGCCCACCACGGTCCTGCCCTCGGGCGGAGTGTCCCGGTAGACCATGATCAGGAAGTCGATCACATCCTCGGGCCGGCCCGCCGCGCGCCACCGCTCCTTCGCCGTCTCCTCGCTCAGCTCCACGAGCGCGATCTCCCGCCCCCGGGCCGCCGCCAGCGCGTCCACCTTGTCCTGGAGGGTGAGGGTCTCGGGCCCGGTGATCAGATACGTACGGCCCGCGTGCCCCTCCTCGGTGAGCGCGACCGCCGTGACCGCGCCGATGTCGGCCTCGTGGATCATGGCGCTCAGCCGGCCGGCGAACGGCTCGGCCACGGTGTCCTCCGTACGGATCGCCTCCGCCCACTCCAGCGCGTTGGACATGAACTCGACGGGCTGCACCACCGTCCAGTCCAGCCCGCTCGCCTCGACGGCCCGCTGGAGCGGGGTCTCCTCACCACCGAAGAGGACGGTCGCCCGCCGGACGCCGGCCTTCCGCGCCAGCTCCACGATCTCGGGTCCGGTCTCCAACGGCGCGAACAGCGCCCCGCCGAAGGTGATCAGATGAATCCCGGTGACGCCTTCGAGGGCGGGGGCGAGGCTCGCCGGGTCGGTGAGATCACCGCGTACGACATCGACGCCGGGGAGGACCGTTCTCGCCTTCTCGGGGTCACGGGTGAGCGCGCGGACGGTGTGACCGCGGCGGAGGAGTTCGGCGACGACGTGCCGGCCCACGGTTCCGGTGGCGCCGGTCACAAGCACGGTCTGGCTGGTGTTCTGGGTCATGGGGAGACCGTAGGGAGGCTTGCGGTCGGTTTCTGTCCGCGTCTCCCGGCGCCCGGAAGGCGCGGGGAGACCGCGCTCGGAAGGCGCGGGTCCTCACCAGGCGAGCTGGGCGATCTCCTCCGCCACCACCGCGCACGCGTCCGCCGCCGGGTCGATCAGCGGGAAGTGACCGACATCCTCCAGCAGCGTGAGCCCCACCATCTCGCCCGCCCGGCCGGCCGCGTCCACGAACGCCTCGGAGACCGCGTACGGCACGGTGAGGTCCGTACGGCCCTGGACCACCGCCGTGGCGATCCCCGTCGGCAGCAGCGCCGCCGGGTCCGCGCTCTCCCTGCGCTGCTTGAACTCCTCCTCGCCACCGAGCAGTTGGATGGGCGCCCCACCGCACACATCCAGCTCAACGGCGCGTACGAGATCCGCGATCGGCGCCAGCGCGACGACCCCGCGCAGCGGTGGGGGTTCCGGCAGCCGCCACGGCGAACCCACCGGCAGCACATGCCGGGCCGCCGCCCACAGCGCGAGATGGCCGCCCGCGGAGTGACCGGTCAGCACGGTCCGCCGCGCGTCGGCCCGCGGCAGCGCGCCCGCGGCCAGCGCGGGCAGCGCGTCCATCGCCGCGGCCACATCGTCGAACGTCTCGGGCCAGCGCCCCGCCACGGGCGGCCCGTCGCCCTGCTGCGGAATCGCGGGACCCCGCCGGTACGCGACATTGGCGACGGCGAATCCGCGGCGGGCCAGGAAGTCCGCGAAGGGGGTCAGGTGCGTACGGTCGTACGGCGCGCGCCAGGCGCCGCCGTGCAGAACGACGACGAGTGGCACGCGCTCCTGGTCGCCCCGCGGGGCGTAGAAGTCGATCACCTGATCAGGGTGCTCGCCGTACGCGGCGGTGGCATCGGGCCGGACGACCGGATGGGAGAAGACCGATTCGGTCTCTGCGGCGTCACGAGCAAGGGCATCGTGCGCGGCGGGGTCCGGCATCTTGCTCCAACCTTTCGGTACGGGGGCCGAATTGACCTGATCAGCGGGGACGCTATCAGCCCCACGGGGGCCCGTTCACCCCGATGCCCGGCGGTCGCGGGGGGCGACCGCCGGGTCACTGTGGCCAGGACAGGGCCTAGCTTTCGGCCGGCACCTCGGTCAGGACCTCACCGAGGACCCTCGCCGCCCGTTCCGCGTCGGCGAAACCCGTATAGAGCGGGGTGAATCCAAAGCGCAGCACGTCCGGCCTGCGCAGATCTCCGACGATCCCCCGGGCGATGAGCGCGGCCATGACGGCGGGCGCCTCGGCGCAGCGCAGTGCGATCTGGCTGCCGCGCTCGGCGTGCGCGGCGGGCGTGAGCGAACGGACCCGGCCCGGCGGCGCGTACGCCTCCACGCACTCCAGGAAGAAGTCCGTGAGCTCGAGGCTCTTCTCCCGTACCGCCGCCAGGCTCACCCCTTCCCAGACATCGAGGGCCGCCTCCAGGGCCAGCATGGAGAGGATGTCGGGGGTGCCGACCCGGCCCCGTACCGCGCCGTCCGCCGCCGCGAAGTCCTGGGACATCGCGAACGGATCGGTGTGCGAGTTCCAGCCGGGCAGCGGGGAGTCGAAGCGGGCCTGGTGGCGCTCGGCGACGTAAAGGAAGGCGGGCGAACCGGGCCCGCCGTTCAGGTACTTGTACGTGCAGCCCACCGCGAGGTCGACGCCGTGCTCGTCCAGACCGACCGGCAGGGCGCCCGCGCTGTGGCAGAGGTCCCAGACGGCGAGCGCCCCGGCCTCGTGCACGGCGGCGGTGATCCCGGGGAGATCGTGCAGCCGGCCGGTCCGGAAGTCGACATGGTTGACGAGCACGACGGCGGTACGCGGCCCGAGCGCGCCGAGCAGCTTCTCGGGGTCGAGGGGGACGATCGGCAGGCCGGTCATCCGGGCCGCGGACCGCGCGATGTATCCGTCCGTGGGGAAGGTGGTGGCGTCGACGAGGATCTCGTCCCTGGCCGGCTCCGCCGGATCCAGCAGCCGTACCGCGCCCACCACGGCCTTGAAGACATTGACGCTGGTGGAGTCGCCGACCACGATCCGGCCCTGCCCCGCGCCCACGAGCGGGGCGATACGGTCACCGATCCGCTCGGGCGCGGTCCACCAGCCGCTCTCGGTCCAGGAACGGATACGCAGCTCGCCCCACTGCCGGGTGATCACATCCTGGACGCGCTCGGGGACATGGCGGGGCAGCGCGCCCAGTGAGTTGCCGTCGAGATAGACGGAGTCGTCGTGGAGGGCGAACAGATCGCGCAGTGGGGCCAGTTCGTCGGCGGAGTCCAGCATCGCGGCCTGAACGGCGAGGGACTTGTCCTGGGACGCGTGGTGTTCACGGGTCCCGGAGGTCGTGTGTGACGCGGACACTGGTGACTCGGGTTCGCGTGGCTCAGACATGGCTGCGCGCCGTCCACAGCTCGGGGAACACGTTCTTCGTGGCCCGCTTCTCCAGCCAGGCCACGCCCGCGGAGCCGCCCGTACCGGTCTTGGATCCCATCGCCCGCCTCGTCGCCACCAGATGGTCGTTGCGCCATCGCCACACCAGCTCGCCGACATCCGTCAACGCCTCACCGAGCCCGATGAGTTCGGTGTGCTGATCGGGCTCGCCGTATATCCCGGCCCAGATCTCCTCGACCGCCCGCGACGGCTCGTACCGGCGCGCGAGATCGCGGTCGAGCACGTCCGCGGGCACCGGCAGCCCGCGCCGGGCGAGCAGCCGCAGGACCTCGTCGTACAGGCTCGGCTCCTGGAGCGCCTTCTCCAGCTCGGCGTGGACGCGCGGCGCGCCCCGGTGCGGGACGAGCATCGACGCGGACTTGTCGCCGAGCAGGAACTCCATGCGCCGGTACATCGCCGACTGGAAGCCGGAGCCCTCGCCGAGCGCGGCGCGGTACGAGTTGAACTGCGCGGGCGTCAGCCGGCCGAGCGGCTTCCAGGAGGCGTTCAGCGCTTCCAGTTCGTGTACGGACCGCTTGAGCGCGTCGATCGCCACCGGGATCCGGTCCTCACGCAGCGCGCGGGACGCGGTCTCCCACTCATGGACGAGGACGGTGAACCACAACTCCATGACCTGTGTCGTGACGAGGAAGACCATCTCGCCCGGGTCGTCGGAGCGCGGGTGCTGCAGATGGGTGAGGACGTCCGCCTGGACATAGTCCTCGTACGGGGTGGTCCCGGCGAAGTCGAGGTTCGGGGCTTCCGAACCGGCTTCGGGGACATCGGAGGCGTGCGACATCTCTGTCTCCTCGCTATGTGCTCCGGGTAGCGGTCCGCCCCTTCCGTGTTGGTTACGGAGCCCCGGTCCCCTCCCGGCATCATAATCCGGGGTCAGAGCTCCGGGCCTGTGATGTACTTCCCGTTCTTGTCGTACGGCCAGGCGTTGGACGTGCAGCCGTCCAGGCCCTTGATCTGCTGCATCATCACCGGGGCGAGCCGGCCGGGGCCGGAGCAGCCCAGATGCGTACGCAGGCCGATCTCGTGGCCGACCTCGTGGTTGATGATGAGATGCCGGTATTCGGAGGCCGGTCCTTCGAACGTCGGGGACCCCAGGATCCAGCGCCGCAGATTGACCACGACACCGTCCACGGTCTCGCAGTTCAGCTCGCCGTGCGTGTCGAGTCCCTGGGCGCCGCAGAGCTTGTCGGCGGTGGCCGGGGTGGCGATACGGATGACGAAGTCGGCGTTCGCGGAGACCAGCTGGAAGGAGCCCCGGCCGTGTGCGGCCCAGCCGTGCGGATGGTCGAGGATCCGCTCGATCTCGGCCGCCGCTTCCTTCGCGGAGAGGTCGATCCCGTTCTCGACCTGGACGCGGTAGCGGCGCGGCGGCCCCTCGCCGACCGGGTCGCCGTGCGCCCGCGCGGTGGTGAAGGTGCCGGGGCCAGAGGCGGGGACATGGGGCGCTTCCGGGGATTCCTCCTCGGCGGGCTCGCCGCTGGGCGACGGGGACGACGAGGGCGGGGGCGGGGGCTTCGGGGACGAGAGCTCCGGGGACGGCGCGACGGGCGACGCGGGGAGCACGTCGGCGGTCGTGGTGGCCCCGCCCTCCCCCGTACCGCCACCCCGCCAGGCGGCGACGGCGGCGCCCGCGCCGAGGAGTACGGCGACCAGGCCCAGTGCTACCAGGGCCAGCCGGGCGGGCGGACGGCCGCGACCACGGCGCTTCCCGCGCACGCGGGCACGGACACGGTCACGACCGCGGCGGCCTATTCGACGGACTGCGGCGCGCTTACCCAAAACGAACGTCTCCCCTGGTGCGACCGGCGTTGGGGGAGAGGCGCGGGTGGGTGGCCTCTGTGCCGGGGCGGGCTGATGATCTGCTGCGCGCGATCGATCAAACCGAAGGCCCGCGCCCTTGATGACGGACGGGGCCTTCGATGGGTTCCGCTTGGGGACGATCAGCAACGATCGGTTGCGTGGCGGCCGTGAGGGAACGCGCGGCCCCCGGTCGGGGAGCCGCCGTGGAGACGGGTATCAGCCGGGCAGGCGCCGGTCAGCCGAGGGTGTCGGCCGCGAGCGGCGAGGAGTCGCGCAGGAACGTCGCGCAGCGCTCGTACTCGTCCTGCTCCCCGATCGCCTGTGCGGCGCGGGCGAGCGCGTGCAGGGCACGCAGGAAGCCGCGGTTCGGCTCGTGCTCCCACGGCACCGGGCCGTGCCCCTTCCAGCCGCTGCGCCGCAGGGAGTCCAGCCCGCGGTGGTAGCCGGTCCTGGCGTACGCGTACGACTCGACGACATGGCCGTTCTCGAACGCGCCGTCGGCGAGCTGTGCCCAGGCCAGCGAGGAGGTCGGATATTTCGCGGCGACGTCGGCGGGCGGCGTGCCGTTCGCGAGCAGCTCACGCGGCTCGGGATCGTCGGGCAGCTGAGTGGGGGGCGGTCCCCCCAGCAGGTTTTCATGGATGGCCATACCTACAGTCTGCCTTGCTCCGGCCCGGCGGACCCCGCGTCCCCGCCTCTGCCAGGACCCCCGCCCGTACCGCCGCCCGGACCCCCACTCGGACCTTTGCCCGGAGCGCCACCGAATCCGCCACCGGGCCCCCCGCCCGTACCGCTGCCCGGCCCGCCGGCACCGCCGCCCCCACCGCCGGCCGCTCCCTCCCCTGCCAGCCGCTCCAGGGGCGGTGCGGACAGTCCGCAGTTCACCCGGCACTCGGGCTCGGTCCGGTCGGCCGCCGCCTTCGGCGTACGTACCGCCGCCCAGGCGATCAGCGCGCCCGCCACCAGCACGCCCGCGCACAGCGGCATCGCGCGGTGGAAGGTGGTGTCGAACTGGGTCGCCGAGTGGTACGCCTCCAGGCCCGTACCCGTCAGCAGCGGCAGCGCGGCGACCGCGAGCAGGCCCGCCGCACGGGCCGCCGCGTTGTTGATACCGCTGGCCAGACCCGCGCGCGCGTTGTCCACGGAGGCCAGCACCGTCGATGTCAGTGGCGCGACCAGGGTCACCATCCCCATCCCCAGCACCACCAGCGCGGGCAGCACATCCGCGAGATACGAGGCGCCCTGGCCCACCCGCAGCATCAGCAGCAGCCCCGCCGCACACAGCAGCGGCCCCACGGTGAGCGGGATCCGCGGGCCGATCCGCTCCGCCAGTCCGCCGGAGCGCGCGGAGAGCAGCAGCATCAGCACGGTCGTCGGCAGCAGCGCCGCCCCCGCGCCCAGCGCCGAGTACCCGACGACCACCTGGAGCTGGAGCGCGGCGAGGAAGAAGAAGCCGCCGAACGCCGCGTACACGCAGAGCGTCACCAGATTCACCGCGCTGAACTGCCGGGACGCGAAGATCGACAGCGGCAGCATCGGATCCGGTCTGCGCCGCTCGACGAGTACGAAGACGACCGCGACCAGCACCCCCGCCACCCCCGACCAGACCGCCTTGCCGATCAGCGAGTAGGTGATCAGCGCCAGCGCCGCCGCACCGAGGAACGCGCCCAGCACATCGAACCGGCCGTGGTGCGCCGGATCCCTGGTCTCCGGTACATGGCGCAGCGCCACCGGTACGCACAGCGCGGCCAGCGGCACATTGATCAGGAACACCCAGCGCCAGCCGGGACCGTCGACCAGCCAGCCGCCGAGAAACGGGCCGATCGCCGCGCCGACCCCACCGAGCCCCGACCACACCCCGACGGCCCGCGCGCGGTCGTCCGGGTGGAAGCTCGACTGAATGATCGCGAGCGAGCCCGGTACGAGCAGCGCCCCGCCCACACCTTGCAGGGCGCGGGCGATGATCAGCACGAGGGCGCTCGGCGCGACCCCGCACAGCAGCGAGCCGCATGCGAACCAGACGATCCCGATCACAAAGATCCGCCGCCTGCCGTACCGGTCGCCGAGCGATCCGCCCAGCAGGATCAGCCCGGCCAGCGTGAGCATGTAGGCGTTGACGGTCCACTGGAGGTCCGCGAGATTCGCGTTCAGGGAGTCCCCGATATGCGGCAGCGCGACATTGACGACGGTCGAGTCCAGCAGGGCCATGGTCGAGCCGAGCACCGTCGTCAGAATGACCCAGCGCCCCTTGGCGGAGGACAGCCTGATGTCCATACGGGGATCATCCTCGTCCCGAAGCCCGGTGGCGACCCGGCGGACGGTAACGAAGGGCCCGGCATCGTGACCGATGCCGGGCCCGCCGTACGGGAGATACCGCTCCCGCGCGTTACTTCAGCTTGGTGCCCGTCGAACGCAGCGCGGCGCACGCCTCGGTGACACGCCTGGCCATGCCCGCCTCGGCCAGCTTGCCCCAGGTACGCGGGTCATAGGTCTTCTTGGAGCCGACCTCGCCGTCGACCTTCAGCACACCGTCGTAGTTCTTCAGCATGTGGTCCGCGACGGGACGCGTGAAGGCGTACTGGGTGTCGGTGTCGAGGTTCATCTTCACGACGCCGTTCTCCAGCGCGGTGGCAATCTCCTCGGCCGTGGAGCCGGAGCCGCCGTGGAAGACGAAGTCGAAGGGCTGGCTGCCGGCGGCCCTGCCGTACTTGGCGGCCACACCGTCCTGGAGGTCCTTGAGCAGCTCGGGGCGGAGCACGACATTGCCCGGCTTGTAGACGCCGTGGACATTGCCGAAGGACGCGGCCAGCAGGTAGCGGCCCTTCTCGCCGAGGCCGAGGGCCTCGGCCGTGCGCAGCGCGTCCTCGACGGTGGTGTACAGCTCGTCGTTGATCTCGTGGCTGACGCCGTCCTCCTCGCCGCCGGTCGGGGTGATCTCGACCTCAAGGATGATCTTGGCGGCGGCGGCCTTGGCGAGCAGTTCCTCACCGATGGCCAGGTTGTCGGCGAGCGTCTCGGCGGAGCCGTCCCACATATGCGACTGGAAGAGCGGGTTACGGCCGGCCGCGACGCGCTCGGCGGAGATGTCGAGCAGCGGACGGACATAGCCGTCGAGCTTGTCCTTGGGACAGTGGTCGGTGTGCAGCGCGACGGTGATGTCGTACTTCGCGGCCACGATATGCGCGAACTCGGCGAGGGCGACCGCACCGGTCACCATGTCCTTGTTGTACTGGCCGCCCAGGAACTCCGCACCGCCGGTGGACATCTGGATGATGCCGTCGCTCTCGGCCTCCGCGAAGCCACGCAGTGCGGCGTGCAGGGTCTGGGACGAGGTCACATTGATGGCCGGGTAGGCGAACTTGCCTGCCTTCGCCCGATCGAGCATCTCGGCGTAGACCTCGGGGGTTGCGATGGGCATCGGGCCGCTCCTTGTGATGTGCGGGTGAGAGGTGCTTGTCCCTGACCTGGGGGCGACGTCATCGTCACCCCCATCTTTCCAGACTCCTGTACGGACTCCACCCGGGTCCCGGCC
The DNA here is from genome assembly GCF_040681655.1 of Streptomyces sp. NPDC051662. Taxonomy (NCBI): domain Bacteria; kingdom Bacillati; phylum Actinomycetota; class Actinomycetes; order Kitasatosporales; family Streptomycetaceae; genus Streptomyces; species Streptomyces sp. NPDC051662. The sequence goes on from NZ_JBFAZD010000018.1 coordinate 179,624, forward strand.
GTTTCACGTGAAACAGCCGAGACCCGGCCGAAAGCCCAGCTCAGCCGAGACCCAGTTCATCCAGCGCATAGACATTGAGGTACGGAAGACCCGCCTCCGCGATCGCCGGAGCGGCGCCCCGCTCCACGATGACCGCGACCGCGACAACCTCGCCGCCGGCCTCACGTACCGCCTCGACCGCCGTCAGCGGCGAACCGCCCGTGGTCGAGGTGTCCTCGACCACCAGACAGCGGCGCCCCTTGACGTCCGTACCCTCGATCCGGCGCTGCAGGCCATGCGCCTTCTGCGCCTTACGGACAACGAACGCGTCGAGCCGCTGCCCGCGCGCAGCGGCGGCGTGCAGCATCGACGTCGCCACCGGATCGGCGCCCAGCGTGAGCCCGCCGACGCAGTCGAAGTCCAGATCGGCGGTGGCGTCGAGCATGACCTGACCGACCAGCGGCGCGGCATGACCGTCCAGCGTGATCCGGCGCAAATCGATGTACCAGTCGGCCTCAAGCCCCGAGGAGAGGGTCACCCTGCCGTGCACCACGGCCTTGTCCTTGATCAGTTGCAGCAGCTCAGCCCGTACGTCAGTCATGCCCACGAGCTTAGGTCCTGTGTTCAGAGCCGCCGCCAACGCCAGGTCGCGGCGATCTCCAGCGGCTCCAGGAGGGTGACCAGCCGGGGCGCGGTATTGAGCCCGTTCGGCGGACCCGACTGCGGCTCCACACAGACCGCCTCCGACTGCTCGTCATAGATCACCACCCACTCGGCGCGGCTCGTGACCTTCAACTCCAGCCGCTCGGGCCAGGTCAGGGTCACCTCGACACCGTCAGGCATCCCGAAGCAGTCGTCCCAGGGACCGGGGCGCGGCGTGATCCTGCGCCCGGTGGGCAGATGGTCGGCCCCGCGCTCCTCCTGCCACGCGGGATCGAAGTCGACACGCGCCTCACTTCCCCCCAGATCACGCAGAAACCACGGGTGCCAGCCGGCCTGGGCCGGGAAGGACGTGTCGTGGGTATCCACCCCCAGCCCCAGCGTCAGCGAGTCCTCGGTCAGCTCGAAGGTCTGGGTGACCCGGCCGCTGTACGGCCAAGGGTCGGCGAGGTCATAGGTGAACGCCGCCTCGCTCCCGGCCACCCGCGCGGGACGCCAGGCCGTGTCCCGGCCGGTGCCATGGATCGCGTGCGGCGGGGAGTTGAGCGGCATCTGATGGACGACCCCGCCGTTGCGGAACTGGCCGTTCTCGATCCGCCCGCACCACGGCACCATCGGGAAGCAGCCGTACCGCTCGCCCTGGCGCAGCAGTTCGGTCCCGCCGATGCGCAGACTGCTGATCCGGCAGCCGTTCGCCGGGTCGATGGTCAACTCGGCGTCGCCCGCCGCCAGTCGGATGTTCTCTTCGCTGCTACTCACACCACGACACTACTTGCGCCGACGCAGTGCCCGTCCGACCACCACGGCGGAGGCGAGCGCGAGCGCGGCGGCGGGCGCGACCCAGCGCAGTGTGGCCCGCGCGCCACCGGCGTCGGGAGCGGGTACGGGCGCGTAACGCCCACGCGGCGGCGCGTGATCCACTTCCTCGGCGCTGCGCCCGATCATGGTGCGGCGCGCGTGCGCGGCCTCGGCCGGCGGCTCGTCCGGAATGATGAAGTCCCCCTCGCCGGAGACGGTCTCCCCGTCAAGAGCGAGACCGGGCGCCTCGGGTCCGAACTCCGACAGCGCCTCCGCCACGATGTCCTCCGGCGGCTCCGTCTCCTCCCCCAGCCGCGCGACGAAACGGTCCAGCAGCCGACGCGCCGCGGCGGTCGTCGTCTCGGCGGGCAACTCCGCGAGGCGGCCCTCCGAACGCGATCCGCCCGTGAAGGCGAGCGTCGTACCGTCCGGCGTCTCCATCAACCGCACGGTGAGCGTCAACTTGGCGGAGCCGGCGCCCCGGACCTCCTCGCCCTCGCCCTCCACCTCGAAGACACCGTCCCGCTCGGTGAGCGTGAGCGTGCCCCGATAGGTGATCGTGTGACCGCCGATACGCACCTTCATACGCCCGGAGAGCGGCCCGGCCGACTCCTCCGCGTCGTGCTGAAGCCCCGGCACACAACGGGCGACACGAACGGGATCGCCAAGCGCCTGCCGAAGAGCCTCTGCCGTGACCGGAACGAACACCTCATGCTCCATAAGCCCCGAGCGTAGCCGTCCGGCGGTGCGCGTGGGCGCCTTCCGGCGGGGGGCGGTTTCCGGGGTGCGGTGCGCCTCCGGCGGGGGTGCGGGTGCGGTGCGCCTCCGGCGGGGTGCGGGTGCGTGGCCGGGTGCGGGTTGTCGCCGGTGGTCGCTCCGGGCTCGCGCCCGGGACTGCATGCTGTGCTTTCCCGGGGGACACCCCCGGACCCCCGTACGGCGCGCAGCTGCCCTGTCGTTGGTTCGGGCGGTCATGCGCCACAAATCACGCTCTACGTCCCGGACACGACCCCTGCGCGCCCCCCTTCACCGCCCGCTCAAGCGGCCCGGTCGTGCGCGAGGCGGCCCAC